>JAIOSV010000072.1 GCA_021107435.1 Candidatus Sabulitectum sp. | reverse complement strand
CTACTTATAAAGATTTCAAAGCCTTGACCAATAGATGGATTGAGCTGGCTATATTACATTCAACACTGAAAATGAATTTAGAAAAAAAGAAGCGTGAAAAATAGTGGAGAACTCGTCACTCTCAAGTCTTTCACTACCGTTGCTTATTAGTGTTGGACAAAACCGAAAGATCCAAGATAACGCTTTACGGCTACAGAAACCGGAGTTCCCCGAAAACTCTTTCCCCGGGCTGAAGAATCTTTTAATAGATGCTATTCCAGAATCACGAATCTCTGTGAAGACAAAGCATTACCATCTGAAACCTGACAAAAGTAGATGCCCGGCACTAATCCATCCAGTACTGTGGAATTTGAGGATGCTGTTACCTCTATCTGCATCGCAGGAATGATTGCCCTTCCTGAAAGATCAAAAACCGACAACTCCAAGGATAAAAACGAGTTCGTTGTGATTGAAACGAAGGAAGCACCGTATGCCGGATTAGGATAAATTGAAAATGCAAAAGATTGAAGCGGGCAAGAATATTCTTCAAAGGTTCCTGATGCATCTTTTTTAGCGTAAAGCAAATCTTCGTTGTATATGTCAAAATAGGCAATGTGTGGAATGTCACTTGTATCTGTGCAAATTGAGCTATCCCAACCTGTATAATCTCCATCTACAAATTCGTGGGTCCATCCGGTTATTCCTTTTTGAAAGTAGATCAGGAAATTCTGGTAATCGCTGTAACTTGCAGAAATGTGGGCATTGCCCTGGGAATCAAGAGTAAGCCCCTGTGGCGTTCCAGGATATGTGTGGGGGGTTTGATACACAACTTCAATGGTCCAATTGCTTCCATCCTTCAATGCATATTTAACAGATTCATAGGGATTCCAGGAATAATAGGAAATACGGGGGTTATCATTTCCGTCAAGAAAAATGGAAGTACAACCTCCCACATCCCCGCTTGCGTCAACTGTCTGCTGTTGCCATTCTGATCCGTTGTAAAAGGCGTACTTTAAACAAGAATCAGTACGGTTACAATAAGAAATATGCGGATTATCATTTGAATCCAGAGAAAGAGAAGGATCTACACCTGTTATCCCAATTGAATCTACCGTTATAATATTCCAATCCGAACCTGTCCAACTGCCGTACTTGAGTCTTCCTTCAATTCCATCATACCAGGTTACGTGCGGCAACCCAGCAGAATCCAGCTCTATGTCTGATCGTGGATATTCATAAGCTGAGGTTCCTGCTGTTTCAAGAACAGAGATAACCCAACATGAGCCATCCCAGTTCGCATACGATATTTCAGATGTGGAATTGTCCCAGTAAGAAACATGGGGCTTGTCGCTGGAATCAAGAACCATGCTTATGAACCAGCAATCACAGGTGGCAATTACCTCAGAGGTCCAACCTGTTCCGTTCTGGAAAACATGAATAAGCTGATTGGCAGTATCATCTCTGTAGACTATGTGAGTTTGATCTGCCGAATCCATATGGATTGAGCTCCAATATCCTGTACAGCCTTCCGAGTCCAGTAACTCAATAGTCCATTCATCCGCAGAAAGGCTGCAAGTAAGAATCAGCAATGCAAGAGACAATGTCTTCATTTCTTTCCCCTATATATTCTCTTATTGACCTGTCAAAGTTCAGCAATACCATATCACCTGTTTTACTGCAAGTTGTTTAAATCAAAAACCCGGTTTCTCTCTTGTAAACGATTAAGCTCTGCTTGTCTGGTACTTTTTTCTAAGCTAACTGGAATTTCAGAATAGTTTCCCTGCCCCTTTTTAAAGTCATCCATTAATGATCTGGATTAATTGTTCAGGGTCTTCAGGTGTGAGAACAATGCAAAAACTGTCCGCTTCACTGGTTATTGAAACCGCGTGGCTCCAGTTTGTGGCATAGGTCTTGAAGTTGCCAAGCTTCCTGTTTCTGAATCCTCCGGTATAGCCGAACAATCCACCGTTACCCATGGTTTTGATAAGCCCGTTCTTTACCTCCGGTTCTGCCCGTGCAGTGGCACCCGGAGGTAAAACAATTGTTGTTTTCCACAAAGGTCTCATAACAACCAGAGTGTTGTCTTCAAGGGTATATCCCCTTACGGAAAAGAGCCAGGTTATAAAGATCACCAGAGGCAAAATGGACAGGGCATACATGGCCATTCTGGGAACAAAAGGAAGAGCTCCCGCCGCGACAATCATTAGTACAGTAGACACTCTGGCCATGGTATCCAGCGGGGCAGTTTTGAATTTACCTGAAATCATAGTGTTTCCTTATAGCTAAATTGATTTTCCATATGCATTTCATACCGCAGGGGAAGGAGACAAAATCTCCCGAGCCAATTTTAACCGGGTCTCCGTCTTCAGGGATTATTGTAGCCTCCCCGGAGAGGATGTAACAGACTTCCTCCATGTCGTATTCCCAGGGGAACTCAGACTCTTCCTTTTCCCAGATGGGCCAGCTCATGACGTTGAGTTCTTCCAGCTTCTGGTCTGTAAGTCTTTCTACCTTAATCACAGTGACCTCCTTGCCTGCTTTCAAGTATTATAGCCATCACAGGCACAGCATGAAAAGGAGGTAAAATGAAGGTAAGAACAAGACTGGCTCCTTCTCCAACAGGAGATCCCCATGTGGGTACCGCGTACCAGGCTCTATTCGGCTTTGTGTGGGCCAGAGTTAACGGAGGAGATTTTGTTCTGAGAATTGAAGATACTGATCAGGACAGATCAACAGATGCCTCCGAGCTGGCAATTCTTGAAAGCTTGAGGTGGATTGGCATTACATGGGACGAGGGGCCTGATGTAGGGGGTCCGTTTGGGCCATACAGACAGAGTGACCGCCTGAGTATTTACAGAAATCACATTGATCAACTCATAAAAAATGGTCATGCTTACCCCTGTTTCTGCTCTAAAGAAAGACTGGATGAGGTCCGCAAAAAACTTATTGAAGAAAAAGCACCTAACCGGGGCTATGACAGAAGATGCAGAGATCTTTCTCCTCGGGAAGCGGCTGAAAAAATCGCCGCCGGAGAAACTTATGTTGTCAGAATGAAGATACCTCTTGAAGGGGAATGTGTATTTCACGATCTGCTCCGCGGCGAAATAAGAAAAGACTGGGCTTCAATTGATGATCAGGTGATAATGAAAGCAGACGGCTTCCCCACATACCATCTGGCTGTTGTTGTTGACGATCACCTCATGGAGATAACTCACATTATCAGAGGTGAGGAATGGATCAACTCCGTTCCCAAACATGTGCTTCTTTATGAGTTCTTCGGCTGGGAACCTCCTTTGTATTGTCACCTGCCTCTGCTTCGAAATCCGGACAAGTCGAAGCTGTCTAAAAGGAAGAACCCCACTTCCATCAACTACTACAGGAAAGCGGGCTATCTCCCTGAAGCCCTTCTTAACTATCTGGGAATGATGGGCTGGCACATGCCGGACGGATCTGAGAAGTTCTCTGTTCCGGAAATGATTAAGAATTTTAGCCTGAAGGATATTTCCCTGGGCAGTCCGGTTTTTGACAGAGCAAAACTCCGGTGGTTGAACAGCAGATATATCAGAGAGGACAACTCCGTTGCTGAACTTTCTGAGAAGCTTCAGGAGTGGGCTTTAAATCCTGAATACATTTCCAGAGTTTCTTCTGTTGTGGCATCAAGACTTGAAACCCTTTCCGACTGGGGTTACTTCACTGCAATGTTCTTCAGCGATTCTGTTCCTGTTACAGAGGAACTTTTAGAGGTTAAAGATATGGAGAAAAGCCATGTTATTGAGCTTCTTCAAGTAACTTTGTGGAAACTTGAGGAACTTCGAGAATGGAACAGCCCGGCCATTTCATCAGTACTGAAAGAAGTTTCAGAATTGTTTGAACTGAAGCTCAAAGATCTTACAAGTCCTCTATACGGAGCCATCTGCGGAAGCAAGGTTGCTCCTCCTCTTTTCGACTCCATGGAAGTCCTTGGAAGTGACCTCTGCCGGACAAGAATTACCTCCGCAATGGGTGTTCTGGGAGGACTTTCCGGGAAAAAGCTGAAGAAGCTGGAGAAGAAGTACAGGGCTTGACAAAATGATGGCGGGTACAGATATTCCGCCCTCGGCGCAGTGCTCCCATCGTCTATCGGCTAGGACGCTGGCCTCTCACGCCGGAAAGCGGGGTTCGATTCCCCGTGGGAGCGCCAAAGAAAATAAGCACCTCCGTATGGGGGTGTTTTTTTACCCCGCGTCCCCGAGAAACTAAGCCTGTTCCCTTGACGAGGGAAAGCGGGGTTCAATGCCCATCGGGAACACCAAAAATATTTCAGGGAATTCTTAACGGATTCCCTGTTCTGTGTTGACATTCCCCCATCTTATGGATAGAATTAAAGATGGCTCATCTCGGGTCATCGGAAAGGAAGGATTTCATGAAAATTGTATTCTGTTTACTATCTTTGATTACTGTGGCTGCTTTCGCCCAGGATCCCGCTAATGTCCTGATTTATCACGACATTTCTGGAGGTTATGGAAATGCCGTTGTTACCGCAGCCGGCAACCTCTGGCCCTCTGCCAACATCGAATCCTATGACGGTTATCCGGGTGGACAGCAGGTAGCATTCAACACTGCCCTTTCCAGCCTCGGTGATGCGTGGGATATCGTGGTTATCGAATCCTGGTATGCCAACGCTAACACTCTTAACTGGGCTGCTGTAAACGATCTCTATGACACAGGTGCCATCAAGCTGTTTGCATCAACCTGGCAGTGGACTTCAGGAACAGCCGGACAGGGAGCTCTTGGAAATGCCATGGGCGTTTCCGGCTTCTCCGGTTTCGGTTCTCCTGTTATTCCTCACTATTGCTGGAACACAGGACACGCCATCGCCGATGGAATCACTGACTGGGCCTGGAATGATCCCGGTCTCCTCACTCTGAACAGCAGAATGACCGTTTCAACCGCTACTCCCGTCACCGGCTGGACATCCTCATCAACATCAGGTCAGGCCGCTATCTGTGTCGCCAGCGACGGTTGCAGCGTTATCAGCGGATTCACCCCTGCATATGCGAATGAGAGTATCGCTATATGGGAGAACATTCTTGGCTTCATGTGGGGTGACACTTCACTCGAACGCGAAACCTGGGCTGGAATCAAGGCTTCTTTCTAGAAAAGGCCTTTTGGTTGTTGGGGAGAGCTTCGGCTCTCCCCTTTTCTTGACTCCTCCTTCTTTGATAGTATAATACAGAACAACTATATACTCGTCACTCTTGGAAAGGAGTTATTATGAAACCGATTATGCTGGTTATTCTTCTTGGAGGTTTGTCTGCTTTTGCCGGGCAGGCTGAACAATCCGATTGGTCCGGAGGACCTGTAGCTGGAAGCCCTGCTGCCGATTGGGCTGATACTTTTGAGAACTTTGAGGGTGTTGCATGGCGATCTGTTGAAGGTCAGATTGCTCTGTCCTCCTCTCCTCTGGCTGATTGTACGGAAACTCTGATTGTTGAGGAATTCGCTAAACCCTATACCGCTCACTGCGATGACATCAATGCTGATGGATTCATGGACATCATGGTTGGAGCCTATGAAATGGATCAGGTCAGGGTGTGGTACGGACAGGAAAATAATGAGTGGGTGGAACAGATAGTTTCTTCAGAAACAGATGGATGCTGCGGAAGCGACATTGCCGATGTGGACGGAGACGGAGATCTGGATATTCTCATTGCCACTTATACCGGTGGAAGACTGCTTCTCTTTCTTAATGACGGAGCAAGTTTTCCTCAGTGGGAAATACAGGAGATTGCTACTGGTTTTCAAGGTGCTCATCATATAGAAGCCTCGGATATCGATGGAGACGGAGATCTTGATCTGGTTGCGGCTGCGGCAGAAGCTGATCTTGTTTACTGGTACAGAAATGATGAAGGAGTTCCTGTTCAATGGCAGTCGCTCCTGATTACTGATTCTGTTTTCTACCCCTGCAGACTCCATCCTGTCGATATAGACCAGGACGGCAACATGGATGTAGCGTGTGCTGCTTATGGTTCTACGGGAGGGCCCTCTTCTGTTACAATCTGGTATGGAAGCGGAGGATCGGAACCTGTATGGACGGGGGAGGATGTAGACACTTCAATCCAGGGAGCCCATGGAGTAAGGGCAGTTGATCTGGATGATGACGGAGATCTTGAACTTGTTTCCGCTGCAATGAATGAGTCCAGAACCTTTATGTACAGTAACAATGGAACTGGATGGACGCGGTCACTTATCGGAATAGTAACCGCATGCGCTATTGTTAAACCTGCTGATCTGGATGGCGACGGAGACATGGATATTGTTGTCTCTTCCTTTGGCGGTGGCGGTGTCGCCTGGTGGGAAAACAGCAACGGAGGATCTGTCTGGACAAAGTGGATCATCCGTGCGGGCGGGGGCTCCACAAGCTGTGTTATACCGGCGGATATAGACAACAATGGAAGTCTTGATGTACTCGCAATTAGATTTATGCAGGGCAAGGTTGTGTGGCACACAGCTACAGAATTCGTTTCCACCGGAACTCTCACAAGCTCTGTACTGGATACACAGGAAACTCCCCAGTGGGCCAGTATCGACTGGAATGTTTCTGTTCCCGGCGGCAGTTCCTTTGGTGTTCAGTTCAGGTCTTCCTCTGATCCGGGAAATCTTGGAGAATGGTCGGTTGAGTATTACAACCCCTCGGCTGTTTCAGGAATGGTGGAGAGGTATTTCCAGTACAGGGTACTGATGAATTCCACCAACCCTGAAGTCTCTCCTGTGCTGGACAGCTTCCAGTTCAACTGGGATCCAATGGGAGTAGAAGAACCTGAATCACCTTTGACTCTGTCATTTTCAAACCCTTCCTGTGGCTCGGTTGTTTTCTCTGTAAGTACCGCAACGGGAGGAAGCGTTACTCTTTCGGTATACGACACCTCCGGCAGGAAGGTCTTTTCCGGTACAGGAGAGACAGAGGGACGGTTTGTTGTTACCGGTCTGCCTTCCGGAGTGTACCGTGCAACTGCCACCAGTGATGATGAAAACCGGTTTTCACGGGCTCTTGTTGTACTGAACAGGTGAAAGGAATCGTTATGAAACAATGGATTCAGCTAAGTGAAACTGTTATGGTTCTATGTTTTTCGATTGCTGCGGCAGGCGGATTTGAACAGTACACAGTAGCAACTGGATTCTGGGCACCCGCTGGAATGGATGCGCGACTGACGGCTCTCCTGTAGAAACAGGCATTTACTACATCAGGGTTGAATCCGATTCGGGAGACAGCTCTGTGGACAGAATCACAATGCTGAGATAGAAGGTTCTGGACAACAGAGAACCTCATTCTGTATTGTCCGTGGATAACGGAAGGGGAATGATCTGTCTGAAAAATTAAATGAACTGCTTCGAAAAGTGGGCTTCTCCGCTATAGAGGCACAGGTGTATATGGCACTTGTAAGAGACCCCGGCAGCACAGGATACAAGGTTGCAAAAGCCCTTGGCAAACCTGTTCCAAATACCTACAAGATCCTTGAGACTCTTGAAGCAGGAGGTGCTGTTCTTCTTGATGACAGCGGGAAAAGCCGTCTCTATTCCGCCCTTCCCATTAAAGAGTACATAAATCAACAGATTTACAGTCTGAAGGACACAGGAGAAAAACTCAGCAAGGAGCTGCAGAACTTGTCTACTGCTCCTCCCGAAGAAGGCGTGTACCGTCTTGTCAACGTTAATCAGGTATACGCCAAAGCAGCAGCAATGATAGCTTCCGCGAAATTCAATCTGCTGATCGACGCCGATACCCTTCCAATGGGAAGACTCCGGGAACCAATCGAGGCCGCTGCCAGCCGTGGAGTGACCGTTCTTCTGCATTGCCATGATGAAGATTCAACTTTCGAGGGTTGTGATATCATACGAAGCTGCAAACTCGACTGGCCTGGAGACTGGCTGGTGGTTCTTGTTGATGGCATCGAATATCTGATATCAATACTGGCAGAAGGTGAGGCATATGTGCATCAGGCTGTATGGAGTAAAAATCCCTTTATAGCTCCATGTATTTACCAGGGCTATTTGAACAAAGCCATGCTGTACAGAATCACACTGATGTTTGGAGAAAAACCAACTCTTGAACTGGTTAAGGCAGAGCTGGACAGGCTATGGATAAATTACGGGGTGGACGACCCCGGAACCGTTGCTCTGATGAAACTTCTTAAATCACTTTGATGAACAAAAGGGGATTCTTTTTCGGATTCCCCTTTTGTTCGTGGAAATCAGTAGGCCCGATTGGCCTCTACCATCTCTTTGACCTTCATGAGGCGGGTTGTGTTACCCCTCTCCATTTCATCAAGCTTGAGACGAATATATCTTATAGCCTGTTTAATCTCGGGAATCATCACATACTCCAGTGAATTCACTCTGCGCCTGGTACTGTCAATTTCCTGGGCGATAAGGATAATGGCCTTCTCCTGCTCAGCAAGACGAATGATCTCCGGAAGAACCTTCTTGTAAACCTCAAGGGCCTCATCAAGTTCCGGAGGAGTATCGAACATTCCGTAGTTCCTGACTTTTCCCTCAATGGAGACCTTGAATACCGGAAGGGTAAGGTTCATTACTCTTCTTGTTGATGACTCAACAACAGCCCTGGCACCCGGATAGCGAAGAGCGTCAAGAAGTCCCTCTTCCTCCATGGCTGCCCGGGCGAAGAGGAACTCTCCATAGGCAGTTTCAAGCTGATTCTCCAGCTTTGCTCTTGCTCCCTCGTAGTGACCGATCAGGATCTTGAACTGACGCATAAGCTCGTCAAGCTTGTCTTTTAGAAGCTTGTGACCTTTCTGTGCCAGCTTGAGACGCTTCTTAAGCTGAAGCATCTCCATCCTGGTTGCTTTTACTTCAATCGCCATCAGCATTGCTCTCTTTTACCGGCCAGTATTTGTCCAGGTTTTCCGGACGAATACGTTTCATCTCTGTTCTTGGAAGCAACTTGAGAAGCTCCCAGCCGAGATCAAGGGTTTCGACGATACCCCTGTCCTCGTGCTCATCCTGACTGATGTAGCGTTTTTCGTACTCTGCCGCAAAGTGGAGATACTTTCTGTCAATCTCGCTGAGTGCCGCCACTCCTAGAATTACTGAAAGCTCTCTTGCGTTTTTACCTGCAGAGTATGCTGCCATAAGCTGATTGAAAAGATCAGCATGATCCTCTCTGGTTTTACCCTCGCCAATTCCCTTGTCTTTCAATCGGCTGAGAGATTCCATCACATCCATAGGCGGATAGATACCCTTCTTGTGCAGCTCCCTGCTGAGAATGAGCTGCCCTTCCGTGATGTAGCCGGTAAGATCTGGAATCGGGTGGGTCTTGTCATCCTCGGGCATTGTAAGAATGGGGATCTGGGTTATTGAACCCTTTCTCTCCTTAATTCTGCCGGCACGCTCATACAGAGATGCAAGATCTGTGTAAAGGTAACCCGGGTAACCTCTGCGACCTGGAACCTCGCGCCTTGCTGCGCTTATCTCACGAAGAGCATCACAGTAGTTTGTCATGTCTGTCATAATAACCAGAATGTGCATGTCCCTTTCGTAAGCAAGATACTCGGCTGCCGTAAGTGCCATTCTGGGTGTGCTTATTCTTTCAATAGCGGGATCATCTGCAAGGTTAAGGAATACGACTGCTCTGTCCATAGCTCCTGTGGCTCTGAAGTCCTTGATGAAGAAATCAGCTTCCTCAAAGGTTATTCCCATTGCGGCAAAGACAACGGCAAAGTTGTCATCACCGCCCATAACCTTTGCCTGTCTGGCGATCTGGGCAGCCAGAATACCGTGAGGCAAGCCGTTGGCGCTGAAGATAGGAAGCTTCTGGCCTCTCACCAGCGTGTTGATGCCATCAATGGAACTAAATCCGGTTTCAATGAACTCCGCAGGATAATCTCGAGCATAGGGATTGATGGGTGCTCCATTTATGTTGTTCATCTTCTCGGGAACAATGGGAGGATCATTATCAAATGGAGCTCTCGGACGACCCTGTCCATCGAAAATTCTACCCAGCATCTCTGTGGAAACTCCCAGCTCGACTCCCTTGCCAAGAAACCGGATTTTGCTTGTTTCAAGATCTGTACCACTGGAACCCTCGAATAACTGAACAAGGGCTCTTCTACTGTCGATCTCAAGAACTTTTCCGTGACGAAGCTCTCCGCTGGAAAGCTCTATCTCTACAAGCTCCTCAAAACTGACATCCGAAACCCGATCCACCAGCATCAGGGGGCCGGATATCTCCACGGTCGTTTTGTACTCCCGTATCATTTCTCAACCTCCTAAGCGGTTTCAAGCTGTATTTTCTCATTAACAGCTTTGGTGATTTTCTTCTGCAGATCATTGATCTGCTCTATGTCTTCTTCGGGCAGGTAACGCATCTTGGCTATGTCTTCCGACAATGGAAAATCAAAAATAGCCCTCGGATGCACATCCGCTTCAATAGCTCTGGTCATCTCGTTATAGGTATGCAGAATTGTATCCAGCATAAGCTGCTGCTTTCTGCTGGAAGCAAAAGTGTCGATGGGATGGAAAGCATTCTGGTGGAGGAAGTCTTCTCGAAGACTTCTGGATGTAAAGAGAATCAGCTGATCCTCCGGGGAGAGACTTTCAGCTCCCACCAGGCGGGCGATCTCAAGAAGATTTGACTCATCCTGCAAAAGAGCCATTGATTTCCTGACTGCAAGTACCCAGCTTATACCAAAGTTTTTATCGAAATACGGCTTAAGGTTCTTGGTGTACAGGCTGTAGCTGTCCAGCCAGCCGATAGCCGGAAAATGACGCATATAGGCAAGCTCTGCCTGCAAACTCCAGAAAACCTTAACCACGCGGAGAGTCGCCTGAACCACAGGGTCGGACAAATCACCACCCGCAGGGCTTACTGCACCAATAACTGTAAGTTCACCTATTCTCTCTCCGCCGAGACACTGAACCTTGCCGGCTCTTTCATAAAACTCGGCGATGCGGGTTCCCAGGTAAGCGGGGTAACCCTCTTCTCCGGGCATCTCCTCCAGTCTTCCTGACATCTCCCTCATAGCTTCAGCCCAGCGGCTGGTTGAATCTGCCATGAGCGCAACAGAATATCCCATATCCCGGAAGTACTCGGCAACGGTTATTCCAGTGTACACGCTTGCCTCACGGGCTGCAACCGGCATATTGGAGGTGTTGGCAACAAGAACGGTTTTCAGGATCAGGGGCTTGCCTGATTTGGGATCCTTAAGCTCCGGGAATTCCTGAAGAACATCGGTCATTTCATTGCCGCGTTCTCCGCATCCCACATAAACAACAATTTCAGTATCTGCCCATTTG
Source organism: Candidatus Sabulitectum sp. (assembly GCA_021107435.1). GTDB lineage: Bacteria > Fermentibacterota > Fermentibacteria > Fermentibacterales > JCC-6 > Sabulitectum. Next base: position 53,560 of record JAIOSV010000072.1, on the reverse strand, counting down.
GCGAGCTGATGCTGAATAACAGTTTTCCCACTGCCGAAAGGCCCGGGAACACATGCCGTTCCTCCCTTGCCTACAGGGAAAAAGGTATCAATAACTCTCTGACCTGTAATGAGCGGCTCCTCGGGGGCAAGTTTCGTTGTAACCGGTCTTGAGCGGCGCACCGGCCATTCCTGATACATTTTCAACTCTGTGACTTTTCCTGCCTCGCTTTTTACCGTGGCAACCACAGTTTCGATGTTGTAGTTTCCCTGTTCAATCACAAATGTTACCTCGCCACTGATCCCAGGGGGAACCATTATTTTGTGATCGATAAGCTCGGTCTCGGGAACAATACCAATAAGCTCACCACCGGAAACTTCTGCCCCTGCTTCCAGCTCAGGAGTAAATAGCCAGAGTTTATCATGGTCAAGCCCCGGAATATTGATCCCTCTTGTAATCCAGTCTCCAGCCTGTTCCCTGACTTTATCCAGTGGCCGCTGAATCCCGTCATAAATAGATGTCAGCAGCCCCGGTCCAAGCTGTACCGAAAGAGGATGACCTGTCTGATAAACAGGATCTCCAGGCTTCAGGCCTCCGGTTTCTTCATAAACCTGAATTGAAGCTTTGTCCCCCTTTAATTCTATAATTTCACCGATCAGCCGATAGTCTGAAACAAAGACCACATCAAACATCTTTGCTTCAGTCATTCCGGTGGCAACCACCAGCGGACCGGCTATCTTGTCAATCCTGCCATGTATCATTGCTTCCTCCGACTCACTGCTCATCCTCCGCCATCAGGTCAACACCTACGGCTCTGATGATCAGGTTTCTGATCGTGTCCTCTCCTCTGTGTTTCGACCCGGAAACTCCGGGTAAAACCACAACGGCAGGAATCGGCATACTGACAACCTCATCTACTTCACTCTGGAGGTAATCCAGCATATCCTCGGTGATCATTATCACTGATACTTTTTCCTTCACCAGGGACTTGAATATTTTAACAGCTTCAAATCCCGATTCCGGTGTATATGTTTCCACTCCAAGAGCCCGGAAACCCAGCACGGAATCAGCATCACCAATGAAGGCTGTTCTGCCCTTTTCCGCCATACTTACTCCTATCCTCTGGGAACCCTGGCGCTGAGACGCCTGGAGTCAATACCGGCTGCCTTACCGGCAGCTATCATTTTCAAATGGGAAGCTTCAAGCTCCCTGCGAAGAACATAAGCGGCAAGAGGCCCCGGGCTGAACATTTTCCCGGAAGCTCTTTCCAGAATATCCAGTATCATCCGGTCACTCTCCCTCTGAAACGCAAGGAAAGATCCCGACTCCAGTCCCTTATCAAGCGCTGCCGCGACTTTTTCGAAACCTGCCTTTTCTCCGAGAAGAGCTGCGAGTCTGTTGATTCTTACTGCTTCAGCTATATCTGAAGGAGTGTGATACCCTCCGTTCAGCATAATTTCTTCAACTGTAGCGGGAGTCATTTCTTCACTTCTGCACCTGGCTGCCGTGAGAAAGTTCCTCAATTCAATCTTAACTGCAGGGATACTTCCAACAGGTTCCTCCAGTTTTCCCAGATTGTCCGCTTCAACCCTTGCGGCAAGTCTGTCAAGAGCTGAATCAAGTTCTGCAACAGATGGAAAGGGAAGAGCCTGAATCTCCTCAAGTGACTCCCTGAATTGAATTGGCAGAGAATCAACAATACTGCTGTCTCCCCATACCTTTTTTATGTCATCTACAGAAATCATTCCCGAAGGTTCTACTTCAACATCGCCGTCGCCACCATCTGCAAGGTTTTTCCAGAGATATCTTGCATTTCTGACATCTCGCCTGAGGAGAATACCCTGAGTGAATACCTTATCATTTGAAAGTTCTGCAAGCTCCCCTTCTGCACGGCAGATCGCACTTCTCAAAGCTCCATTAAGATCATTCTCTGCCTGAAGGAGAGTTCCGTACCAGGAGTCTCCCAGAATTCTCAACACCTCATCCCTGTCCGCCGCGGTAATAAGCTGATTCCAGACTCTCTCTGTGATAAGAGATTCTTCCAGGCCGCTGACTCTGCCGCTGGCATATGCGTAAGAACTGTCTGACACTGTTAGTCCACCTGTCCCTCCAGCGGCAGAAGCCGCGAAAGCTCCATTACCATAGAATCATGGTTGAGCTCGGCAATCATAGAGAGAGTGGCATTCAGGCTTATATCGCCTGAGCGCATCAGGATTCCACCATAATCTGTATGGTTTTCGTCAGAAAGAACAAATTTGCGCTTGTCTGTGGAGAGCTTCTTAAGGTAGTTTTCGGTTATCCTGTTTTTGTCATTGGCACAGATGATAATCTCAACCTCTCCCTGAAGATCACAACTCTGTATAAGAACCCCAATGAGCTCAAGGTAGTCCGCAGCAGATGCTATCTTTTTAACCGAATCTGTTATGACTCTGTCAACGATTTTTCTGCGATGACTGAGAAGAGCCTTTTCCATCTCCCGACGGGCATGACTCTTCATCTGCTTTGCATTTGCCTCTATCCTGTTCCTAATTCTTTCTGTATCCCTGTGGTGTCTCTCCTTTATCCGGGATTTCACTCTGTGAAGAGCTTCCTTCTGTTCATTACAGGCAGACCGAGTTATTTCTTCTGCCTGTATCTTTGCGTCATTCTCGATCTTCGCCAGTATGGCTTGAAGTGACATAACTGCCCCGCTAGCCTATCTGACCCAGCATGAGGAAGGAAACCAGGAATCCCAGAATAGCGTAGAACTCTACGAATACCGCGAGAATAAGAGCCTTGGCACTGTCATCAGGCTGCTTGGCTGTCATCATTGCTCCACCGGCACAAACTTTCCCCTGATGGATTCCCGACATGAGGCCCGCAAGAGCGATAGGCAGACCTGCCGCGAATATCTTCCAGCCAACGACCATTGTAAGAGGGTTATCACCAGTGAAAAGGGCAATCTTCTGTATGAGAAGGAAGGCAATAACAAATCCGTAGATGCCCTGAGTTCCCGGAAGAGCTGAGAGAAGAAGAAGTTTTCCGAATTTTTTAGGGTCAACGCTCATCACGCCTGTGCTTGCCTGTGCGGCAATCCCTACTCCTACCGCACTTCCGATTCCCGCAAGAGCACAGGCAAGAGCAACGCCCAGATACGCAACTAAGTAGTTCAATTTATTTCCTCCTTGTTTTTGTTTCTATTCCCTTTAACTATCTTTTTAGTCTAATATATCGGGGCTCATAACGAAAAGCCTTGAATGATGCTCCTGTTCCGTCATAGAATTTGCTGAAGAACTCTACGAACTGCAGGCGAGCTGTGTGAATAAAACCGCTTAGCGCGGCCATTGCCAGATTGAACAGGTGACCTGCGACCAGAACCAGTACGGTAAGCACTATTCCAATAACCGGAATGTCTTTGAGCATACCGGCTATCTGATTTATCACAGATGCTATTATCGCGCTGGAAAGCGCAAGAGCAAAAAGTCTGGAGTAGCTGAGAACATCCCCGAGAAGATTCACTATACCGTAACATGCGTAAGCCCCCAGCCCTGCCTTTCCTCCAATACCTTCAGCCTCTCGCCCACCCATTATAAAAATGAGAACCGTTCCAACAGCAAGCATGGTCAGGAAGATTGTATCTCCTGTTCCTGTCAAAGAATAGAGGGCTCCATCCAGCAAATAATGGTTAAAGAGCCATGGGAACAACCCCAGAAGAGCAAGCATCCAACCGGTCTGGTCCACCGCAGCCGAGATTCCTTCTCCGGCTCTGAGGCGCTTCTTCAAATTTACTATTATTCCCCAGGCAAGCTGTACCAGCCCGAACCCGAGGGTCAGGTAAAGGAACTGCTGAGAAAGGGCAAAACCATCAGATACTCCCCGTGTATAACCGGGAACAAGTTTGTTCAATGGCATCGCTGCATCCTGCAGAAGCTTTGGAAGAGTGTCAAATGGCATTCCAAACCAGCCTCCCAGAAGAAATCCCCAGAGAATACTTGCGAGCCCTCCCTGGAACATCAGCCTGAAAAGTCTTGTGTTACCCTGTTTTTTCTTTGTGAGGTACCATCCAATAGCTGATCCTGCAGCAAGGGCCAGGCCATACCCGGCATCACCTATACAGATTCCGAAAAAAACGGCATAGAAAGGAGCCATAAGTGGCGTGGGGTCGGGATCTGCTCCTTCCGGCCTTCCATACATGTCTGTCAGCATCAGGTATGGGTCCACAGATTCGCTCTCTGAAAGAAAAACTGGAGGAACTTCATCCTTATCCTGGTCTACCAGAGATAAATCAACTTCTCCCAGTTTTTCCAGATTGGTTCTTAACCGGAGAACATCCTTTTCTCTTATCCACAAATGAAGCAAAAGAGTTGATGCGCTGACTCTTCCCGATGTTGTGGCTTCCTCGCGGAAAGACTGAATCCCTACGGCGTCAGAGAGGGCTTTCAATTCAGGAAGTTTTTGTACCATAAGATCAGCTTCCGAGGAAAGCTCACTTATTCTGTTCCTTACAGCAATGAGAGTTGAACCAAGTTTCTTCAGTTCCTCTGCAGGAGTTAAAGAATAGCCGGCAAAATCAATAGTAACAAAACCGGAATCCGTCAGGCTGCTGACAATTCTCTCGTTACAGCTGTTGTGCCATATTACCACCGCTTTGTCACCTGAAAGCTCTATTGCGTGAAACAGATCAATTTCCTGCTCAAGCTTTTTCAGCGGAATAAATCCCTCTCTGGATGATACCTGACCGGCCTTAAGGGTGAACTCTCCGTTACCGCTGACTTGATCAAACCTCAGAGGAAGATCGGTCCACTCCCTGACAAAATCAATCCTGCACTGAACTTCGTCAGCTCTGGAAGATAAATTAGTCAGCTCATCAGAGATTTCAGCAGCTTTCAGTGCAATTTTCTCGATTTCTCCGTGATGAAACATGCTGGACAGTTCCTCCACGGTTACCGCTGGAATTGCCACCCGCTTCTTTGAGGGGTTTCTCTCCTGGAGAAATGGAATAATCTTCTCCAGAGAGGAAGAGAGAATATGAAGGGAAGAACGGTCAATCTCTTCAACCCTGGAAAACGGAGCATCCTCAAGTTCTGATATATCAATCAGATGAATACTTCCTGTCTCTTCAAGAGAGGTAAGGACATCCGTCTTCTTTGTGGAGTGGCAGAGAATTTCGGCCTTCACTATACGATCTCTTGCCATTATCCCTTCCCGTCTTCAATGGCTGAATGGATCAGATCAAGAGCTCTGGGAGCCAGTTCACTGGATTTTGATTCAAGGGCAGTCTTTCCCTTTTCAAGAATCTCTTCCTGTTTCTCTTTGAGAAACACGAGTTCCTCCCGGACCTTGTCCATTCCTCTTTCTTCGTACTCCCGAAGCTCCGCACTGTACTCTTTCTCTATTTTGGAAACCTCTGCCGGAATGCCGGTTCTGATTCTTTTGGCTTCTTTTGCAGCCTCCTCGACCAGTTCCCGAGCATTCTCCTCTGAGGAAAGAAGGGAGTTCAGTCTATTGCTCACAAATTTCACCACCCTTCTCGTGTAAACAACAACTCGTAAAAGAATCTGCGAGTGCCGTGCAAGTTGTGGATATCATTACAGAAATCACTCGAAGTCTTAACCGTAATTGATTACACTTCTTATCGTTTCGTCTTTTTCCACAAAAAACAAAAGTTTTCAACATTTGGATTGATGTTGGTTAATAGCTACTGCTTAGGCTTAGAGTCCACTCCACTCATACTGCAATGTCCCTCAAAGAAAACACCCTCTTCAATAGTAAGTGATTTCGTGATGATATCTCCTTCAATACGGGAACCGTTCTGAAGCTCAAGCTGCTTTTCCGCCTTGATGGTACCGTTTACCGTTCCTCCAATAATTGCATGAGTTACGGCAACATTGCCCTTTATTCTACCCTCATGACCCACCGTCAGAGTACCTGCCACATTCACTTCTCCCTCAACATATCCATCTACTCTCAGGCCACCTTTTATGTTGAGAACTCCGTTGATGGTGCTGCCTCCGCCAATTGTAGAATTAATGGCACTATAAGAATCATCTTTAGACATAGTACTTCCTTCTTCTATTCGGTGTTTTCTTCAGAAACTCCTGCTGTCGCCAAATTTTCAATAACGGTTCTTGTATCACGTATCTCCTGTAATTCCAACTCTATAATGTCCAGTCTGCGGTTCAACTCTCTGGCCGTTGCGAGAGAGTCTGTAAGCAGATTGTTCCTTTCTCTGAGTTCCGCCGTTTTTGTCAGCTCCGCTGTTCCCGTGAAAAGAACCACGGCAGAAGCAAGCAACGCAAGCAAAAACAACACGGTCAGAAAACGAAAAACCACCAGCTTTCTGCCGGATATTATCCATTCTCTTCGACTACGAGTAGCATCATGAGGTATTATGTTAACAGTAAAGCTTTTATCTCTATGAGCCAATTCATCTCCCAATCCTCTTCATAATACTTGCTAACCTAAAACCGAATTTTCACAGGGTCAAACCATGTGATCAGGAGTAAACTACAAACTTGAAAGTATATTTTGAATCTGCTCCTTTTCCAATCCACCGCCAATACAGGCCATGAGGAATAGTCTGATTTTGTTTCCGGCCATATCCCCGGCGGACAGAACTCCCCGGTTTATAAGATCAACTCCTCCTCCGGGATAAGCGTAAACGCCCAGCACCCGTCCTTCATGACACCTGCTGGTGATAATGACCAGTACTCCTGAATTTATAGCCCTCTCAATAGCATCAGCCGTCTCCGGGTGTACATTGCCTCTGCCGAAAGCCTCTACGACTATTCCCCTGTATCCCGATTCCGTAAGGAAATCAATAACATCATGACCAAACCCCGCAGCTATTCGAACCAGCCCAACACGCTTTTCAAGAACGAGAGGACCCTGCGGTAAATTCATCCTCCAGATAGGAAGACGATGGTAAATAACCCGATCATCATCAACAAAACCCAGAGGTCCATAACCGGGAGATTCAAAACTGCTGATATTCGAGGTGCATGTTTTTGTTACCCTGCCTGCAGCATGTATTTCATCATTCAGAACAACAGTGACTCCAAGGTTCCGTGTTTCGGTACACGCAACACGCACAGCACTTCTGATGTTCCGCGGTCCGTCAACTCCCAGTTCACTGCTGCTCCGCATCGCCGCGGTGAAAACCACAGGCAGAGTTCCCTCCAAATGTATATCTGCCATAAATGCTGTTTCTTCAAGAGTATCCGTCCCGTGGGTAACAACCACACCGTCAAATTCTCTTGAGGTCTCCAGTTTGTTCAACTCATTCGCAATGTCTGCCATAATTTCAGGCGTTATGTGAGGACTTGGCAGACTCAGGTATTTTCTGATAGAAATATGCGTCTCCGGTAATGCCTTGATACTACTTATATCCACGGCTGACGCATAACCAATTCCCAGGCCATCGCTTTTCTGCAGCATTTCTATGGTTCCTCCCGTAGAAAGAACCAGTATTTTTTTCATCTTACTCCCGTTTATCCATTACCGGCAGTGTTTTCAGGTATTTTTTCAAGGCTTCCGGTCTCTCTGAATAGGGTTTGGCATCCTGTAAAAAGCCCTCTCTGATTCCATGGATGTCCAGAAGATTCATGAGTTCAGAATCTGCCCCTGCGGCTTGAAGAAGAAGTTGGCTTTCTTCCAGAAGCTGAAGAAGCCCTTCTCGGGCAGGATCCACCGTCCATCTGAGAATAATCGCTACCGAATCAGCATTGTCTCTATATTTCCGTCGCATATCCGCGCTGATTTCTCCTGCCTCTCTGGCGCTGACTATACCACTGCCATACTTGATCCTTCTGAAAATATCCTGTACCAGCTCGGCTGTCTCCGAAATCTCTGAAACCGGCTTCTTCATGCTGGTCCCGGCACCGCTGAAAATCCAGGAATCCATTAACCCGTCTGCGATCTGTGATTTCTCAATATCAGATTGAATGTCAAGAATGGCCTTTTCAACAGTGATGAAAAAGGTGGCGTAGTTTCTCATGAATCTGACTTTTTCTTCAACTCGTTCCTCAAAAGAAAGACGCTCAAGCAGAATACCTGTCATTAGTCTGCTTTTCTTCATTCCCAACATGAAAATATCCAGCCTTTCCGCTGAATTTCTTTTCCAGAGAGGAAGGAGAAAGTTCTTTTCCATGAGAGCATAACCGTTCTCGGGGCTGGTCGCGTGCCGAAAACTTTCCTGCAGGGTTGAAAGAAAACTGTTAGCATTGTTGTAGCCTAGAAACTCAACGGCATTTGTGGCTGTCTCTGCCATTTCTCTTGCGATCTCAACAGAGTTCCCGGAAACAAGGACTATTTCAATTGCGCAATTCAGCAAAGGCGACAACGCTGCCTGTCTCCATGCATGGAAAACATCCTGTTCCATAAAACCATCTATGCTTTCAAGATATGAGAATAACTCTTGATTTTCTTCCTCTTCAGTCGCCTCTCCTTTAAATAGTGTAAACAATGAAATTCCTTCTGACAAAGCCAGAAACTGATCCATCATTGTTCTGCTCCAGTCGAGAGACAGTCTTGCGGCTCCTGGAATTCCAGCTCTTTCTATCTGCTTTGAAAGATATCCTGCGGTGTTTAAAATCGCTTCTCTGATATAACTTTCGGAAGAACAGGTAAGAGCAGATACTGCGCTGTAAAGTTTCATTCTGGCGGTATCTTCTCTTATCCTCAGACTGTTCCACTCTTCTCGTCTGCGATTAGACCATTTCTTAGAAATATTGAGGGGGGGGGGGCTTTTCTGGGAAAGCCATGCCCCCAGAACAGCAACGCGATCCTGCATGATCTCTATATCAAGCATTGTTACAAGATATTCAGCAAAATCCTCACCGGCAGTCATTCCTCCCACGCTTCTGGAAAATTCATCCGCGATTTCAAAAAGGAAATCTGGAAGAGATCTGACTTCTCTGCCGAAGAGAGAAAGAGAATTCGGAAGAATGAATCCGAAAAATGTCTGAGCGGTTCCCCCCAGGTTTACTATCCCTGAAGTGTTGGTTGAATTTGATCCATCCGGCATCAGTTTTAGAAGAAGCTTTCCAATGATTTCTCCGTTAACGGAGTCAAGGGTGCCGGTATTGTCAACAAAAGCTCTAAGAATGTTGCTGACTCCTTCTACAATGAAATCTGAGAACCGGGAGTCCCCCCCTTCCTCCCAAACGGCAAGCCTGCTGAATCTGTTACATATCGAACGAATTCCGGATATCAGCTGTTCAGTTTTGTCTCCCTCAAATCCAGGAATGGCCAGAAGATCCATCATCAAGCTGTCAACCATAGCAATTCTTCCCCCGGCACGGAAGACTTTTTGAAACACTTTGAGTTCTGTCTCTCTGAGCTTATCAATTAGTCCTGAAGAGTTGTATCCTCGTACAGCAAAAGCAAGACAATCCTCAAAAACAGGATCCTCCGGATATACTTCTCCGAGCATTCTTGTTACCACATTTTCAAGGTAACGATTTCTGTTGCTTATATCGTTAACTTTATAAACATATTCTATTACCGTCCCCGCTGCCTCAAGGCTGAATGAAAACAGAGTTTCAACCCACAGAGGTACAATTCCGGAAAGTGCTTTCTTGCGGTCAATCGGCAAAAGAGCATCAAGCAATCTGCTTGTTACTTCAATACGCGAAAGGTACTCTCTTTTGTTGTTCTCGCCTGATGCTCTCAGCAACAGGGAACTTGCGGCCAGAACACTCGAGAGAACTGCATCATTCCGAAAAGCAGTCTCCTCAAGTTGGTTAATCGCCCAGCGAGCCTGAGAATGATCCATCTTCGCCAGAGCGCTGTGAAAAGTCCTCAATGCTGTTCTGTCGGATAATACACTGACAGGAAGAACTCTGGAAACAATGCTGGAAAATTTTATGATGTTTGATGGAGAAAGCCTATTCTTCCTGTTGGTTTCAAGAACAAGTCCAGTTAGAAACATCACAACTTCTCCGCTTATTTCCCCTCCGTTTGCCCCGAGAAAGCGAAGCAGTTTGGCTAGAGAAACACCACCAGGAATTTTTGTTAGAAACTCTACAATGGAATAACCAATATCCGACTGATTGTTTTCTAGAATCCTGTGGGATACAACTTCAACCACCAGATCCAATTCATTTTGACGATCAATGAGAAAGGCCAACTCCGGGAAAAGGGAAAAACTCTTCTCTATTTGCTTTTCCGAAGAAGAATTGAAGAGACTCATTGCCTTGTGAGTTCTTTCCTTTGCGAGAAGTGCTTCAAGCCCCACGGTTTCCTCTAAGCCTCTGAGGATTCCTGCAAGAAATCGTATTGAACTCATAGGAACGAGATCTCCACACAATCTTCCCTGAAGCAGACTCCCTTTCTGAGAGATCAATTTCCATAAGTAATGGAAATCCTTCCTCTCCAGTATCCATCCGGTCTCCATGGTAAAGTCCAGTATAGAAGAAGATTCCTCAATACACAAATCCGAATTCTTTGTCAAAAGAAGAAAGTTCTCCAAGGCAGCGATAATACGCTCTCCGCCTGACGCAACCCTGAGACACACAAATGCAAACCTGTCCGGATATCTCTCGGCTATCCTGAAAAGGATTTCCGTTCTTGAGTAATCCAGTTTGTGAAATGCTGTCAGTACCTTAAACCAGCATGCCAGTGAATTCATAAGATTCATGTGGAAATCCTCTGACCCCTGTAGTTCTGTCAATTTGAAAAAGCCGGTGACTGCCGGTATCATCATCTTTTCAGAGAGATTGTGACAAACAACAAACCATTTGCAAGCCATCTCATCATCGAAATTAGCGGGAACAGATAGCCGGGACAACTGGTTATACAGCTTCTCCGCGTCAGTTCTATTCATTACAGAAATAAGAGAAGCTATTGCGGGAACAGAAATTCCCAGCTCAGAAGAAATGTTCAACCGTTCCACAGAAGCGGCAAGCTTAGGGACATCCTTCAGGTGTACCAGATCCGGATCGGGAAAGTCAGGTACATTCACATAAGGAGACCGTACGGGACTCCTGTCAAACTGCTTTAGTTTCAACCAGGCTACTATCCGCTGGCCAAGTTCTTCCTGTTCAGACATCAGATTTCTTCCTCGCGGGTTCCTTCCTCTGTTTCTATCTCTTCTTCATTCAGCAATTCAGCGGGAAGCAATGCAACATCGGAAACAGTATCATTCTCAAGAAGATTCATTAGACGAACACCTTTTGTTGCCCGACCAATCAGTCTTACATCATCACTTTTAAATCTGATCACCATTCCAGATTCTGTAACCAGAAGTATCTCATCTTCGGATGAAGGCGCGGAAACGGTAACCACGTGTCCATTTCTTTCATCGGTAATAATATTTATAACTCCGCGACCTCCCCGATGAGTCTGCCTGTATTGAGAAACTGGTGTTTTCTTTCCATATCCGTTCTCGGTAACAGACATGAGAATATCATCGGTGGAGACCGGGACTAACCCAACAATTCTATCACCTTCCTTCAATCTCATTCCGCAAACTCCCATGGTATCTCTGCCCTGAACCCGGATCTCTTCTTCTGGAAACTTAATTGCCCTTCCGTGAGATGTTGCCAGAATAACACTGGACTCGCCATCAGTCATTACTGCCTGTACAAGTTCAGAGTTTTCCATGAGTTTGATTGCTTTTATTCCATTTTTTCTGGGATGGCTGTACATATCAAGTGAGCTTTTTTTCACTCGCCCGTCACTGGTCGCCATGATGATATATCTATCTCCCGAAAAATCTTTCACGCAAACCCTGGCTACAGGACGTTCATCCGGCAGAAGCTGAAGCAGGTTAATTATTGCTTTTCCCCGGCTGTTTCTTCCAGCCTCCGGTATTTTCCAGACTTTAAGCCAGTGGCATCTCCCAAGATTTGTAAAGAAGAGGATGTAAGCGTGATTGGTTGAAGTGAAAACCTGCTCAAGAAAATCTTCTTCTCGTGTTGTTACGCCTGTTTTTCCCCTGCCGCCCCTGGACTGACTTCGCCAGGTATCCACGGGCAGTCTCTTGATGTAACCTCTGTGAGAAACCACGATAACCATGGAATCATCAGGAATCATGTCTTCAACATCTATTCCGTCAGGAGTCCACGGCACGATAGCGGTTCTTCTATTCTCTCCGTATTTCTCCGCAATCTCTCGAAGTTCATCAACTACAATTTCCATTCTTAAATGCTTGTTCTCCAGAATCTCTTTGAGACTCGCAATAAATAATTCCAGTTCTGAAAGCTCTTCCTCAAGTGATTTTCTGTCAAGCGCGGTAAGTTTGCCCAGGCGCATTTCCATAATAGCCTGAGTTTGTTTTTCCGAAAAGTCGAAGGTCTTCATAAGACTGGCTTTGGCTTCTGTTTGACTGGAAGCTGCCTTTATAATCCTGATAACCTCATCAATGTTGTCCTGAGCTTTAATCAACCCACGAAGAATGTGCGCCCGGGCTTCGGCCTTTTTGTATTCGAACTGGCTTCGCCTGAGTATCACCACATGCCGGTGGTCAACAAAAAAGGAAAGCATTTCCCGAAGGTTCAGTCTTCTGGGAATTTTATCAACAAGGGCGATTAGATTTGCTCCAAATGTAGTTTCAAGTGTGGTGTGCTTGAACAGCTGATTCAGAACTACTTCTTCAATGGCATCTCGTTTGAGTACTATGACAACACGCATACCTTCTCTGTCAGATTCATCACGGAGATCGGCAATACCTGTAATTTTCTTTTCTTTGACCAGATCCGCGATTGATTTAATCAATCTTGATTTGTTAACCATATAGGGCAACTCGGAAACAATTATACAAGTTCTTCCATTAATCTCTTCAGAACTTACTTTGCTTCGGACAATTACTTTCCCGCGACCGGATCTGTAGGCGTTTCTTACTCCGCCAAGCCCCATAATTACTCCACCCGTAGGAAAGTCGGGAGCTTGCACAATGGTCATGATTTCATCATCTGAAACATCAGGATCCTGTATAATCCGAATACATGCATCAACAATTTCACGAAGATTATGAGGAGGAATATTTGTGGCCATTCCCACCGCAATTCCGGAGGATCCATTAACCAGAAGGTTGGGGATACCAGAGGGAAGAACAACAGGTTCCTTCAACCTTTGATCGAAATTTGGTTCAAAACCTACAGTTTCCTTTTCAATATCAGAGAGCATTTCTTCGCCGATGCGGGCCATCCGCGCCTCAGTATATCTGTATGCCGCTGCTGGATCTCCGTCAACAGATCCAAAGTTTCCCTGACCCTGCACCAGTGGATGTCTCAAGGAAAAATCCTGAGCCATTCTAACCATTGCATCATAAACAGAACTGTCACCATGAGGATGATATTTTCCCAGAACATCACCAACAACTGTTGCAGATTTCCTGTATGGCCTCTGGTGGGTTAATTTCTGTTCATACATGCTGTAGAGAATTCTTCTGTGAACAGGCTTAAGGCCATCACGGACATCAGGCAGGGCTCTTCCAACAAGAACACTCATAGAATACTCAATGTATGAGTTCTTCATTTCATCTTCAAGTTGAATAATTGGCATATTTTTCCTCTGCTGGAGGTCTTTTGTATCAGTAGTCAAGATTCTTCACCTCCGCCGCGTGTTCCTCTATGAAAAGCCTGCGAGGCTCTACTTCGTCGCCCATAAGAATGGAAAATATTCTGTCTGCTTCAACGGCATCATCAATCCTGACCTCCAGCATCAACCTCTTTTCAGGATCCATTGTTGTTTCCCACAACTGATCCGGATTCATTTCTCCAAGACCTTTAAATCGTTGAATTGAGACTTTTTGAGAACCGATTTCTTCGCTTATCACTGCATCACGTTCTTTTTCCGAGAAAACATAGCGTTCTTTCTTTCCCCACTTCAGCCTGAAAAGTGGCGGCTGCGCTATGAAAATATGACTCTCCGCAATCAGCCTGGGCATATATCTGAAAAAAAATGTTAAAAGAAGCGTTCTAATATGAGCTCCGTCAACATCAGCATCAGTCATTATTACAATTTTCCCGTAACGAAGCTTTTCAATATCAAAATCGTCTTCGCCGATACCTGTTCCGGTGGCAGTAACAAGAGTTCTTATCTCCGTGTTGTTCAATATTTTGTGCAACGGTGCTTTCTCAACATTCAGGATTTTTCCCCTCAGGGGTAGAATTGCCTGAAAGTACCTGTCTCTGCCCTGCTTTGCACTGCCTCCCGCAGAATCTCCCTCAACCAGAAATAGTTCTGCCTCTTCAGAGCTCCTCACTGTACAATCCGCGAGCTTTCCCGGCAGCGATGCTGTTTCAAGAGCACTTTTTCTTCTTGTAAGCTCTCTGGCTTTTCTTGCGGCTTGTCTTGCGGCACTGGTGTCTATGCATTTCTGTATGATTTTCCTGGCTATCCCCGGATTTTCTTCAAAGAACTGCTCAAGACCGGAGTAAACCATGGTTTCAGTAACACCCTTGACTTCTCTGTTGCCAAGTCTTGTCTTTGTCTGCCCTTCAAATTGCGGGTTCGATATCTTGATACTGATCACTGCGGAAAGACCTTCTCGCACATCGTTTCCAGAGAACGTCTGACCCGTTTTTTTGAACATCCCATTTTTTGAAGCATAATCATTCAGACATCTGGTAAGAGCCGAACGAAAACCTGTCATGTGCGTTCCTCCATCAACAGTGTTGATGTTGTTTGCAAAGCTGAATACATCTTCCTGATAACCGGAATTGTATTGTATTGCCACATCTGAAAGAATGAAAGAATCGTCTTCAAGCTGTCCCTCTTTGGTGAATTGAATCGGAGGACTGTGAAGAGGATGCTTGTTTTCATTTAGAAAACTCACAAAAGATGTTATACCTCCAACATACTGAAAAACGCTGTGTTTTCCATCTTCCGTTCTTTTATCAGAAATAGCGATACGAAGTCCGCTGTTAAGAAATGCCAGTTCTCTAAGCCTTTTTGCAAGAATATCAAAGCTGAATTCTGTGGTTTCAAAAATTTCGGAGTCGGGAATAAAACGGATAGTGGTACCTGTCTCGGTATTTTCGAATGGCTCTTCTTTAAGCGGTGCTTCAGGAATTCCTCTTACATAGTCCTGTGTGCAAATAGTCTGGTGCTTTCTTACCTCCACATGGAGAACGCTTGAAAGAGCATTTACGACACTCACTCCAACGCCGTGAAGTCCGCCGGAAACCTTGTAAGATACATCATCAAACTTACCGCCAGCATGAAGAGTGGTCATGACAACTTGCAGGGCGGAAACTTCCATTTGGGAGTGCAAGTCTGTTGGAATACCTCTTCCGTTGTCTCTGACGGATACAGCGCCATCTTTTTCCAGCACAACATCAATAGTATTACAGTAACCGCCCTGGGCTTCATCAACACTGTTGTCCACAACTTCATAAACCAGATGGTGAAGACCCGCGGATGATGTAGAACCTATGTACATCGAAGGTCTTTTACGGACAGCTTCAAGACCCTCAAGAATCTGAATTGATTCTGCTCCGTATGCAGCTGTTCCTTTGTCGATCAAAATATTACCTTTCTCTTTCGCGGGTTGGTCGAAGAGTTATCCTCAAAAAGAGGAAAAGTTCCGCTCCTGCCGACTCATTCAAAGCCGAAATGATCTCACTGCTTCTGTACCGCAGTTCCATCGCAACGGCAGGATTAAAGGCTCTGACATTTACTGTGGATTCAGAAAAACCCTCTACTGAGCACATGCCGGATATCTTTTCTCCTACAACAGAGTTCCAGAACCTGAGAGCTCGACTTCTGGATGAAAGTTTATTTAACTCATGGCGAGACCATAAGTTGTCAACCAGAATACGAACACTTTTCATTTACATCAAACGGGATCAGGAAGTCTTACCGGCATTACAAGAGTCAAGTAATCTGTACCGGAATCCTGTTCTTCTTCTGTAATGATAACGGCGGTACCACTGTCATGCAAATTGAAAAGGACATTATTGCTTTTCATGTTGCGAAGAATATCAACAATGAGATTTCCATTAAAAGCAATTTGAAGAGGATCGTCAGAATAGAAAGCTACAATGTCTTCTCTCGCTTCACCTGCGTCTGTGTTTTCCGCGTGAAGTATTACTTTATTGTGTTCAAGGGTGAACATAATCTGGTGAGTTGCTGGATTGGCAATAATACGCATTCTCTTGAGAGCGCTGTAAAGATCCGCCCTGTTTATTTTAAGGACACCTGTATTGTTCAAAGGAATAACTTTTTCGTAAGGAGGATATGGTCCTTCAATCATCCTGCTGAAAATACTGGTATCTCCAACATGAAAACTGATTTGTGAACCCTGAGAAGACATGTAAACAGGTTCATCAGAAATAATCTTTATAAGAAGGTTGAGAGCTTTAGGAGAAAGAATAGCTTCAATCTCTGACTCTCCTTTAAAATCAGTCATTTTCAATTTTGCCAGTCGGTGTCCGTCAGTTGCCACCATCTCCAGACTTTCAGGGTTCAGTTTCCAGAATAGACCGGTAAGAGATGCTCTGATTTCGCTGGCTCCGGCAACGGCGTAGATTGTCTTTCTGATAGCTTCTTTAATCTGTTCAAGAGGAAAACTTACTCTGTCGTTTTCAGGGCCGGAAGAAGGCAGTGAAGGATAACTGTCTCTGCTGCTGCATGGAAGAGTAAATGAACTGTTCTGGCAACTGATAGATGTTCTTGAACCGCTTGTGCTTATACTTACATCCGTACCTGAAAGCTCTCGAATAATTTCGAGAAGCTTTTTACCGGGCAGGGCTACTGCTCCCTGGGTGGAAATCGTAGCTGGAACAAGAGTAACAACAGTAGTATCAAGATCTGTCGCTGCAAGTCTTAGTTGATCTCCAAAGGTTTCAAGAAGAATGTTAGAAAGAGAGGGAAGACTTGTTTTAGGAGGAAGAGCGGAAGCAACGGTGTTGAGGCCATTCAAGAGAGTTTTGTGATCAACAAGAAATTTTACCATTTGAAGTCCTCCACAAAGGTCAGTATAAATATATCTAAAACACTAAAAACAGTAGTAGTAATTATAGCGCAGAGAAGGTGCAAAAGTAACCCTTAGTTCTACGAGCAGGGCAACGGGTATGTTGAAAACAGGTGGAAAAGAAATCAACGAAAAAAGAGTTTTGAACAAAAAAAAAAAAGCAAAAGAAATAAGGAAAAAATAGACAAAAGAATCAGCCGAGAAGAGATTCTCTTATATCAAGGATTTTTCTCTTAAAAAAAGAATCTTCAGAGATCATACAGTTAACACGCTTTATTGCATTCAAAACAGTAGAGTGATCTCTATCGAAAAAATCACCAATTTCTTCAAGTGATAAATTAGTTAAATCACGAAGTAAAAACATAGAAACCTGTCTTGGAATAAGAATTTCTCTTTTACGCTTTTTACCCTTCAGGGCGTTTGGATTAATACCAAAGTATTCACCGACGATTGAGGTAATGGATGAAGGATTAAGTCGTCGGGAAGAAGAACCAAGATACTCAGTGATTATGGAACGGACGTTATCTATAGTAGGAACGAAGTTCTGAATCCTTATATTTGCAGCAAGAAGATTTACAGCACCCTCAAGTTGTCTTACATTAGATTTTACAGTTTCAGCAAGATAGAAAACAACATCATTATCAAGGTGAATATTTTCATCTCTCAATTTTTGATTAAGAATAGCAAGGCGGGTTTCAAGCATGGGAGGTTTGATATCAACAACCATACCGGACTGGAATCTGGAAATAAGACGTTCAGCAAGAGGTTCCAATTCATGAGGAGGTCTATCAGAGGTAACAATAATTTGCCTTCCGCGCAGATAAAGATCGTTAAAAAGATGGAAGAAAAGATCTTGTGTTGTCTCTTTGTTAGAAAGAAACTGAACATCATCCATAATGAGGTAATGAGAATTTCTGAACTTATCCTTAAAGTTTTCCATTTCCATGAAGTTGTTCTTGTTAGGTATCATGGCACGAAGAAACATTGTAAGAAATTCTTCACTGGATATATAACAGAAGGTTTTGTTTGGATGATGGGTTTTAACATGATGAGCAATTGCCTGGATAAGATGAGTTTTCCCAAGACCGACACCACCATAAATAAAAAGAGGATTTGATGACGAATGGCCCATCTCGCAGGCAACAGAGTAAGCAGTAGCAAAAGCAAGCCTGTTATTCGGTCCCTGAATAAATCTGTCAAAAACATAACCGGACTTGAGAAAGTTGGAGAACAACTCATGTCTGGAGGAATTGGAAACTTTTCCAAGAGACAACGTTTCCGGTAAATGAGTGAAAACGACAGAAACCTCAGGATCACCGGAAACCTCGCGAAGAAGTTCTTCAAGATTTGTTTTGTAGTTGTGAGTAACAAAATTAACCCTTATCTCAGAGTCAAGACCAATGGTAAAAACACCATCATTGAAAGAACGAAAGCAGGCATTGGATAACCAGGAATTGTATTTCTCCGACCCCATAAGTTTTTTTGCCCTGTCAAGACAAAGATCAAAAACATCTTCAGGCAAAAAAAGCATAAGGAAATCTCCGAATCTTGTAATAAAGGCAAAAGAAAAGAAGGAAAGAAACCCGAGGAATAGTACATAATAAGGAAAAGAATACAAAAAGCAAGTCCGATATCAATGAGATGTACAGAACTTGACAACAGGACTGTATTTAGATAGCTTTCCGCTTCCTGAAAAGATTTCATAGGTAGAGATTAAAGGATACTGTAAAAGGTGTTCAACGAATGGAGCACAGGGGAAGATTATGAAAAGAACATTTCAACCGAGCAATATATCCCGAAAGAGACGCCATGGATTCAGGGCAAGAATGGCAACCAAGGGCGGAAGAAAAGTAATAAACGCAAGAAGACGCAAGGGACGCAAGCGTCTTATACCGTAAGTCTTGAGAAAGAGCTGTCTGACGAGTATAAAATTTGGGTGGCAGTTCAGGAAGCTATTAAGACAGGGTTATCGTTTCAAGGGTGGCGTTTTAAGAGCAAGGTATAGAAAGAATTCCCTGGGCCGAATACGCCTGGGGTTTTCTGTATCGGCGAAAACAGGAAACGCGGTAGAAAGAAATCTCTTCAAAAGAAGACTAAGGCAGTATTCTGTTCAAAGGAGAGTAGAACAGGGATTTGATGCAGTGATTTTTCCAAATGTACCTCTTTTGGAGACTAACTGGAAGAAAATAAAAGAAGACATGGAAAAACTTGTAAGGCATATTGAAAAGAAGCATGGATGAGCGGTCTTTTAATAGGAATGGTAAGATTGTACAGAAGAACTGTATCACCATTTCTTCCACCCAGCTGTATCTATACGCCAACATGCAGCGCTTATGCAGAGGAAGCATTGAAAAGACACGGAGCGGTTAAAGGATTGGTTTTTTCTGTTAAAAGAATTTTAAGATGCCACCCGTGGCATTCAGGGGGCTATGACCCCGTACCGGAGGTAGAAAAAGATGAGTGATCAGTCACGGCTATTTCTCGCAGCCGTTCTTATGCTGGGTGTTTTGCTGATAAGCTGGTTCGTAACAGGGCAGGGCAGTAATCAACAGCCTGATGATGTCACAATGACAGCACAGCAGACAGAACAAATTGTTCCGCGGGTGGATGAGGTAGATGAAACAGAAGAAGAAATCACCGTTGATTCTATAAAGATAATTGCCTCCGAAGAAACTCCTGATTACTACGAGAGAATTGTAACAGTAATTATTCCAGGAGAAGAGTCCGGAGAAACACTTGTGGTGGTAGAATTATCCACTAATGGAGGTTCTGTAGAATCATGGAAACTTCAGGGATATGAGGACCATACTGATCAGGATTTGGAAAAGATGGTCGACCTGGCAGGAAGGCCATGGCTGGTCTCAAGAACACAGGAAAGCAGACCAATTTGCTTTAACTACAGCGGGCCGGATACTGTTTTTGCGGGAGAGCAGGGAACAGAAGTAACATTTGTCTCTGGAGAATCAAAAAAGACATACACATTTGTGAAAGGATTTTACGGGTTTACACTTGAAAAGATAGAATTGGATGTCACATCAACAATAGAACCGGGGTCTATTCCAGTAACAGAGATGCAAACAACGGATAAAGGCTACTTTACAGCATCATGGTATACCAATTCCCATAAGAAAGAGAATTCAGAGAAAATTGAAGGATTTGAACCAACTGGAAATGTGGCCTGGATAGCATCAAGCAACAAGTTCTTTACAATAATTCTTATGCCTGAGACAATGGGAAGAGCAGATGGATATGTAGCTCCGGGAGAAGGCGGATCTCCGCTTATAGCGCTGGACGATAACAAGATAACAGTCTATGCAGGGCCAAAAGCATATAATAAGCTAAAGGAACTTGGTAGATCCACAACAGATATGATCGATTTTGGATGGCCGATAATAAGATGGATTGGAAAGCTAATCTTTTTCTTTCTTACATCAGCATTATCATTTGTAAGCAACTGGGGAGTAAGAATAATAGTTCTTGCATTCACTTTAAAAATCATACTTTCCCCGCTGACAACGAAAAGTTATGTCTCCATGCAGAAAATGCAGAAAATCCAACCTGCAATGCAGGAAATTCAAAAGAAGTACGCGAAGGATCCCAAACAGCAACAGAAGGAAATGCAGAAACTCTACAAGGAAAAAGGGGTGAATCCTATTGGAGGATGCCTGCCGATGCTACTTCAGATGCCTGTTTTCTTTGCAATGTACAGAGTTCTGGCAAACATGGTTGAGCTGAGAGGAGCAGGATTTATTTTATGGATCAATGACCTGTCAAGGCCAGAAATTCTAATGCACTTTCAGACAAAAATCCTGGGTATAGAGGGAATTGGTCTTATGGCAGTTATACTGGGAATAACAATGTTCCTTCAGCAGAAGCTTACGGGATCAAGCAGTGCTGGAGCCGCTGCACAACAGCAGAAGATGATGATGTACATGATGCCGATATTCATGACTTTTCTATTTATGAGATTCGCTTCAGGTCTTACGCTCTACTGGCTCATTTTCAATATTCTTACCCTTGTACACCAGGAACTTATTAAGAAAAAGCTTACAGCGGATCAGGCAGATGGAACAGCAAAGTGAGCTGATAGTTGCTCTTGCTACTCCTGAAACGGTATCGGCAATTTCACTGGTGAGGCTCTCTGGGAAGGGAGCCTCAAAAACAGTAGAAATGCTGATGAAACTAAAGCCGGGAAGACTTACAGGAAGAAAGAGAGCTGTTGGAAATCTGGCGGGTATAGATCACCTGGTTGCAATAGCATGGCCCAGGGGCAAAAGTTATACCGGAGAAGAAATGGTTGACCTTATGTGCCATGGATCACCGGGAACAGCAAGAAGAATAATTGAGGAGCTGGAGAAAAACGGAGCAAGGATTGCGCTGCCGGGAGAGTTCACAAGAAGAGCATGGATAAACGGAAGAATAAGTGCTCTTGATGTATTAACTCTATTTGAAAGGTTTAAAGGAAACGGCAGACAGGAAAAGCAAAAAAATTTGTCAGAAGAATTGAAAGAACTCAAAAGTGAAATGGAAGGGTTGATAGAGTTCAGTGAAGATCACGAGGTGTCAGGAGAAGAAAAGATAAATGTTCTGCTGAAAGAATTGAAGAATAAGGCAGCGACCCTTGTAATAAATGTAAGAAACGCAGAGATTTTACCAAGGGTATTTTTGATGGGTCCTGTAAATGCGGGTAAGTCTACACTGTTTAACAAACTCATAGGGGAAGAGGTTGTTGTTGTTTCAAGTACACCTGGAACTACAAGAGACGGAGCTGTAAGGACAGTAACCATATCGGGAAGAAATGTTGAAATATGCGACACTGCCGGCTACGGTGGAGAAGAGCTTGACGCGAAAGCACTTGAAATAGTTATGGGCTCAATGAAAAGAAGTGACAGGATTGTTTGGATGGACCCAAAATGTTTTACTCCATTGAAACATCTAACAGAGAAGTATGATGTTCTAAAAGTATGCTCGCTTGCTGACAGAAAAGAGAATTATTTGAAGACGGAATGGCTTCCGGTTTCTTCAGTTTCTGGTCAGGGGATTGATGAAGTGATTGAATTCATTACCAAGACAGAAAGGGAGAGCCCCTCATGGAGACTGGAGAGAATGATAGAACTGTTTGCGGAGGCCATAAAAGCATCAGAGAGTGAAGACATTGCGCTTGCTGCAGAAATAGTCGGAGAGATATTCAGGGAAGCAGAGGAACCTGAAAAGTGCGGAGATGCCGTGGAAAGAGCCCTGGAAAGGTTTTGTGTGGGGAAGTGAAGCAGGGATATCAGGTAGTTGTTATTGGAGGAGGACACGCTGGAGTTGAGGCAGCGATAGCGGCATCTGCAATTGGATGCAGAACCGTTCTTATAACACCAAGTATTAAAAAAATAGCACTGATGTCTTGCAATCCGGCAATGGGAGGAATAGCAAAAGGAACACTAGTAAGAGAGATAGACGGACTTGGAGGGGCAGCAGCAGAGTCAGCCGATAAGACAGCGCTTCAGTTCAGGATGTTGAACATGAAGAAAGGGCCGGCAGTGTGGGGGCCAAGAGTACAAACAGATGTTCTGGAATACTGTCTGGCACAGAAAAGAAACCTGCAGAAAGCCGGAGTTCGTATAATTCAAGGAATGGTAGAGAAACTTGAAGGCCATAACAGCAGTATAGAGGGAGTTCTACTGAGTGATGGAAGAAAGGTGGAAGCAGGAGCTTTCGTTCTGGCAACAGGAACATTTCTAAATGGAATGCTGCACAGGGGTAAAGCAGCATGGCCGGGGGGTAGAAGGGGAGACGTATCCGCAATAGCTCTTGAGAGGGATATCAGAGAAAGAATGTTCCACGTGAAACGATTCAAAACGGGAACATCACCGAGAGTGGTAAGAAAAACAATAGACAGTAAATTCCTTGAAGAACAGATTTCCCACGATCTAAGTTTTAGATTCAGCTGGTCCTCAAAGAGCGGAGTAAAAAATAAAGAGAACTGCTGGCTTACAAGAACAACAGGAGCAACAGAAAAAATAGTTAAAGAAAGCCTGAAGCATTCTCCTCTGTACTCGGGAAGAATAAAGGGAAAAGGTCCTCGCTATTGTCCAAGTTTTGAAGATAAGGTAACGAAATTTCCAGATAGAACAGGACATCCAATACATCTGGAACCGATGGGGGAAAACTCAAGGGTGATGTACCTGAACGGTCTTTCAACAAGTTTGCCGGAGGAGATACAGGAGAAAATAGTAAGATCACTGCCAGGCTTTGAGAACGCGATCATTTCCGCTTATGGGTATTCTGTTGAGTACTCTTGTTTTGAAACTGGTGAGTTTGATAATTCATTAAGATTGAAAAGAACTGATAATCTCTACGTTGCAGGACAGATTCTGGGAACATCAGGTTATGAAGAGGCGGCAGCAACAGGATTGCTTGCGGGGGCAAATGCAGCAAGAAACATACTGGGTATGACAAAAATAGTACCCGAAAGAATGAGCAGTTACCTTGGAGTTATGGTTGACGATCTGGTTACAATAGGCACAGATGAACCATACAGACTCTTTTCAAGCAGATCAGAAAACAGGCTTAATTTAAGGCAGGACAACGCCGACAGAAGAGTTTTCTCTCTTGCCTGCCGGATGGGAACCCTGTCAGAAGAAAAGAAAGAAGCTTACGCAAGGCGCAACAAAATTTACAACAGCCTGAGAAAAGAGATCTCAGCAAAAAGAATCCACGGAAAGCCTCTTGAGGATATTTGCAGAAGACCGGAAATATCCCCGGAAAACATAGGGAGGATGGTTGGCTTTGACGCTGAAGAGATAAACGAAAAGGAAATTCTTTCAACGGCTGTTCTTGACATAAAGTACGCAGGGTATGTGAAGCGCGCGGAAAACAGATACAAAGTCAGAATGAGATATGGAGAGGCATCACTTTCTTCAGTAGAAGATTACGACGAGATTCAAACCATATCAATAGAAGCAAGAGAATCTCTTAACAGGAGAAGGCCGAAGAATATATCTGAAGCAGAGTCAATTCCCGCAGTCAGGCAGGCGGATATAGACGCGCTGGTGCTCCATCTGATGAAAGAAAGAGTTTCACGTGAAACATGACCTTCCAGCTTCCTTTTCTGAAGCAAGCAGTCAGTGTTCTCTTCTGGGCATCAGCCTTTCTGAAGAGTCTTACCTGAAGATAGGACAGTTTCTGGATCTTCTTGAGAGCAGAGCAGGAAAAACGAATCTTGTTGGTCCCCTGGAAATAGATAGACTCTGGACCAGACATGTTCTTGAATCAGTTGCATTCATACCGTTTCTTAACGGAATTGATGTTCTGGACGTTGGAACAGGCGCGGGATTTCCCGGCATGGTTCTTTCCTTGTGCGGCTACAGTGTTACTATGATTGAATCCAGAAGAAAAAGGTGTGCCTTTCTGGAAACCGCAGCAAGAAATTGTGAGGTTTCATGCAGAATACTAAACAGCAGGATAGAAGATGCCGGTTCTTTTCCACCAGGAAGTCAGTTTACCTCCAGGGCAGTTAAAGGTCCATCAGAAATGGCGGGAATGATCATTCCTTCTGTGCGGGGGGGGTTTACTCTGATTACAAGGATTCCCGTCAAAACTGAAACTTGTTCCAATACAGTAATATCGGAAGAACTACCCGTTCCTCCGCTTGACCGAAAGGGATTTATCCTGCAGTATCGACATCCTTCTATCTATCCGGAAATAACTTGAAAGGTGACCGAATGACAAGAATCCTTGCTGTGGCGAACCAGAAGGGTGGAGTTGGAAAGACAACCACTGTAATTAATCTTGGCGCCAGCATTGCAGTCCATGATAAAGAAGTTCTCGTGATTGATCTTGATCCCCAGGCTAACGCTACCAGTGGCCTTGGGCATGATGAAGCTGAAAACTTCGGCATTCACAACTTTATTTCAGGCGAGCACTCACTGAAAGAGAGTACCGTAAAAACAGAAGTTGAGGGTCTTTGCCTTGTGAGGGGCGCAAGGCATCTTGCCGGCACTGAGATAGAGCTTGCTTCCCAGGAAGAAAGAGAGTTCTTTCTTGAGCAGGCTCTCTCTTCGTCAGACCTTTCAGGATACGATTATGTTTTAATTGATTGTCCTCCATCGCTTGGGCTTCTTACTATTAATGCGCTTGTGGCGGCAGATGGCGTGATTCTTCCCGTCCAGAGCGAGTACTATGCTCTTGAGGGACTTTCACACCTGATGGAAACCATAAGAAGGATAAAAGCTCACTGGAACAAATCTCTATCTGTTTTCGGCGTTGTTCTTACTATGTATGACAAAAGACTTAAATTAAGCAGGGAAGTTGAAGAGGAAGCAAACGAATTCCTTGGGAAAACCCTTTTCAGAACTCGTATTCCAAGAAATGTTCGTCTCAGTGAGGCTCCCAGTTACGGAAAGCCGGTGATTCTTTATGATGCCTTTTCCAGAGGAGCAAAAAGCTATATGAGTCTGGCCAGGGAGGTGATGGCAAGGTGAAACGTAAAAGGGCGCTGGGCAGAGGGCTGGAATCCCTTCTTCCCAGTATAGAGGAAAATCACTCAGAGAAGGGTAGTCCTGCTGATATTTCTGTAAAAGCAATAGATCCCAACCCCTTTCAGCCAAGGATTGACTGGGATGATGAAGAGCTTTCCTCTCTCGCGGAATCGATAAGACAACAGGGGATTCTTCAGCCGCTTGTTTTGCGTAAAAGGGAAGAGCGGTACCAGTTGATTGCGGGAGAAAGAAGACTCAGGGCTTCAATACTGGCAGGTCTGGATACCGTTCCTGCATTCGTAAGGGAAGCAGATGATCGGCAGATGATGGCTCTGGCTCTTATTGAAAACATTCAAAGGCAGGATTTGAATCCAATGGAAAAGGCTGAGGCATTCAGCCGGTTCTGTGTGGAATTCAAAATGACACAGGAAGAACTTGGAAGACAGGTCGGAATAAGCCGTTCCGCGGTGGCCAATTTTCAGAGGCTCACTGAACTGCCGGAGTTTGTAAAGGCAATGGTAAGATCCGGCAAGCTTTCCATGGGGCATGGCAGGGCACTGCTTGGATTGCCCAATGAAGAACTAATGATAAGAGTTGCAAAACTCAGTATTGCAAGAGGATATAGCGTAAGATCTCTCGAAGACACTGTAAGAAAAGCGACAAACAGAAAAATTACTAAGAAGAAAAAAGTTGATGTTCTTCCTGAAGTGAAGCAGCTGGAAATGGAACTGCAGAGAGTTTTGGGAACCAGGGTATATCTTAAGGATTCCGGCGGATCTGGGAAACTTGAAATTGAATACGGTTCACTGGACGAACTTGACAGAATTCTTAGTATAATAAGGGGTCGGGACAGCTCGACATAACTTGTGGATGAATTTCAATTAACGGAGGTTTTCATGGCTTACAAAATCAACGATACCTGCATCGGTTGCGGTGCCTGTCAGGGGGAATGCCCGGTTGACTGTATCAAAGAGGGAACACCTTATGTAATCGATGCAGCTACCTGTATTGATTGCGGAGCTTGCGCCGCAGTATGCCCGGTAAACTCAATCGAAGCACCCTGAGCCTCAACTTATAAGTAGAGTAACCGCACAACTCTTCCTCTGGCAGAGCTGTGCGGCTACATGTTTCTTACAAGAAATGTGTAAAGCTGGAAAAGTTGTTGAACCATTATGTCGGCGGAAAAAGGTTCCAGATCCTGATCAACAGTTTTCAATAGTTTGTGTCGCAATTCCTGTGAATCAAGTAATTTCTTAACGCCTTTTGCAAGGCAGTCAATATCTCCATGGCTGCAGAGAAAACCATTTTTCAGACCATTGATAAGCTCAGCTATTCCTCCGACATCAGTAGCAACAACAGGAATTCTCACAGCCAGAGCTTCAAGCATTGCCCTTGGCAAACCCTCGCTCCTGGATGTAAGAAGAAAGACATCAAAAGCAGGGAGGATTTCCGCAACATCTTTTCTGCTTCCGAGCATGATAAAATTTTCCTGCAACTTTTTATCAACAATGTACTTTCTCATGTAGCAGTCAAGAGGGCCGTCACCTACTATTACAAATTTTACGTCAGGAAAGGAGACCTTGACTTTTTCGGCCACATCAACAATTGCCTCGGGATGTTTCTGTGAAGCAAGCCTGATAACTGTTCCCACTACAGGAGTTGTTTTAGAGATTCCCAGTTTGTCTTTTGCGTGAAGCTTATTGCCCCGTTGCGCAAAAAAAGTATCGAATTCTACACCACTTCTTATCAACTGATAGTCTTCGGGTTTGCCAATACCCCAGTTAACTCCTTTTTTGATATCGTGTGGGCTCACAACGATATTTGAATCGGCAAGGCCATAGCCGAATCTTTCAAGCATAGCATAGAAAGCTTTCTGCAAAGGAGGCATTGTATCAAAAAATGACCATCCGTGAACGGTCTGAACGATCTTGACTGGAGTTTTTGCAAAGGCAGCAGCAAGTCTGCCAAGGAACTTGGCCTTGGAACCATGAGTGTGAACGATTGAAAATCTGTTCCGGTCAATGATTTTTTGTATTTCGAAAAAGGCCTTGAAATCATGGTAGAGAGACAGTTTCCTAATTAAATGTGGAGCAGTAAATACAGGAATACCGTATTTTTCCGAAAGGTCATTGAACGTGCCCTCGGGAGAAATTTCCGGTCCGGTAAGAACAGCAGAAGGGTAACCCATTCTGGTGATTTCTCTGCAACTGATCAGGGTGTTCATTTGAGCACCGCCCACTGCCATTTTTGTAATGATGTGCAGTATGGTTATCTTGCTGTCAGCGATCATGTTTATTCTTTTTTTGCTTCAGTGATTCTGGATTTTTTCGGAAAAAGAGACAGAGCCGGTAGAAGACTGAAAGCAGGATTGTAAGTCCGGAATAAAACAGGGGGCTGAGGAAAATGCATCCGACAGCCCAGAAAAGAAGCACAGGAAGAAGAAGAGTTTTCGTGTGCCAGATAACGGATTTCAAATTCTTGTGTTGATATTTGTTGTAGTCACGGAAGAGATCTTCCGCAAAGCTGAAAGAAACAACAGAAAGAGCAGTCAGCCCAAGATGAAGAGGCATCCCGCCAATCAGTTGTCGGTTTTGAATAAAACTAAGAATGCTGGTTACAAATGGAAGAAGAATCATACCACCAAGAAGAAACCTCATGCCCCAGACAAGGGCTTGATCAGAAGTAAATTTGTTTCCCGCGCTTTCCTGTTTTGTTATGAAAATTCCCAGAAGATGTCTGGAAAGCCGGAAAAGCCCGGAGAGAACAAGAACTACTGCCAGCACTATCCCGTAGTCTGTTAGTCGTTGAGACAATATTATTTCCTTCCCTTTTTTCTATTTAGTTGATATATGGCACCTGCAATAAAGATTATCATAACTATCAACCAGTATACGGCAACGCCTGCTGAAACGTTCACCCAGGCAAGAAGATTCACGGCTCCGGTTGCCGTAAGACCGGCCCCCATAAGAGCAGTAAGTACCGAGAATACAAAATTCCTTGCTACATAAACAAGAGCTCCTGCTATAAGGGCCAGTCCTCCTGCAAAAACTACTGACAAGTCGGGGAAAAGGGCCGACGAAGCGAAAAACCCAATGAACAACCCGGCGAGAAAAAATGCCATTCTGTAAAGAAAAGAAACCAGAACAGCAAGAAGAACGGCAAGTATCACCGGGCCAAACCGTAAAACATCAGGATTTACAGTGAATAGCAAAAGAAAAGAACCGCCATGGAGAAAGCCGAGTATCAATGCGCAGATAACTAAAGCAAAGGGAACAAGACGATTTCCAAAAAAGGCAAGAGCGATGCCTGCCGCAAGCATAAACGCAGGAACTGCAAATGTATGATACATAACCAGTTCACCGATCATTACAACTCCTTCAAAAACTGATACAATTCCTCAAGACCTTGAATTTCACAGAGAGCCTCAGGGGCAGGAAGAGCGGTATTGTAACCGTTACGAACAAGAACAGCTGGCATTCCGGCAGATTCAGCAGCCTTTACACCTTTCCATGCATCCTCAAAAACAAGACATCTTGATGGTTCAATCAGGAGAAATTTGGAAGCCTTAAGAAATATATCCGGAAAGGGCTTATGGCGGAGACCCTCTCCTCCGATAACAGGAGGAAGAGAATAGATGTTTTTTCCCGCCATGGCCGTAATAAGGTTGCTGTCAGTATTGGAGGCAATCGCGCACTGTTTTCTTTTAATCGTCATTTCAAGAACAGCGGAAGCAAAAGGAAAAAAGGGAACCTGTCCATCCATGCAGAATTTTGCGTACAGTGTTTTTTGTCGTGATCTGGCTGCTTCTCTATCTTTCACCCGCAACCCTGTTCTTTTCATTTCGCCCGCAAGTCCTTCTCCCAGGAATGCCCAGTACTTCCAGTAATCCTTTTCCGGGATTGAATGAGCATAGTCTGCAAGAACAAGGTTCCAGGATTTTCTGTAGAGGGGTTCGCTGTCCGCGAGAACACCATCAAAATCAAAAAGGATAGCCTCAGCCTGATTCCACAATTCTGAAAGTTTCAGAATTATTCCTCCTCGGGTCTGGTTAAGTTTGCTCATTTCAATCATAGTATCATATCTATTGTGCAGGGTAAATCCCATAGAAAGCGGAGGTTTCCATTGCTGACCAATTTTTCTGAGATTAGAAAGGCCGCCAGATCTCTCGCGGGCTCTATTGTAGCTGTTCCCATGGGTCATGATGTTTCTTCTCTTAAAGCTCTTATAGAAGCTTCTGACTCCAGGCTTGCCGGAAGCATAATTGTAGGCTCAGAAGAAGAAGTAAAAAAATCCCTTGCTGTACTCGAAAGGAATCTTCCAGATAACATCACTGTTATAAACTGCGAGGATTCAACAGAAGCAGCACTGAAGGCTGTGAGTTTTGTAAGCACAGGTGAGGCCAATATGCTCATGAAGGGACTAATAAAAACATCAATATTTTTAAAGGCTGTTCTGAACAAAGAAGTTGGTCTCCGAACAGGAAGAATTCTCAGCCATGTGGCAGTTGTCCATGCTCCCAGGCAGGACAGGCTTGTCGCCATTACCGATGGTGGAATGAACATCTGTCCCGATAAGGAAGAAGCAAAACAGATAGCTTCCAATGCTGCTGATATCATGTTGAAACTTGGTGCGGACAGGGCCAGAATTGCTTTTCTTGCAGCGGTAGAGGTCGCTAATGAAAAGATGCCTGAAACTGTTCTCTGGGCACAGATTGCGGAAGAGGGAATTGAAGGAGCTGATGTAGCGGGTCCTGTTGCTGTGGATGGAGCAATGGATCCGGAAGCTGCGGTTATCAAGAAGATGACAGGCCCTGTTGCGGGTAAGGCAAATGTTCTAGTCACTCCCGACATTGCGTGCGGCAACATTTTCGCCAAAGGATTCATGTATATGACCAACACAGAGGTAGGCGGACTAATCGCCGGTGCGGCGGCACCCATTGTAATGCTCAGCCGGTCTGATACAGCTTCCACAAAGTTGAACAGCCTTGCCCTGGGAGCTGTAGTGGCAGGGAGTAAATAATGGAGAAAAGACTGATACTGGCGATTAATCCCGGAGGTACTTCCACTAAGGCAGGTCTTTACGCCAATGACGAACTGGTATTTGAAGAGAACATTCATCACGATCCATCTGATCTCGAGCCATTTCCAACAACATTCGATCAGATGGACTTCAGGCGTGACATTGTTATGGGAGTTCTCAAGGAGAAAGGTTACAAGCTGGAAGATCTCTCTGCGGTTGTAGGCAGGGGAGGAACATTCAAACCTCTGGCAAGCGGAACATACAGGGTAAACACACAACTGCTTGACGATATCAAAGACGGTTCAACTCTGCAGGCTGATCACCCCTCAAATCTCGGCGCGCTTATTGCCTGGGCTATTGCGGGTATAGCATCTGTTCCGGCTTACTTCGTTGATCCCGTATGTGTAGATGAAATGATTGATGTAGCCAGGCTCAGCGGACATCCTCTTCTTCCCAGGGTAAGCCTCAGCCATGCGCTCAACATAAGGATGGTTGCCTACAAAGCCGCGGAGAATCTTGGCAAACCGATGGATCAACTGAATATGGTTGTTATGCATCTTGGAAGCGGAGTCAGTGTTAATGCCCTCCGCAAAGGCAGGATGATAGACACCAACAATGCAAATGATGATGGACCATTCAGTTCAACACGAACTGGTGGTCTTCCCATGACAGGGCTTATGAAACTGTGTCTCAGTGGAAAGTACAATGCCGGGGAACTGAAGAAAATGCTTCTCAAAAAAGGGGGAGTATTCGCCTATCTTCAAGAAGAGCATGTAGGTAAGATCAGAAAAAGGATTGAGAATGGTGATGAAGAGGCCGACCTTGTACTCCGGGCAATGATTTATCAGATGGCTAAGGAGGCCGGAGCCATGGCTGCTGCTCTAAGCGGTGAAGTGGATGCGGTTGTCATAACAGGAGGCATGGCATATAACTCCTGGGTAACAGATCTTCTGACACAATACCTTTCCTACCTTGGGAAGGTTCTTGTCTTTCCCGGTGAAGCAGAACTTGAGGCTCTTGTTCGGGGCGTTTTAAGGGTAATGGATAAAATTGAAGAAGAGAAAGAATACAGGTAAAAACAGGAAGAAAGGTAGATAATGAGGAAGAAACTCAACGAAGTTAATTCCGGGAAATTGTTCCTGTCGGGAAACGAGGCGATAGCAAGGGGCGCATGGGAACACGGTGTACACTTTGCCAGCTCTTATCCGGGAACACCATCAACCGAAATTATGGAAACCATTGGAAAGGAATACCCGGAGATTGATGCCCAGTGGGCGCCTAATGAAAAAGTGGGAATGGAAGTTGTTGCAGGGGCTTCTTTCGGAGGAGCCAGGGTTATTACAACAATGAAGCATGTTGGTCTTAACGTGGCTGCGGATCCATTTTTCACTTTAAGCTACATAGGAGCCACTGGCGGGATAGTAATTGTCAGTGCCGATGATCCCGGAGTGCATTCATCACAGAACGAGCAGGACAACAGACTCATGGGTAGAGCGGCGAAGGTTGTCATTTTTGAACCATCCGACAGTCAGGAAGCCAGGGATTTTACAGGAATTGCGTACGAGATCAGCGAGAGGTTTGATACCCCTGTAATGCTCAGGGTAACAACAAGGATATGTCACTCGAAAAGCATTGTAGAAGTCGGTTCCCGTGTTGAAATTCCGGTAAAGGGTTACACGAAGAATATTGCCAAAAGAGTACCCATTCCCGCCAATGCCAGAAAAATGCACTCAAGGATTGAAGCAAGGCTCAAAGCACTTGAAGAATGGGGTTGTGACAGCCCGCTGAACAGAATTGAGATGGGCGACAAATCAATTGGTATCATCACCAGCGGTATCAGTTATCAGTATGTGAAAGAAGTATCTCCTGACGCAAGTGTTCTTAAGCTGGGAATGACAAATCCCCTTCCATGGAAGCTGATAAAAAAATTCCTTGACCAGGTTGACAAAGTTATTTTTGTTGAAGAGGGAGAGCCCTATCTCGAAGAAAGAATCAGATCCCGATTCCTTGTTGACGGAAAAGGTAGCGAACTGATGTCTGTAGAGGGAGAGCTTAATCCGGAACTTGTGAGAAAAGGCATCAAAGACGGAGAGAACCTGCCTCTGACATTTGGAGAAGTTGCACTTCCGGGAAGACCGCCAACGCTCTGTGCAGGCTGTCCGCACAGAGGAGCCTTCCATATTCTTTCAAAGATGAAGGCCAGTTCTACAGGTGATATCGGCTGTTACACCTTAGGTCTCATGCCTCCTTACAATGCCCTTGAAACCGTGGTCTGCATGGGTGCTGCCATTGGTGTTCTGGCTGGTATTGAAAAGGCTGTTGGCAGAGACAAAATGCCCAAACTGGTCAGTGCCATAGGAGAGTCGACCTTTGTCCACTCCGGGATAACCGGTCTTATAGATATGGTTTACAACGGAAATACCGGTACCGTAATGATAATGGACAACAGCCTTACCGCGATGACAGGCGGCCAGGAAAACCCGACTACAGGAAAAAACCTCAGAGGCCAGCCTGCTCCTGCTCTTGACCTTGAGAAGCTGGTTCTCGCCTGTGGAGTGAAGCATGTACGGGTGGTGGATCCACACGACCTTCCCGAGATGAAGAGGGCTTTCACGGAAGAGTTCGACAGGGACGAGTTAAGTGTCATCATTACAAAAAGACCCTGTATTATGCAGTACAAACCAAAGCGCAAGACGGTAGCAATACAC
Organism: Candidatus Sabulitectum sp.; assembly: GCA_021107435.1. Taxonomy (GTDB): domain Bacteria; phylum Fermentibacterota; class Fermentibacteria; order Fermentibacterales; family JCC-6; genus Sabulitectum. Next base: position 20,486 of record JAIOSV010000072.1, on the reverse strand, counting down.
GATCCTGAAAAATGTGTACACTGCAAACTGTGCGTGAAACTGGGCTGTCCTGCTATCAGCTGGGACGCAGAGGAAAAGATCCCGATTATCAATGAGATGCTCTGCTGGCCCAACTGCAACCTCTGTGTTCAGGTGTGTCCCAGAGACGCGCTGTCAAAAGATCTTGAGGGGGTGGTGTAATGAGCAAGGTAAAAAACGTCATAATCTGTGGAACCGGCGGACAGGGTATTCTCATGGCCAGCGAGGTTCTGTGCAGCGCGGCATGGCGTTCCGGTTTTGAAGTGAAGAAGAGTGAAGTTCACGGAATGGCTCAGAGAGGAGGCTCGGTTTCCAGCCATGTGAGGTTTGGCGACAGAGTGAACAGCGTTCTCGTGGAAAAGGGCGCTGCGGATCTGGTGCTGGCACTGGAAAAAATGGAAGGTCTCAGATGGGCCAGTTATCTATCTCCAACAGGACAGCTCATTACCTGTGATCTTGTAATAGAGCCCATGACGGTTAACACGGGTTCAGCAGTGTATCCTGACGTGGAGAAGGTCATCGATGACATGAAGATTCCTAATCTTATGATTCCCGTAGTTGATATTGCAAGAGAACTTGGGAATATCAGAGTGGTGAACATCATTCTTCTTGGTGCTGCATCAAGACACCTTCCGGAGATATCCGAGGAGAACTGGTTCAAGGCCATTGAAGAAAGAGTGCCTCCAAAGGCTCTTGAAGTTAACAAAGAAGCTTTCAGAAGGGGTAAAGCCCTTTAGAAATTATGAATGAGAGGGGACGGCAGGAGCTGTTCCCTTCTCCCGGAGAGCCTTTATGGAATGGGTACTTGGTGTGCTTGTCGGAGTTTCCCTGAGCGCCGCATGCGGGTTTAGGGTTTTTGTTCCAATGCTTGTTATGAGTATTGCGGTACACTCAGGTCATCTGGAGCCTGCTTCCGGATTTGAGTGGCTGGGAAGCTGGCCGGCTCTGATGGGATTCGGTCTTGCTACAGTGATTGAGATAGTGGCTTACTTTGTTCCGGTGGTTAACAACGTACTTGATGTTATTGCCACCCCTGCCGCTGCAATTGCAGGCACGATTCTTACAGCGTCCATGGTAGGAGATCTGTCTCCTGTGTTCAGATGGATACTTGCGGCAGTTGCCGGTGGAGCTGTTGCAGGAGGAGTTCAACTTGCAACAGTTTCTGTGAGATCCGCTGCAACCCCCACGGGCACATCAGGAATGGTATCTGCCGCTGAGGACGGAGCAGCTGTTGCAACATCGTTACTGGCGATAACAGTTCCGATTATAGCAGTGGGTTTACTGGTTCTTCTTGGAGTTTTTCTTGTAAAAATGAAACACTTGCGACTAAACAGGGTATAAGAGATATATGTGAAATAGATTCCCGGTTAAAGAATGGAGAGATAATGACGTATTTTCTTGTTTTGACAGCAGTTCTTTCTCAGGTACCCGGAACAATAGTTCTGAATGAAGTTATGTATAATCCAGACGGAAGCACACTTGGTCTTGATGAACACCTGGAATGGATCGAAATTTATAACTCTTCCTCTGAAGCGATTAACATTGCCGGAATGATGATCAGTGACGGGAACAATCAGGTATTTCTTGGACACTACCTTCTTGCCCCGGACAGCTACGGAGTCGTCTGTGCCAATGATCTTTCTTTCAAGGCCGCATACGGAACAGAGATCCGGTTGATTCCATGGAGTGGAGAGTGGACAAGGCTCAGAAACTCAACAGACGAAATAATTCTGTACAGCGAAAACGGTACTGTTATGGAGTCTCTTCGCTATGACCAGAGCTGGGGAGCAAACGGAACAGAACCTTCATCTGCCGACGGAGATGGCGCGTCTCTTGAAAGAATTGACCCGGCTGGACCTAATGATGAAACCAACTGGCAACCATCAGATGACTATTCCAATCCAACGCCGGATAAAGGCGGCGATGCAGTTTGCTGGGGAACCCCCGGAGCAATCAACAGCATCTCCGATTGATTTTGTAGATTTTCAGGGAGAGGAATCTCCCTGAAAATCTTACCGGATAACTGTAATTTTCTGTACAACAGTTTCTCCCCGGGAAGTAAGTTTCAGGAAGTAAATTCCAGCGGGGAGAGACGTTACATCCCATTCCAAAGACCCTGTAGAGATAATTTCTCCCTCAAACAGATGATTAACCAGCCTGCCGCTTAAGTCATATACATTGAGTCTGAACAATCCCGGTCGTCCACGGATTGTGATTATACCACAGTTGAGAAATGGGTTTGGAGCCTGTATGCTGAGCTTTTCCGGGGTTTCGCCGCCAGGCCCCCCCTCGTTAGGTGTTCCAGGAGTTGGAATTGCAAGAATATTCCACTCACCCAAAGTATCTGGCCACCTCCCATAACTTGCATCTCCTTCAAGAGCTGGAAATTCAATTTCATCAACTAGAAACAGAGAGTATAAAAGGAAGATATTCTCCCCCTCAGAACTCATGTTGAATTCAGCATGCATTGACCCCTGTTCAGGATCGCCATCAGTCCAAACAATAAAATAGTCACCAGGCTTTATTACGGTATCAGGAAAGGCGAATTTGAAAGGATTCTTGACATCATCAGTAAGGAAATACCCTGAAAGATTTATGTTGTCCGGCCCGATATTTGCTAATTCAAGCCAGTCATCATATTCTCCGTAGTTATCTGCGATTGTACTGTCGTTCATGGCCATGAGCTCGTTAAGTACTGCTCCTGTCCGGTAAAAAGAAACCTCATTTCCCAGGGTTATGTCAATGGCAGTTTCCCATGAAGGGTAAAGAAAAACAAGTTGTGTGTTTGCCGGAGAATCAGTAACTAAATCACCCAGGACAATTTTCCCGGGAAGAAGAACTTCCAGCATCTCATGGTTGTTGGTCAGAAACACAGTGTCTCCAGGCATGATTAGTATGTCTGCGCCGGCGAAAAGTCGCGCAGGTGGAACTCCTGTCTGGAAACCGCAAAAAGAAATATCCTGGGTTATATCTGATGTGTTGACTATCGGGATGCACCAGAGAAATGGAGTATACCTTACCGGAGATAGAATTTCAAGAAAATCAGGATTCAGATGTTCAGAACTGCGCCTTGCTGTAGGGGCACAAAGACGCCTGAATGGATGTGATGAGCCATACAGTGGATAAGAGAAGGAGGAAATACCGGGCACAGAACCGACCTTGGCAACATATGTTACTGATAAATGCAAATGCTCATAATCTGCCGGGAAATTAACGGAGAGACTCCATGTATATCCATTGATATCATCCTTATTCATCTCCAGAATTCTTACCGACATGCCATCGGTCCAGCTATGGAGAAAAGTCCAAGCAGCAGGTTCCGAGAATCCAATTGTAACGGTAACAGAATCAGAAGAAGCGTATGATCCAAAATCCCACTCAGAAAGGCTAATATATTCCACATTAAGGGCCTTAATTAACCCAGAGATTTCCGGGAGAAACTGTCCGCGTTCAATAACTGCTCCTCTGAGAACAGCTACAGCTTGATCGAAATCGCTATTTGTACCTCGCTTTAGCGGGTCAGAGTAAACACTTTCACGGATTTCATAGTAAATGGAGTCAATAACGAATGGCAGTTCATCTGCCATAAAATTTCCCGTCTGAAGCAAGTATTCATTAAACAAATCTCTGTAATTTTCCTGCACAAGAAGTCTTGAATTAAGGGCTGGTTTGTCGAAACAATATACCTGACTCGACTCAGTCCATAGTGAGTCGTATTCCCCTGACCCTGTATTGCCGAATGAAGTGTCCCGATCCCACGGGAAAAATCGCCATATTCTCTCCGGCGGGAGAAACAGATAGTAGTTTTTGGATATTGCATCTTTATCTGAAATTGCCACAGAGACTGCTATATATGCAAGATAATCATCGATATTAATTGAAAGAGGAGAATACAGATTAATTTGATCGATAAGTTGTCGAAGCAGCGGCAAAGACTCCTCGCTTCCTCTTCTCGGTTCAAAACCAGCTGTTCCAATAGTATCGGCAGGTTGCCAGGCGAATCTTGCCACATGGTATGCAGCCTTGAAAAGAGGGCCATCACCAAGAGAATTTCTATTGTAGAAATACTGATCAATTCTTTCAACCCGGGTATAAACGCCGTAATATTCTTCATTTATATATAGTTCTACATGTTCAGTCAGCGGTGCGGGTCGGCCCAGTATTCTTGTTAAATAAAGGCCAAGCGCATTCCGCATCATAGAGAAATCATTGTACTGGGCATCAAGAAGAATATGAGAGGTATTCAATATAGAATGATCCAACAATTCAATCTTCCAGCTTTTTTTGGGGTAGCCCAGAGATGTGTTGCCCCTGAATCCAGCTATGCAGCTACAGGAACCAGTCCCGGTTTCTATGAAGGCCGGAAGTTGGCAGTCAGCATATGGATTTGAATACAGACTGTCCAGCAGAGCCGGATCTATTTCCAAATGATATGAGTTCAGAACACACAGATGACTTAGTAAAAGCATAGTTCTGAACAAGAAATACATGAATCCCCCTCAATAGATCAATGAGTATACTAATCGCAAAATCTCCAAAAGGAGCGGAGGGTATTAAAAAACAATAGATTTATTTGCGTTCAAAACAATCATATAGCTACATTTAATAGAATATGGTGAAAAATCTGTTTTGTCAATACGGAAGAAACGGGTTAAAGACTACTTCGTATCCGCGAAGAAGACTTCAGGTCTGCACTACAGGTATGAAAAAGCAGGAAGAATGCTAAAATTCGCTGTCTTCCATCGAACTCACCAGGCTTACTCTGTCCAGCCCTGCTGTTTTCTCAATGGCGGAGACCAGGCTGGAGGCAGTTACGCCTCTTTTCAGAGTAATATCGTAAGAGAGTATAAGATAGCGACCATTGTCTGAGGGCTCGATGTGTATGAGTGCCGATCTGGATGTCTTTTCGTTGATCAATTTCGCATACACAGCTTCAATTCCCGAATCACGATCAAACCGGAATCTTATTACATACTCGCTTCTCATGTAGGCGCCAAAATTGGTTTTGTACAGGAGAATTGCAACTCCACTGATGAATGCTGTTGAAATAGCAGTTAGAAGATAGTTGCCTGTTCCCGAGGCTATACCTTCTGTGAGAGCAAAGAAAACGAATGCGGTATCCCGGGTATCCTTAATCACCGTTCTAAACCTGACGATGGTCAGAGCACCCACCAGAGCGAAAGCTCTGGCAAGGTTGCTGCCGATAACCATCATCACGGCGCTGACTGTTATGCACATAAGAACCAGAGTAACCACAAAGTTCTGCGAATATGTAAGACCCCTGTGTGTAGCCTTGTATACTATTCCAATAATAAGTCCCGCAATCAACGACAGGAGAAGATTAATAATAAGATCTCCGGGACTGTAACCCAGTACATCACTGGTAGTGTTCAACCATTGGGTCAGCGCAGACAAGCGATTCTCCTCTCGATCAGGCGGTTAAGCCGTGTTCCATCATGATCCAGATAAACCGCCTCAACTGCCCTTTGAAACTTTGAGAAGGATATCCTGATGAGATCCATTTCCCGGACAAGCCTCTGAAACCAGAACGGAATTCTGTATCTGAACTTTATCTCTACAATACCACCACCGGGTATTATCTGCACAGGGATTCCTCCGGGCAACCCGTCCCATGAAGTACGCCATGCGGTAGAAGCAGTATCAATGGTTGCTCTGAAATCAGGGTTGGTGTGGTCTTCCCATGCTGCCCTGTTGTAATCGGTAATAACGCTGGGGGCCAGACGGTATCTGAATGACTGGGCAATAAATCTTTCTGCTACACTGTTCCCGGGTTCCGTCTCATAAAGAAGTTCGCGCAACCAGCTTGCTCCCCCTCCAATCCCGCATGTGAATTCTTCAATCGGCAGCCTGACTCTGTGTTTTACAACAAGGCTTCCGTCCCTGCCTTTTAACTCAAGATAGAGGGGACAGGAAAACCCGGTATCCCGGTGAGAATAGGTACGCAGGCGGTATTTGAATCTTTTTTCAATGCCATTTCGCTTCTCGTGGAACCACCGCATATCCGGAGAGTCAAAGTAAACACTTCTTATGGGGTAATCCCCGTTTTCTCCACAATGTTTATCTCTGGACAGATGGTTGTCGAGGACCTCTGCAACCCTTGACAGCCGGTTACTGTCAAGAATGTATTTGAATTCGTACCTGAAGAAATGAAGATTCTCGGGAATTCGGTCCATCAAAACCTAAGCCCCACCTCTGCAATGAAATCCGTGTATTTATCTTCGGTGAAAATGCCTGATTGAATGCTTGAAATTCTGTTTAGTATACCACCGAATCTCAATCTGAGGTTATCGGATGGGTAAACAGCCCCGATGATTGACATTCGGCTGTGCTCGTTGTCCAGATCAGTATTTGCAGTTAACTTATCATAGCTTGCGGTGAAGGAAATTGTCTTGATTCCTTGCACATTCCAAGGATGATAGAAGGCGGTGAATGTCCCCCAGTAACCCAAGAACTCGGGAGCGGTCTCCCCTGCGAGAACATCAACATTTTTCCAGTTGTCTCCGGTACTCATTTCGGACGCGAAAGAGACATCATACCAGTTGGAAATTTCGAAATCCAGAGAAATGTCTGCGGAAAACGCATTTTGTCTGGCACTTACAGCGTATCCGGAGGGTTCAATGGAATTTTCTTCACCTTGCCTGTGGGATGCCGCAGAAGCCCCCAGAGTGAGATCAATTGAAGGAATTTTTATTTCTCCCCTGAAGGTGTAGAGGAGCTCATTATCTGTTCTTTCCTCTGCTCGTTCATCACCGTTAAACACGCCTGCTGTTCCTCTTAGCTCAACTCCACTGAAGCTGGGAAGGTCAATGCGCAGGTCAAAGCCAAGGTCTCTGCCGGCATATGTGAGATTTTCACAAAGATCGTACACGAGAGGTCTGTCAAGCATGTTGAGATTCCAGAAGCTCAGATTACCTCCAAGAAGAGTTTCTCTTTTAAATTGTCCTGCTCGTGCCCTTGACCACGGTGCCGGATCCCAGCGGATAAAGGCATTTTTCAGGAAAATATCATCAGGACGGACTTCAACCTTTAGTTCTGCCTTAAGTGTTTCCGCAAATTCGGCATTGAGTTCAAAACCGGAACGGCGAATAGAAAACTCCCTGGAGGGAACAGCATTGTAGTAACCCAATTCTGAGAATCCGGCATCAATGTATCCACCGAGCATGAACTTCTCAGAGAAGTTGTTTTCAACATCAATGTCTGCCATGGCTCCCTGTGCCATAAGAAGAAAAACAATAAGAACCCTGTAGAACATTGTTAACCCCCTAATTCAAAACTGTCAGGCGGGTGGATGCTGAACCCGCAGAAGACCTTAAATACAAAATATAGACACCATTGGAAAGGGTGCTGCTGAAATCAGCCAGAACTTCTCCCTCATAACTGCCGGGTAGATCAATCGTGGCTATGACTCTTCCCGCAAGATCGTAAAGGATGGCTTCTGCCGGGATGGCAGAGGTTTTGTAGTGAAAACTGAAAGAGCCGTTTCCCGGGTTTTCCGATGCAAGGGAGATACTGGTGTAATTTGTGTTCAGAGACCAGCCGGGATTGGCTTCACCGGGAGTTCCCGGGGGTACAGCGGTTTCCCAGTTCCCCGGAATTGTGACAGAAACGTGAGGAGAGGCCAGATACATTATGCCTGTTTCCTCCATTGGCCAAAGATCAGTCCATGCTACACAGAATTCCCGGTCTCCCAGTCTGGAATACAGGAATAATGAATCTTCTTCTGGATTAAGGCCAAGATTAAGAGGGACTACGGTGCAGGTACTCTGTTCGAAAAAATCGGGATCTGCCGCCGTAAGCAGCAATCCACCGGGAGAAATGGTTGTGCCGTCAGGAATCAGAGAGACATTTTTCTCTGAATCCATGAAGTACCACAGAGAAAGATCTGCATCGCTTTCCGAGTAGTTGTACAGCTCAATCCAGTCACGATCCCCACCTGCGCTGATTTCGCTTGGAATCAGGTTGCCTGGATTATCTGGAAGGGAGTCACCGTTGCTGATCTGCCATGTGTACATAGAGTTCCAGGAAGGATCAAAAAGTTCAAGAGTGGTTGCTGTTGGATATGACGTACCGGCATCACCATATATGCTGAATCCCCCGTAAAGAGCTTCTGCTCTCTCTGAGGAGTTTGAAAGGTAAAAGGTTTCACCGGGCGCAACAAGTATGGATTCTGCCAGGAATACATTACCCGTGGGCTCTCCCAGAGAAAAACGGCATAGAGAAAGATCCTGTGATTCAGCAGCAGTGTTTGTTACAGGAAGAACCCAGAGATTCTCGCCGCACCACACAGGAGTTCCGGGAAAGAGAAGGTTCGGAGAAAGATCAGCCAGGGCTACGCGGGCTGAAGGGGTGGGCTCCGGCCGTTGTTGATATCCTCTCATACCCCAGGAAGGGAAAAATACAGGAAGTACATCATGAGAGCCAAATGAGCCAAAGACCATGTGAACACTGTATGTTTCTGAAGGGATTGGAATCTCAAGAGTCCATGAATCATCGTCATACCTGTCGGCTTCCATGTAATACCATTGTTCCTTCTGCCCATCAAAGGAAACCACACATGCCACATTGGTATGATCTCCCCCGTTCAGAGAGAGTTCAACCTCAACCGTTGACTCCATATCCAGACAGGATGAAATAGAGAGTCCTTCTATTCCGGGGATTTCATCCATCAGAGAAATTCCAGCAAGGAAGATCGCCCTGTCTTCAATATCATTGATAATAACATTACAGAGAGAGTCAAACTGGGAAACACTGTATTCGTAGTAGGGGTCAGAACCTAGGTCCTCTCTGATTAAGAGTCGGATCGAGTCTGTCATTTGTGGAAGGTCGTCTTCGAAAATCTGTCTGGCCTGCGCGAGAAGGTTGTTGAATTTTTCCATGTTTTCCGGCATTGAAAGGATTCCCCGGGTTGCGCCGAAATAGCCTATGTCAGCCAGATGCGCTCTGGTTACCCAGTCGCCGTCATACACACCCCTCCATGAGTTTCCGAATGTTGCATCTCTGTCCCAGGGGTAGTAGTGCCAGACATCATCACTTCTGTGAAGGTAGAAGTTCTTTATGATGCCGTCATTGTCGCCAATGGCGACATGTACGGCAAAGGCAGCAAGAACTTCGTTCACTTCAAGAGAGGAAACATCTTCTCTGAAGCAGTATTCTATCAGTTCAAGAAGTTGAGTTTCATAAGGAGAGCTGTCGATTTTCGGCTCGTAACCTGTCAGTCCTGTAGTGTCGGAGAGGTGGTGAGAAAGTCGTCCCATGGTATCAATATTCTTGAACAGAGGGCCGAAAGAGAATCCGTTCCTTTCATAGAAAAGCCTGTCAATTCTTTCCACACGCTCGTAAACTCCCTTGTTCTCATTGTTGATGGAGAAAGTTACAAACTCTGTTTCGGGAGCGGGAAAGCCCAGTTCTCTGGTGATGTAAAGACCCAGAGAGTTTCTCATAAGAGAGGCATCGCGGAACTGAGCGTTTAAAAGAATGTGACCTCCGCAGGGGAACAGGCAGGGGTCGGTGACTTCTATGTGCCAGCTTTTTTTTACACACCCGAGGCTTGTACCTCCCCGGAGAGAGAGAGAGCAGTCACCCGAAACGCCTTCGAAGTAGACAGAGGCCGGAACTACAAGGTCTGCCGGAGGAGGATCGGCAGACAACTGTTCCAGATAAATAGAATCAACCGTAACCTCATAACGAGGCAGGGAACCCTGAATGAGCAGAAGTGCTAGAATAAACATAGTTTTCGTATTATACTACTTTCATTACTGATTCCTTTTAGGGGGTTGTTTTGTTTTCTTTTTTATTGATACTATTGTCAGTCGGCAATTTTGTTCCGATTGATAATTTTGCGGAGCTTGATGCAATTGCCGGTCCCACGGATTTCGGCTTTCTTCTGATAATGTCCGGAGATTCCACAGCAAACAAAACAATGGAACTTGAAATTATTGAGGCTGTAGAGATGATTGATACCGGAGAAGATACGCGGATATTTTTATACTGTATTTCAATGAATGCATCAGGATATTCCGAGATTGCTTGTCTGGCAGGGCAGTATGAAGGATTTCCCGCAGTGGTCTGTCTGGTTGGGCACTGCGGTTTTCTGGAGCTGGATCCGACATTTCTTGCTTCAGAAATAGAGGATGCCTGGTACCAGTGGGGTGATGGTTCCACTCAGGGGATATGTAACTACTGTAAAAGGTGTAATCCCTGAAAAAAGGGCGGCACATGGCCGCCCCGACACTCACTTTTGCGTCTACAGCTCAGCTATTGGGTCTTCCGGAAGCTTGTTGTCTTTTCTCCATGAGGCAACCACCGGTCTGACATCTGTTACAAACGCATCCCGAAGAATTCTGTTGGCTGCGGTTGTATCCGGCTTGGATTGTGCCGTTTTCAATTCATCAAGGTTTACAAGAGAAGCTCTTGCCAGAGCGTATTCGGTGTTCTCAATAGCCGTGAGGATATTTTCTATACTGGAACCAACTCTTGAATCCACTCTAAGCTCGATGCTGGTGTCTTCCAGAGTGCAGAGACCTGCTGCCTCAGCCATAAGAAGGTTAAGGAACAAACGGAACAGAGCTCCGGCATCAAGAGAACCGGCCGGCATAGCACCCATTCCCAGTTTGTTGTCTGACAGGGTTAATCTACCCAGCATTTTCTGGTGGAGCAGAGAAACAGTTACAGACTCAAGGCTTTCTCCAGGGAGTAGAGAAGCGGTATCCAGTATTATTCTGCAGGACTGATCGGTTTCCCGACAAAGCCAGCTGGCTGTACCCCAGTCAGGAACCGCAGTAGCACAGAAAGAGGGATTGAAGGGGCTGAAACCAAGTAGCAGGTTCTCGCTTTTTCGGATCTTCAATCCGATCTGCCTGAGTCCCTTGAGTATTCCAAAAAGCATGTCCACAGAGTTTTTTTCTCCGGGGGAGTCAATACCATCAGGGATCCAGAGACCAATCTGTCTGCATTTGATATCACGCATAAACTGCATGGCAGACAGGATTTGATTTATAGATGCTACACGAATCTCAGGATATGGAGAGGTTAGCGTTCCGTACATGAGTCTGTGGTTAAGAACTCCCCGTTTTCGGGGAATGTGAAGATCTGCCATTACAGTAGTGGGGGTGAGTTTGTTCTTTTTCAGAGACTTGGAAACAACCGCAGCATCCTCTTTGGTTCGGAGATCAGTAGGAAAATGGAGGACAATATCGCCTCCCTTTCCGGTCAGGGAATAAATTTTGCCAAGAAGATCAAGCTTCTCGGAAATGGTTGTCGGATCCGTATCTGTTTTGTAAATAGCCCATGTACTCCCGGCCCTGGAAACGGTTCTAGTTGAGATGAGCAACCTGAGTTTAGTAAGCTGCTCTTTGACAGTTTTCACTATATCACCAACCCCTCCATATAAATATGCAAAATCAACTCTGTGCGTGAACTCATAATCTTAACAAAACTCAGCCCCGAGTCCAGTAGGGATTTCCACCCAGGAGAGAATCGTACTTTCCGTTCTGTATCATCGTAATTGCTTTACCAATATTTCTGGCTATATCGGTGGGAATAATTGATCTGGCAGAGGTCTCTCCCGCAAGTATGTCAGCGGTGAGACCGTGCAGATAGGCAGCCAGTTCCAGCGCTTCAACACCACTATTCCCCTGTGCAATGAATCCGGCGACTATTCCCGCGAGAACATCTCCGGAACCTCCGGTGGCGAGTCCGTGATTACCGGTGGGAATGGTGGTTCTGTGTCCCTCCTGCGAGAAGATCAGCGAGGGTTTGCCTTTCAGCAGAACAGAACAGTTTAAAGCTTTCGCAGTTTTCTCCGCAGCAGCGTATCTGGCATTAAGATCATCTCCGCAACCGGTAAGTCGTTTCAGTTCACCCGGATGCGGGGTTATCGCGGTTTCTCCCGGGTATGATCTCAGCATGTCCGCAAGGGTTGAATCGATTACATTCAGAGCATCGGCATCAATGACAACAGGAATTTTCCAGGTACCTAGAACATGTCTCAGTATTCTCCCCGTACTGTCTGTCATTCCCATACCGGGTCCAATAACAACCACAGAGTACTCATTTGGATCAGGCAGAGAAGTTACATCTCCAGGAAGAAAGTAGGTACAGAGAGTCTCAGGAATTCTTCCCGCGATAGCAGGAGAAGCCGGCAGCGGTACACACATCTCAACAAGACCACATCCCGATCTGAGGGCTCCCATTGCTGCCATTTGCGGGGCTCCCGGCATTTTTTCAGAACCGGCAAGTACAAGAACCCTTCCGAAGGTGCCCTTATGGCTGTCTACCGGCCTGTCCGGCAGGAGCTTTCTGGCATACTGCTTGGTCATTACTCTGCGCAGATTGTTCTGGGGAACATGAATCCCGATATTCTCCAGAATGAGAGAACCGCACAAACCACATCCGGGGGCAAGAAGAAGTCCCAGTTTAGGAGCCGCGAAAGTTACAGTTACCTTTGCCTTGATTGCAGATTGATCGCATTTTCCCGTGAGACCATCAACTCCTGTAGGCATGTCAATTGCAACAATCTGTGTATTTAATCCAGTACATTCCACAGCAAGATCAAGAGTACCCCCCCGGAGATTGCCTGTAAAGCCCACGCCCAGAAGAGCATCTACGGCCACCGATGCGGTAACCTGCGGTTCATAGGAGATTGTTCCACCCGCGAAAATGTATCTTTCCATGTTAATTCTGCAGTCTTCAGTAATTTTACTGGAGGAGCTGAAAGAAGGCCGGATAACAACCTGATATCCCCTTTGAAGAAGAAATCTGGCAGTTACAAATCCGTCACCGCCGTTGTTGCCAGGACCTGCATATACCACAACAGTGCCATCTGCCTGAGAAGCGATTCTGCTTACAACTTCAGCGACGGCCAGACCTGCTCTTTCCATCAGGACAATTCCCGGCGTACCCGACTTGATAGTATTCCTGTCCATTTCTGTCATTTCAGACGGAGTCAGCCAGAAAGCCATGTCATTCCCCTTCGATTAAAAGTGCAAAGGTTAGAGATGTTTTTTGGCTCTGAGAGGCTGAGAGAAGCACTTTGCTGGTCCCGGCAAGTTCAAGAGCCATTCCGGAAAGAAGAACCTCCACATCGCTTCCGTTAACAAAAATTTTAATATCATGCCATGATAAAGAGGAATCAAATCCTGTTCCCAGAGCCTTTACAACAGATTCTTTTGCAGAGAACATTACTGCGAAATCCAGATCTTCGGGTTCACGGGCAAGTTCCTCGGGAGAGAACAGTCTTTCCCGGAGTCTGCCGTCGTTTCTGGTTACAGCCCGAAGGAATCTTGAATTATCTACAATATCCGTGCCTGTTTTCATTTAAGCTCCCACCCGCAAAAGAAAGATAGTCGAATGGAATGCGGGTGTCATGTGTTGAGTGATTCGCTTAGCAGGAGAGGGGAGACAGCTTTTCTGCGTGCCACCGGGCGAAGGTGTTACAGGACGCGGTGGAATGGGCTGACGGGTCAGATTCAAGGGCAGACAGAGCTGCTCTGCCCACCATTACAGCATTGTCCGTGGAATACTGAACAGGAGGGAGGAAGAGTTTTATGTTTCTTTTATCACACTCCAGCAGGAATTCTGATCTCAACAGGGAGTTGGCAGAGACTCCTCCGGCAACAAGAACAGAAGTTGCTCCAAGTTTTCCCGCCTGGTACATTGTTTTGGAAACCAGCAGCCCGCAAACAGTTTTACGAAAGCTTGCAGAAAGGTCTTCCTTTGAAACATCTCCCGCCTCCCATACAAGTCTTGCGGCAGTTTTCAAACCACTGAAGCTGAATTCCGGCAGTCTTTTGTTGCCCATTGGAGAGGGCAGAGCGACTGCGTCGGGGTTCCCGTGCCGGGCAAGGTTGTCAATAATTTTTCCGCCGGGATATCCAAGGCCAATGAGTTTTGCTGTTTTGTCAAAGGCTTCTCCTGCAGCGTCGTCCCTGGTTGTACCGAGCAGGGTACAATCGCTCCATGATGTCATGTGGAATATCAAAGTATGTCCTCCACTTACAAGGAGTGCAACTGCTGGAAATACAACAGGTGAGCTGTAATGTATGTGAAGATGAGCAGAGAGGTGGTTAATTCCCAGAAATGGTTTTCCCAGGGCAAAAGCAACAGCCTTTGTCCAGGAAAGACCAACCAGCAGAGAGCCGGTAAGGCCAGGACCCGCAGTTGCCGCGAGCACATCTATGGAGTTCAGGGAAGTGCCGGATTTTTCAAGCACTTCCCTGATCAGTCCGGGAAGAACAGTCATGTGAAGTCGTGATGCGATTTCAGGAACAACACCGCCGTGTCCGCCGTGTACCATCTGGGTGGAAACAAGTTCCGCCAGAACATTTCCGTTCTGCCCCAGTACAGCCACAGCAGAGTCATCACATGAAGTTTCTACCGCAAGAAGGAGCATTAAGCTTCGGCCTCTACCTTTACGGTAATAGTTTCAAGTATTTCTCCGAGAACCTTGATTTGAACTTTGTGTTCGCCAAGTTTTTTTATGTGACTATCAAGAAGAATCTGCTGTTTGTCTATCTCAAATTTCTTTTCAAGAAGAGCAGCAGCGATTTCACGCTCTCCGATTCCTCCGTAGAGGTGTCCATTTTCATCGGCTGTCGCAGTGAACACAAGGGAGAGTTCTCTAAGCTTTTCCGCGAGAGCTTCAGCAGCTTTGTTCTGCTCTTTTTCTCTGGTTTTTGCGGCAGCTTTGAGAGAAACAGCCATTTTCATAGCGCCGGTTGTAGCAACTATCGCCAGTTTTTTCGGTAACAGGTAGTTCCTTGCGTAACCGGAAGCAACATTGACAACTTCTCCGGGGTTACCCAGAGAGTCAACTGTTTTGATCAGAAGAACCTTCATTTTTCATCCTTTCGATCCTTTTGTCTATTTTCTTTCTGTAATCGAACCAGGTGTCCAGAATTCCCAGCAGGATTAACCCGCCCAGAACAAAGGGAGGAGCAAATACCGCGCACATTATCAGCATGAACACCATACCAGGCATTCCCCTTGCCCACTTAACAGCTACCTGAAAACCCTCGATTCCATAGGGAAGAGAGCTGAAGATCAGCAGATTCTTTGCAATCCTCAGGAGAAGATCGGGAACAGGAGCAGTTCTGGACAAAACCAGAGTGATCAGGCAGATTATGGGAACCCATGCAAAGCCCCAGTGCATTTTGAAGCTCGCGGTTCCCCGGATTGTCATGCTTTCGTTCTTTACACTGAGTGATTTGAAAAAAAGCACTGATAGAATGGAGCCAAGTACAATATGAGCCGCGCCGATACCCGGAGAATAGTAAGTAATCAGAGAGAACACCCTGTCGATGGTATCGGATGCCAGACCAGCAGAGAGATAAACCTCTCTGAGAGGACTGAGTTCCGCTTCTCCGATGTTCATGAATCCCGGGAATTCCAGGGAAAGCAACCCCCCTGTGAAAAGGGCGATGCCGGTACACAGGTACAGAGTTTTAAGCATTGAGTACCCTGATCTTGCAGAGATGGCAATTACAGTTGTGCAAATCGCTGTTACTGCCGCTCCCTGAAAACCCGTGAGATACCAGGACAAAAAGACAATGACCGCCGTGACGGGGAGGCCTCTGCTCAATCTGCCATTCAGCAGAGCTGCGGATACTCCCGCTGCGAGGAAAGGGAACCCCATAATCAGGGATAACCCGCCTAACAGTAATTGTTTCGATCCTTTTCTCTTTGTCTGCATCTGTGTTTTCAAGTTCTGTTTACCTGTAGTGTTCTCTTATGTAGGGTGCCAGGGCGAGAAATCTTGCGATCTTCAGTTCTTTGGCTACCATTCTCTGGTGTCTGGCACAGTTACCGCTGACACGTTTTGCAACGATCTTGCCTCTGTCACTGATGTAACGCTGAACCATTTTTTCATTCTTGTAGGTGATCTCCATGTCAGGATTCATGCAGAAACGGCATTTCTTCTTTCTGGTGATCTTCATTCCTTTGCGCTTACCACGGATAGGCATTTATGCCTTCCTTTCTTTTTTAATCATAAGTTCTATCCGACGGGCTCTGAGAAGGGTTTTGTAATGTTCTCCGCCGGCTCTGTCTTCCGATTTTCTGTGTGCCAGTCGGCCTTCAACCAGAATTGCGTCTCCCTCGTGGAGCTTACTGTCAAGAGCTGTCGCAAGCTTGCCCCAGACATCAACTTCAATGTCTGATACAGTTGTCTCCAGACTTCCGGGATATGAATCCACAGAGTTTTCAACAAGAAGATGCAAAACTGGAATGCCGGAGCGAGTCATATTGATACCCTTCCGGCGTTTGATAACACCGGTGATAACAGCATAGTTCAATCCGGGCAGGTCTCTTTGAAGGCTCATCAGATACCTCGGCTGTTAAAAGGGGATATCGTCGGAGTAATCAGGACCCTGCGGTTCTTCCCGGCGGGGCGGTTCTTCAGAACCCCCACCCTGTTGGGGGCTGGAGCCATAATCTCCGGTCTTTTCGAGCATCTGTACGCTTCTGGCAAGGATTTCCACGCGACTGCGTTTTGTGCCGTCCTGTGAATCCCACTGGGTGTACTGAAGCTCTCCCTCTATCATAACGGGGCTACCTTTGTGCAGTCTGTTCGCAACTCTCTCTGCAAGCTGTCTCCAGGTCACAACATCCACAAAACAGGTTTTCTTCTGCCATTCACCATCGCGGCCCCGGTAACTCTGGTTGCTGGCAACTCTGAAGTTGGCAACGTGTGTACCGTTCTCAAGGATGTTGGTACGGGGATCATCGGTAAGATTCCCGGAGATCAGCACCTTGTTGATGGAGGGCATACGGATATCCACGACTATTCTCCAGCGTCAAATGCCGGAGATTCGTCATAGGATTTTCCCATAACATCGCGATCATCCTTGAGGGTAAGGTGGCGGAGGCAGTTGTCATTAATCCTGAGCATCTTGTCGATGGCCAGTTTCACTTCGGAGTTGCCGTTCCAGTGTACGAAGTGGTAGACACCTTCGCTCTCTTTGTTGATAAGGTACGCCAGCTGACGGCGACCCCAGTCATCAAAACCAGTGAGTTCTCCCTCTCCATTTGTGACAATCTCCTGTACTTTGCTGGTCTCTTTCTTAAGCTCAGCTTCTGACAGACTGGCACTCCAGATCAGTACGGTTTCATATTTGCGCAATTAACAAAGCCTCCTTCCGGCCCTGCTGGTGTGTAACAAACACCGAACCCGGAAAGAGACTGACAGATCAGTCTATAAGAATCGTTCCCACAACGATTCAACGCTTTCGCGCTCTGCTTCCGGGCCGGCGACAATTAATTCTGTCGCGTTGTCCCCGTCTCTATGGATGGGGCAAGCAGCCGCAAATATTAAACGAAATCTCCTGAAGGTCAAGTACGAAGGAGCCCGGAAACAGTATCTGCAACATCAGATATGGAAAGAGCTGATATCTTTTCGTCTATTTTGAACGAATCGTCGCCGGGATAAACAATGTAGAGATGGTTAAGAGCCAGGTCGTCGAGAGCCATGCGCATGGATCTGGTAGTACGCACCGTTTCTGAAAAATTGAATTCAAAGCCGAGATTCAGTCCCTTCGGGTCAAGAATCAAGTCAACTTCGGCTCCGGAATGCATTTCCCGGTACCAGAAGTATTTTTCTCTTTACCATGCATGAAAAATAACATTGAAATTCTGCAATTCAAATGCAGAGTTTCAATGTTAATCAGACTGGATTGTAAGAAAGAGACAGTCGACCTTCAGCCTGTTGGCTGTGAAGAAACAGTTCTTGTGAACCACACTACTCCGTCCCGGATGATACGCTCAAGTAGTTTCTGGTTGGAAATTGAATTGCAGCGCAGTAAATCTACTTGAAAAGGAACTGTTGTTTTATGAATTTCTTCAATAAGTTTGGCCTGATCCGTTAAAGTTAGTTCATCCCCGAGCAAAACAAGATCAATATCCGAAGTGCGAGTAAAGGTGTTGTTAGAGCGAGAACCAAACAGAATAACCTGCTCGACACGTGGATTAGTGGCCAATATCTTAATCAAGAGGTTTTTGTACTTTTCCTTTAAGCCATCAGTTTTCATTTGTCTTTTGTTCCAGAACATCGTGGATGTCGGATAACAGCGGGTAATAATCATTTTTGATTAACCGCTCTGCTTCAAGAGCAATTTTTTCTTCATAAGTATGGCTGAGAAGATTTCGCTTAAGTAAGGCATCAAGAAATAATTCGCAATTCTCTTCGCTTACAAATTCAAGTTCAAAACTCTTCCGAATAACCTGACGGGGACTTTTAGCGTCATAACCTTCAAAAAGAAGCAAGTCTTTCAGCGTTTTCCATGAGAGTTCAAAAGTGAACTCAAATATTTGAATTAATCCTGCCCGTTCAAGAACCGAATATTCCTTTTTGTCACAGGCAAGTTTCAATTGAGTCATGGCTTTGCTGAAATGAACAAATCTCTGCTTCCATCTGGTTTCATCCATGGTACTCATTGTCGGTCTCCTTTTCAATAATTTAACACATTTGGAAGCAGAATGGAACGTTGCACAAAAAGGATTGGAAATACTAAAACAGAGAGGAAGAGAAAAGGGGCGGCAGTTCCCGCCCCCGAATGAGAGAGGCTTCAACTTAATTGAGCCCTTAGTTTATATCTGTCTTAGCGAAGTACCATTGCCCGCGTGGAAACGATACCCGCAGGGGTTGTGAAGTGAATAAAGTAAACACCACTGGAGATGTTCTCCGGTGTCCAGTTCACGGAGTATCTGCCCGCCACGACCTTTTCGTTAATCAGAGTTTCAACAGTACGGCCAGAGATGTCGAATACCTGAATGGAGGCATGACCGGTTACCGGTGTGGAAAAGAGCAGAGCAGATGTACCTGTAATCGGGTTGGTTGATGTGTAAATACTCAAAATTGCGCCATCTTCAGTATTGTCTACGGATAACGGGTAAACGCTGATCTTCGCAGTTGCAGGATTGTAGTTGTGAAGTCTTGCACCGGTGTAGAGAGTTGTTGCACCGGATGGAACATTGACAGTAAAGGAAGCAACACCACTGCCGTTTGTAATGGCCGTTTCGTAGAAGGTAATAGTTTCAATGCCCTCAATACCATCGGAAAGAGCTACTGTAGCTCCACTGATCGGAGAGCCGTCGCTGGTCACAGTCATTGTGATTGTCTGCGTTCCGGGATTGATCATTTCCGGGCTGGTAAGACAGAGGGGAGTTGGATTGGTTGTGTCATTTGTGAATACTTCCATGGCGGGGTCACCAAACCAGATAAACATTCTGGCATTGTCTTCTCCGGAAGAGCCGTGGTTTACTATAATCCACACGGCAGCGTCATTGAGGGTTTCTCCAGCATTGTAGTTGGCGTTGTTGTAGAGACCAAGGTAGATCTGCTTCATGTAGTCGTGGTTGGGCACAGTGTACGAAGTGAAAGAGGCAGAAAGGTTACCGCTGGCACCGTTGTCGTCCCAGGCGAAACTCTCAGCCAGGCTTTCAGCACTGCTCTGATACTGTCCGCAGTAACAGGCGATGTTCCATACGGGAGGCATAAAGGTGTTGGTAAGTGCCTGGATGTTCGTTTTCGACCATCCCGGATTCCAGGTCCAGGTCAGCACGTAACCGTGTCCTCTGTAGCCTACAGAGCCAACGCCATTGTTGAAACTTTCTTCAACCATAAGACTTGTTCCGCCCTCGGGAGGGTAGATCTTCCAGAAAGTCATGTCAACAGCGTAGCTGACAGAGGCAATCTGGTTGCAGCAGGCTGTGTACTTGCCGGGGTAGTCTTCCTGGTGAGCAGCAAGAACAGATGTGCCGGGGATAATACCGGGTGTGTCTGCGTCCGCAAAACAATACTGGTAGTAACCATCAAGAATCTTAGTTACCTGGATCTCTATCTGAGCAGCATCACCTGTAAGACGGCCAACAGCGACCTCAGGAAGAAGATCGGTGCCAGTAAGGCATGCATACCAGTAATCTCCCACGAAGTAATCGTAATTGTAGCTGGGAAGGGTATCATAGTCACCGGCAATCATGACAAAGCGGGTAAGACCTGTGTCGTAGCTGTCAGTAATTGCGGCTTTAATATCGTCAACACTGGCAGGATTTGTGAAGATCACAACGGCAGTTTTGTAGCCGATGCCCTGGTAAAACTCAACAAGGGGCATGATAGCGCTGAGGTTGGTGTCTGTGGTTACAAAAATATATTCCGCTGCTTCGGCGTCTGTGGGAGCGGAAGCTGCGGCGTCAACCATGTTGTAGTTGATGAGCATTCTGGAGGCGCTGTTCCTGATGGTTTCTGTGGAAGGAAACGCAATAGCATCAATGCTTCCAGAGAAGTTAATTCTTATCCTCATGGATCTCGCGGCCATGAGTTCACCTGTAACAGGGTTGAACCTGAAGGGACTTACAAGAACATTGTCGGTGTTAATTCCTCCCCAGATTGCCGGATTGACAGTTTCTGCCCAGCCTGCGGGAAGGAAACTGCTTGTTCCGTATGCAGCGTCATCCTG
>JAIOSV010000067.1 GCA_021107435.1 Candidatus Sabulitectum sp. | reverse complement strand
GTACAAGTTCAGCGGCTGGGGCAATGTCCCGTCCTCAATAATGATCGGCGGTCAGCTCACCGAATCCGCAATTACCACAAGACTCGGTGAACTGGAAGGTCGAATCAGTGTTGTCGGCGGTCTTTCCGCGCTGATTACCGGGAAACTCTGGTACGGACCCAGTTCTGTTGCGGGTACCGGAGGATATCGTACACGCGAAATCATCGGCGGAGGCCTTGAGTTCAGGATGAATAACGGTCTGAATACCTTCATTATTTATGAACGTGAAGCTTCAAACCTTGCCCCCAATGATGTATGGGGAAAGATAAGGGGTGGTGTGGGCTTTTACCCTGCACAATTCTGAACACCCAGGGAACAAAACCTGCCGCGATTGTTATCTTACCGGTATCATTCGCGGCATTTTTCTCAGTAGAAGGGATTCATGTCAATGTTCACCGGACTTGCAGAGGGAACCGGCCTGGGACTCGCAACTGGTATTTCCTGCCTGGCATCCTGTGGCCCGATATATCTTACTTATCTTCTTAGTGAACAGCGATCAAACAGACAATCTCTGGTAACAATTCTTATGTTGAACCTGGGAAGATTCGTATCCTATGCCGCTTTTGGTGCCATAATGGGTCTTCTGGGCGGTTCAATCCCTTCGTCTATAAGGATACCCCTTGCTTTTTCCGGATACCTTCTCTTTTCCATCTATCTGATTACCTCAGTAGTCAGGGTGAACAAAACCTGTGGCGGCTGTGACATCCCAAGATGGATGAAACTGACGAAAAGCCCCATGCTGCTTGGAATTCTTACTGGATTTTCTGTATGCCCTGCTTTTCTCATTGCTCTTACCAGTGCATTTGATTCAAATGGTGCTTTAGAGGGGGCAATGCTTTTTACAGGTTTCTTTATTGGCACAACGGTGTACATGCTGCCATTCGCCGTTTTCGGTTTATTCAGCAAGAAAAAGTGGCTGAATGCTGTTGCTAAATACGCGGCTATCTTTGTGGCTGTGTACTTTGGTATCACGGGCATCAGGGGGCTTACCGGCTATTTCCTTCAGTCCAGTGATGTAATTATTAGTGAAACAGGAGAAACTGGTTCAATTCATATCTACAATGCAATGAATGATGACACTCTTTACATCCTTGCATTTCCTGAAATGAACGGAGACCGGGGAATTGACATGTTCGCCGATCTTCAAGGATCTGAAGGTCCTGAAATGATACTGATTCAATCGGACATTGCAGGTTGCGACAATGCACTTCTGTCTATACCTGAGTTGTCCGGTGTAATTGCTCCTTGGTGGATGGACTTCCGCTCTGAAGCCGAGCTTTCCCCCTGGCAGATGAATGCCAATCTTCTTGCAGAGGAAAGAAGATTCAGATTATTTGCTATAGAATACGAACCTTATAGCACAGAACGGGCAGGCATAGTCTATCAGTATCTGGCCAGATACAGTTTCCGGTGTGATCCTGATTCCGGATTCACATTTCTTTTAACAAGTGATACAGGCTGCACCCCTTCTTCTGACTGCAACACATGCCCGGCCTTTCAGGATAACTAACAGGAGGTAAGGAATGTCTTCAACATCCGGTTACTCTGGACCTAAAGTGAAATCAGATATTCTTGTTGAGTTTTCTTCACAGGGAGATAGACTTTTTCTCTCCGGATTTACTCCTGAACAGGAGCAGGCAGTTCTCAACACTTCTGAAAGGCTCGAAATATCATCGGGAACAGTTACAGGTGAAAACTCAGGAGCTGCACCCTGGGTAGCTGCTGCCAGATTTGAAGCTGCGGTCAGAAAAGAGCTTGGCGAGATGTTCCTTCCCCTGCCCGCTGCTGAAAACTGGACCGTTCAATCTAAAGACAGACCCAGAAGAAGCAGACTTTACGCCCCCGGCAACAAACCCCGCTTTATTGAAAAGGCGGCAGCGGCGGGAGCAGACGGTATCATCCTTGATCTGGAGGACAGCGTTGCCCCGGACAGAAAGGATGAGGCAAGAATCCTTGTTGCATATGCTCTGGCAAACATTGACTTTGGTGATACAGAGGTAATGGTCAGAATCAATCAGGGAGATAGAGCCGCTGATGATCTCAACTGGATTGTACCCCAGCCCGTTCAGCACATTCTTCTTCCAAAGGTTGAACTGTCTGATGATGTGGCTGCAATTAGAGACATGATTGAAACTGTTATGGAACTCTGCGGCAGAAACGCCTTCCCATGGCTCATGCCCATTCTTGAAAGCCCAAGAGGCATACTGAATGCTCTTTCCATTGCCGACTCCGTTCCTGAAATGGCCGCCCTGACTCTTGGCCTCCAGGATTTAACTGCAGTCCGGAAGGTACCGAAAGTTTTACAGCAAGAAGCATTGTTGTTCTGGCAGCAAGAGCGGCAGGACTTCAACCCATTGATACCGTCTATGCGGATGTTAAGAACGAAGAGGGATTGCAGAGAAGCATCGAAGAAGCCAAAACCCTTGGATTTGTCGGCAAAGGCTGCATTCATCCTTCACAGGTCAAACCTGTTGAAGGTGGTTTCATGCCCTCGCAAGCTCAAATCGACAAGGCCAGAAAGATAGTGGCGGCAATGAAGGAAGCCGAGGCAAAAGGTCTGGGAGCAATTGCTCTGGGCTCCAAGATGATAGACCCCCCTGTTGCACGCCAGGCTATGGCTGTGCTTAAACTGATCGGAGAATAGATACAAAAATATCCCGGATAAACAATACCATACTTTAATCTGAGGAGGATCTAATTCCCCGCTCCTTGGGGCGAACAATCGGTTTCTGTATTTTTGTTTCTCTCTGGCTTTTAGATACCCTGCCGCTTGCGGCGGTTGAAGTGTCATTTATTGCTTAATCATTCTTGTTATATTGATGCTTCCTCTTGACATTCTAATATTCTCTCTTGATACTGTAAGAGAAAGAGAGGTTGTGGTATGAGAATAACCTGTGCAAAACCGCTTATCATCCTGCTTTTTCTCACATACATTGCAGGAGCCTATTCATTTTATGATGATTTTGAAGACAATGACATCAGTGATTGGGAAATCAGATGTGCCGGCGGAAATTGGAGCGCTTCCAGCGGGATGGTTCATGGCAACATCAGCACAAGCCCGGGTGCCCTTGTCCCCTTGAATGGATGTGTTTTTCTTGACTGTACTGTTTCTGTGGAAGCTACCGGCGTTCATGCCTTTGGCGTTCTTGCCAGACTGACGGAGGAAGACTTCGGTATACTGGCTTATGTTTCACCGGATAACAATGTTGCTCGAATTAGATTGGTTGAAAACGGTAACCTTGGAGCAACTCTTAACAGCTTCTCAACATCTTTCCCTTCCGGCGTAACTTACTCTCTGTCTTTTACCTGTGTTAATAATCAGCTAACGTTTCAAATAAGTGTTCCTTCAACAAATCAATCCTGGGAATTCTCCGCAACAGATCCCAATCCTCAAACGGGAGTTTGCGGACTGCACATGGGTGATGAACCAAATGCAAGCTGGGACTGGATTGAGGTTGAGGGAACCGAAATTGGAAATGCGGAGATCACATGGCTCGTAACCGATGATCAAAATCTGGGGAATGGCGACTTTGCCTTTGAACCCGGTGAAATCATTGATCTTGATATTGAGCTGACAAACACCAGTGATGAACCTCTGCTTAACGCTTTTGGTATTCTCCAGTCTCTGAGCCCGGAACTTACCGTTATCGAAGATTACGTAACATACGGCACTATTGCTTCCGGCGAGTCCACCTATGGCTTGTCAAGTTTTGTGGTTCTGACACCACTTGCTACCCCTCCGGATGAGGTATATGACATGAGACTAACCCTTATGGCAGATGGTGGTTATCAGGAACAGCTTCCTTTTTCTCTGCCGGTAGGAAGCGGACTTGCATGCAATGTTGAATCCGGTTCGGATGGCTGGACCTGGGGAGCAATACAGGGTGGATGGGCAAACGACTGGCATGTTTCCTCTGAACGGAATTACACCCCGGAAGGACAATACAGCTTCAAATGCGGGGACTCGGGATCTGGTGACTATTCCAATCACCACTTCGGATATCTGTTATCTCCTTACATCAACCTGCCCCTGGGAAGCGAAATTAACTTCTGGATGTGGATCGATGCTCAGACTGAGGATCTCCCTGAAGCTCTGGATGGCGGGATTGTTCAGTATGGCAGGTGCGACAGCTGGATAGATCTGTTTCCTGCTTCCGGCTACACGCATCAAATCACTGCCGGATCTTCCGGTCCATTCGAAGATGGAACCGGTGTTTTCAGTGGAACCGTTCCATGGACTCAGTACTGTATTTCTCTCCCGGATTCTCTGGCTGGACCGGGTCAGATCAGATTTGTCTTCGGGTCTGATACCTACGGCACCAGAGAGGGCTGGTACATTGATGAAATCAATATGGGAGACCCGACCTCCACAGAGGAAGAAAGCGAACAACAGCTATTTACTGATCCATTACTGTCAGTCTCAGCCAACCCTTTCCACTCCTCTGTAACTTTCAGTTATCTTCTGCCGGGGGTTGAGAATTCTTCTCTGGATATTTTTGATCTGCATGGAAGACAGATCACGATTTTTGAAATAACCGCTGGAGATCAAACGCAAACTGTGAACTGGAACGGAAGAGATTCCTCCGGGAACAGTATTCCCTGTGGTGTTTATCTCGCAAGGTTGCGCGGGCATGATCAATCCACTGTTAAATTGATAAAGATCTGATTTCTTAAGAAGTATTGTATACAATGGGGGAGGGGGCTCTGGCCCCCTTTCTCTATTTGTCGAACTCCTCGTCTGAGTGCATTTCAGGCTCTTTCTCTCTGATGCCCTTTATTCTGTTCCAGAGCGTAAGCTTTGCAAAGAGTGATTGTGCAGCTCCGTAAAAGCAAAAATACCTGCAGAAAAATCTTCTGATGAAAATAGCCAGAATTATAGTTACCCCTGCAATGATCATGTTGCCTGAAAGGAACAGGGTGAAGATGGTGTGAAATGGATCTATGGCGCAGAAAGGAGCGGACCATTTCAGGGAAACAACACCAAACCTGTCGAGCAGAATTACAGCAATGAGAGCAATGAGAATGAAAGTACTTAAGTATTTAAGCTTGTTGTGAAGTTTCCCTGATGGAGAAAATCTGCCTGGAATATGAATACTGTAAAGGAATTCCTGTACCGCGCCCATCGGACATACCCATCCGCAGAATATCCTTCCGAAAAAAGCGCTGAATACCAGAGGGAGAAGAAAAATAAGGAACCCGCTCAACCCCAGGAATGTCAGCCCTTCAGAAGTAAATGCATACTGAAAAGTTCCCAGGGGACAGAAGCATCCCTGTACTCCAAAACCGAGAATCATTAGTGATGCCCCTCTGAGAATGTGGTGTGCGGAGTTTCTTCTGAGTCTATCTTTGAGCCTTCTGCCGTAGAACCTTCGCGAAAGCCATGTGGACAAAGGCAGAAAAACTCCGAGAGTAATCAGAATGATGTTAATTCTTCTGTTGCCGCCTGCAGGATTCGAGCAGGTTGTATGATGTGTTACACCAAACCAGTGCGGGCACAGGGCAAGGGAATCGGGGCATGCTCCCTCAGGAGGTAATCCAAGAGGGCACCCTACAAGTGAGGGAGTTTGAAGACCACAGGTGCTATCCTCAAGAGTACAGGTTGTCCCGGGATTGTCGCATCTGCCGTCTCCATCCGAGTCCATGTACAGGGTACACTGAGGGCTTGTCTCCAGGCAGGCTTCTTCCGCTGAATAATTCAGGGGACATGTGTACTGCCTTTGCGAAGAAGATGTATACTCCGGTTCGATATCATCTTCAGCTTCTTCAATTGCATTATCACATATACCGTTCTCATTCTGATCTCTGAACAGCGCGCAGAGAGGATCTTCGGCATGACAAGCTTCATCAAGAGAAAATCCAAGAGGACAGTCAACGGGAACTGCTTCAGCCGGATCCTGATTAAAAGATGTCTCTTCCTCAACATCCGGTTCAGTTATTTCCACTTCCGTTTCCGCCGGCTCTACTGAAGGCTCAGGCTGTTCTTCCTCAGCCTGTTCTGTCTCTTCAACAGACACAGCAGGCTGGAGCCCGGGGTTATCACAAAGACCATCTCTATTGGAATCCGTGTAGAAAGTACATCTGGCGTTTTCCTGATTGCAGGCCTGAGAAGGGGAAAGATTGAGGGGACAGAAAGGATCTGCTGTAACTTCCTCTTCTATGATCTCAGGCTCAGGTTCGGGTTCATCTATTTCTTCCGGTTCCTCTTCGGCAGGCTGCTCCTGCGGACCGGGATTATCACAAAGACCATCTGCATCTCCGTCAGAGAACAAAGCACATAAGGGATTATCAGCATTACACGCTTCTTCAGGCGTTAAGCCGAGCGGGCACTGCGCGCAGAGGGCAGATGCCATTAATAGAAGTATTGCTGGAAGCTTCACTGCCCTCCCTGCGGGTATAATTTTTTCAAATTACCGGAATGATGCTTTAATCCCGGCGAATGTCATCTGGTTAAGGGTCATCTCTCCGTTAATAAACAGGTGTGATGTTTCCATGTACTGATCTCCAGATGGAGAGCCGTATGCTCCGTGGACACAGGTGAGACCGGTTGTACCTGAACTGTATGTATAGAACTCATCTTCTCCATCGGGCCATGCGATATCCATAATAAGATTACCGTTGGCTGGAACATAGAAGAATGGTGTATCAAAGTAGATAGTTGGATCGCTGGCATGAAAAGTAACAGAACTTGTTCTCTCAAACACCTTATATTTCCATCCGTTTACATAGTTTGCGTCATAAGTTGCGCTCAGCTCATCGTTTGCGCAATAGCCCATGTAAACATGAAATTCGTCAAAAGTTACTTCGGTTCCTGGGCCGGGGGAAGGATCGAAAGTTATTGAGTTTATTGCCATAGTCTCCGAGAATACACTTGCATGAACTATCACCTGATAGCGCAGTGAAATTGTTCAATTGCCACAGAATGGTTTAGTGCTTCCAAATCCAGCGGAACCCACTTCTACCGTGGCGGCAAGAAGCAGAGGTGCCGTAAGAAGAAGAATCAACATTGTTTTTCTCATCTTTCGTTCCCTTCATAATAAACAGCCTGATTGTCTATTAAAGTATATGCTCACTGTTTCATAAAACTATAAGAAAACCTTATGGACAGCGGTAGTCCCAAACCTGAACAATACTCCCTGAATTCCGGTAGCTCTACCTGTGCTATTCAAAACAAACATGGAAAGTTCGTTTTGCCTCTAAAATTTTCTGCTGTCGCATAGTTATACCACCAGAATTCATCTTCTTCATCAGGCAATGTTATATCTTCGTGAAACTATTGCAACTTCTCAGTTTCAGCGGTAGCGCGGTGTTTCAGTCGCGTTGAAGAAGCCTTCCCTGAAGTATTCTTGAACAGGGGCTTGACAAAGCATAATAATTTGAGATATTTGCACTCCTTGAGTGGCCCGGTAGTTCAATTGGTTAGAGCACCGGCCTGTCACGCCGGAAGTTACGAGTTCGAGTCTCGTTCGGGTCGCCAGGGTATCTTTTTCAGGGGCAGAAATGCCCCTTTTTTATGTAGACCCAGCCGAACAAAGCCTGAGTTGACAACTCTCTGGTGGTTTTTCAGATTTCAGTATCAGTTTCCAGAAACATGCCTGGAAATGATGTTTTGTGTCCTATTGCTGGACTTTGAGAATTGGCATCCCCCCTCTTTACCAAACAGATCCGGTCAACCCGCCCCTCCCCTCAAGGGGGGGCTTTACATTCTGTTACAATACTCTTCCCACGGGTTTGTATATTTCAACCTGTTTGATAGATGGACACAATCTTAGCTGTTGGGAGAAACTGATGAAACATTTTGCCTTGCTGGCAACAACCCTTGCTGTTCTTTCCTGCGGTGGTTCCGAACCATCAGTAACTGATTCCGAGCCTGTAGCTGTTGAAAGTGGAACTGCCATGCTTCAGATAGAGGTAGAAATTGGAGTTGAACTGGGAGATTCCAATTTTGTTTTCGGCATAACTCAGGATGTTGACTTCACACCAGATGGTAATGTTGCAATTCTTGATGCTCAAAGAAAGAAAGTCAAACTGTTTTCCCCTGCTGGAGATTTTCTGGGGGAATTCGGAGGCGAAGGAGAAGCCCCCGGCGAATTCCTTCATCCCAGGGGAATTGCCTGCTTGAATGACGGTCGAATTGCTGTAACTGATCCATTCAGTAGAGAAATCGAAGTTTTTGGCAGTGATCTTCAATATTTAGAAACTGTTTCTGATTTCGCTGCCAGGGCACCGTTTGTCATTACTGCTGCTGGAAACGGTTTTGCCGGAGAGCAGATGGGGTTAAATCGAAATACGGGAATAGCTACCATCTCTGTTGTTCTCTGGGATCATAATCCGGATTCGGCACAGGTGTTTTCTGAAATAGAAAACTCTTTCTCTCCCGATGAAGTTATTCAAAGAGTAATGCAGCCAACTGCGGGGCTTACTGCCGACAGCATCAATCTGTACTACTCTGCTCCTTTGAGTGAAGAGTATGTTGTTTCTGTGTATCCTATGGACAGCTCTGAACCGTACAACCTAACCTATCCTGACTATTCGCCGGTAGAAAAGACAGCTGAAGATATTGAGGAAGATCTTCTGGCATACGAGTACAGAATGCAGGGAATGGCATCAACAGGAAGAGGTCGCCGACTGGCGGGCGCGACTTACGAGCCTCCCCCGGATTACTATGCCACCAGTTCCCTGGGAGTTGATTCACAGGGCAATATCTGGGTTCAGCGAGGCTGGGAAACAAATCCCACTTTTGATCTCTTCCCGCCGGGGGCAACTGAACCGGCAGAAACAGTGATCGCTGACCCTGAGCTTAACCTTTCAAGTTATACTTTTGTGATCACCCAGAACGGCTTCGCGGCATTCGACTCAAATCCTGAGGATTACCCGAGAGTATTGCTTCTCCATCTCTCCGGTCAGTAACGCTGTTTCCGTTGACCCCCCTTCAGTCTGTGCGTAGATTGCTTGAGTGTATCTTTCAGAAACTTAGCGAAGGAGGGAAAATGCGGGGTCTTCTGTTAGTCTGTGCACTTGTTCTGGCCACGGGTTCTACTATGGCAGGCAACCTTGATATTCTCGGGATAAGAAGTGCTGAATATCTGATGGAACTGTCCAGAAACGCAGTTACTGACTGCGCTGATGGTGTAACCTACAATCCTGCAGGTCTTGTATTCCTGGATGACGGAATTCATTTGAATTTCAGCGGACACTACATAGGTAAAGATTACACTATCGCAGGTACTTTTCTTGGCTCTTCAGAGGAAACTGAAGTAACAACTACAAAAGCAACACCCTTCATTCCCAACTTCTATGCTGTTTACAAAACAGGCAGCATTGCCGCATTCGGTGGATTCACTGTTCCAGCAGGAGGAGGAAGTGTTGACTACCGGGACGGCCTTTTCGTTATGCCTCTTCTTCAAACCGTACTTGTTCAAGCTCAATACGGCCCGACTCATATCGCTGTATTGAATGAGGGTTCCATGGAGGGAAGTTCTTACTACTACCGCGGAATCGCAGGAATGGCTTACGCCTTTACCGACAAATTCAGCGGTGCTGTCTCAGGCAGATACACATCCGGTCACAGGAACTACAAGGGCGAAGGTTCCTTTACAGTAATCGATATAACAACCATGCTGCCGGTGAACACAACATCAGCGGAACTTGATGTTAACAGATCTGCATCAGGCATCTCGGGAGTTATCAGTGTTAATTACATGCCTTCCGGGCAGATTAACATGGCTGCCAGGTATGAAACCGCAACTGCTCTTGATTTTGAAGCCACTGCAAATGCAGTTTCCTCGTGGGATGCTCTAATGCCATACATGGCCAATGGAGCAAAGCAGAGAAGAGACCTTCCGGCCGTTGCGGCCATAGGCGTTGAAATGATGGTAAACGACAAACTGCGACTTGGCGGCTCTGCTAACTACTACTTCGTTGAAGCCTCTGATCAGGGTTCGGATGACGGCATCGAAGATGCATACAAAGATGGCTGGGAAGCCAATATCAGTGCCCGCTACCAGTTCAATGACGCTTTCGCCGGAGCCCTGGGATACAGCTACTCCAACTACGGCGGTTGTGACTCCACGTATACTGATCTGGAGTATAACCTGGATGCCGGTCTGCTGTCCGGAGGAGTTAACTGGCAGGCAACTAAAGTCATTGATTTTACTCTGGCAGGAGGAACCACATTCTTCAGAGAAGGAGAGGGAACTGGAATATACACAGGAGAATCCTTTGACAAAAAGGTTTTCTTCCTGGCTGTGGGGGCTAACGCCTCTTTCTAACGATTAGCAGACTGTTTGCGGGGGGGCTTAATTGCTCCCCCTTTTCTGTTACAATCAGTTACACGGGATTCACCTTTTCGAGGTACTCATTGATCATTATGCATTTGTTCGAAGGAGAACCCACCACGAAAGGAGAATGAGATGAGAAAAAGAACCATGACCATAGCAGCCCTTGCGACGTTAGTGTTGCTTGCGGGAACAGCGATTGCACAGCCTGGAGGAATGTCCGGGAGACCAATGAATCACGCAGGAATGGATCAGCAGAGGCCAGGCGGCCCAGGTTCTGATTTCTTCCAGAGAATACTGCCAATGATGAGAATGCTGGATCTTTCCGATGATCAGCGGGAAGCCATTGGATACATAATGGAAGATACCCGGGATTCGATAGAGAGCTTAAGAAGCTCCGAAGATGCTGGCAGCCATCGGGATAATTTTCTTGAATTGTTCTCCTCCTCAACTATTACAGCTTCTCAGGTTGAAGCTCTTCTTAATGTAAGAGTTGAGACAATGAAAGATGTGAATAGAATAATTGCTCAGGCTCTTGTTGATATTCACGATGTCCTGACTGCCGAACAGCTTGCCACCCTTGCAGAATTCGAACCCGGTTCCATGGAAATGAGAATGGGAGATCGTGACAACATGGGTCACTCTGGAACAAACAGGGGCGTACACCCCAATCGGTAGCAACTGCTGCTGAAAAGAAGAGAAGGTTTCACAAACCTTCTCTTCTTTTATATTTCAGCACTGAAGGAGGATGAAATGTATTTTGCTGATCTTCCGGAAATCACTGAAGCTGCCACTCTCGCTGCAGAGCGGGAAGGATTTCCGTTTTATATCCTCTGTAATCCCTCAAGGAAAGAAAAGAAGTACACAGCTCTCCCTTCCCGCGGATTTGGTCTTCCGCTCGGATTCTACATTGAGAATATCATCAGACCGGAAGAGGAACGAACAGAGATAGATCCTCCTGAAAAGACAAGTACTAACGGGTTTTAGCCTTGCGAAAGCGCATTCTCTCAAGTTGAGTTTCTACCAACGAGGAGAACTATCAGTGCAGACAGTAATTGCATTCCTTCTGTGCGTTCCGATAATTGGGGAGGGCACAACTCGTCCGGAAGGTTGGACAGATATCAGTCACAGTAATACTGCAGATCCAGACTTCGAACTGGTCTTTCCTCAGGATTCTGTGAACAGGATAGATATTAT
Source organism: Candidatus Sabulitectum sp. (assembly GCA_021107435.1). Classification (GTDB taxonomy): domain Bacteria; phylum Fermentibacterota; class Fermentibacteria; order Fermentibacterales; family JCC-6; genus Sabulitectum. The sequence goes on along the minus strand of JAIOSV010000067.1, from coordinate 36,391 downwards.
CATTAATCCCGCTGACTGGCAGATCATGATGGACGACATGACCGAGCTGTTCGGAGAGTTCGGTGAAACAGCTCCCTACTCTAACTCTCGTCCGCCACAACCTCCGGGAATATCTGGTGTGCCTTTCCATCCGGGGCCGGAAAGGGGCTTTCCGCCCGGCATGAATGGTCCGGGGCTCCCCCTCGGAAGTAACCGCAATCCCGTCTGGGTACAGTCCACCATAATATTCGACGGAGTTGAGTGGCTGCATGCCGGCATCCGTTTCAAAGGAAACTCATCCCTGATTCACACATGGGAAGAGGGAATCCTGAAACTTCCCATCAAACTGGACTTTGACCAGTTCGAGGAGGAATTTCCCGAAATTAACAACCAGAGATTTTTCGGCTTCCGGCAGCTGACCCTCTCAAGCAACTTCATGGACTGCTCCCTGCTCAGGGAGAAAGTGACCGCTGACATTTTCAGAGCAGCTGGAGTACCAGCACCGCATACCGCTTTCTACAGGGTCTTTGTTGACTTCGGCGAAGGTTCAGTTTACTTCGGCCTGTACACTATGGTCGAAGTCGTGGACGATACTGTCATAAAGGAACAATTCCAGGATTACAACGGAAATGTCTACAAACCGGAGGGCAGAGGAGCAACCTTTGCGGAAGGCTCCTTCGTCGAAGAAGCCTTCGACAGGAAAAACAACGCGACTGAAGAAGACTGGAGTGATATACTTCTGCTGTTCGATATCCTCCATTCGGATCAGAGACTCTGCGATCCTGTTAACTGGAGGTCGGAACTGGAAAGTATCTTCGATGTGGAAGGATTCCTCCTGTGGCTGGCTGTGAATGTGACTGTACAAAACTGGGACACATACGGCAGGTCTCCGCACAACTACTATCTCTACAGCAATCCGGCCACCGGTCTGCTGATCTGGATACCATGGGACAACAACATGGCTCTCCGTGATGATGCCGGTTTGATGCCGGTGCTTACACTGGATCTCGAGGATGTCGGTTCGGAATGGCCACTTATCAGGTATCTCCTTGATGTTCCCGATTACAGAATGAAATATTTGGAGAACCTGGAAATCGCAATTGAAACAGCTTTTGAAGCGGAGGGTGTTTCAGAAAGGTACAGAGACCTCCAGAATCTGATAAGCCCGTATGTTAACGCAGAGATCCACGGCTATACGCTGTTGAGTAACCCTGATGAATTCAATGAAGCTATTGATGAACTTGTTGCGCACGTTTTTCGAAGAAACCTTGAGGTTGAAACTTTTCTGCGGAGAAATCGGTGACACAAAGAAATGGTCGCTTTCAGCGAAGAACCAGCATTTGTGCAGAGGCTGATCCAATCGGCGAACTAATAACAATACTGTAGCAGCCTGACGAAAGAGTGGAAACATCAAAGCTGAGGCTTCCTTGCCCTTCGCAGAGAATTCCCTGATGGATAGTTGCAGCAATTCTACCTGAGAGATCATAAACTGCTACTGCTGCTGTACCTGTGATGGGCATTACGTAATTAACTGCACATGTTCCACTTACAGGGTTCGGGCTGGGGGCGGAAATCACAGGGGAATTAACTGAGGGACTGTCTTCCCCTTTTTCAATTCCCGTCTGCCCGGCTACAAATCTCTGAGCAGGATCTCCCAGAAGATTGTTTTCCTGAAGAACCCAGTTCTGCATGCCAATACTCACATTCGCCTTGAACTCATCCTTGGAAACAGCATGGGCAACACCGATCTCATACTGCTCATCAACGAAAAGAACCTCCGCGAAATACAGTTCCAGCCATTCACTTGCCCCCATGCCGGGAGGAGAACCAATTCCGAGGTTGGAGTTGAACATCACAGCTATGGCACCTCCGGAAGGCCAGAACATGAGTCTTTCAGCGATAGAAGCAATATTTTCAATGCTGCCTGGAGAACATGCCATGGAGTGAAACACTGTGGGCATATCAATGTTCGTTAAGCCTGTGTAATTCACTTTAGTTACAAGCTGAGTTGGAGGGTTGAAAAGCCAGTAAACCCCACCAGGATTTCCATGCCCATTCAGTGTGCTGTAGGAGATTCCTTCGTTGTACAGGGAGATCTGGTTGTCAGGGTGTGAAGCCGTTGTCTCATACAGCTTGTGAACTGTCCATGCCTCCGGGATTCTGAGAGCAATAGAGTCGCAGATAAATGATCCCCAGTAGTTCTGGTCAGGCCACAGTCCTGCACCAGCCAGGAGCGCGGCAGTCTGCCAGACTCCCGATGGCGACATTGTTTCATAGGCAACTGCTCTGGTCACCATGGTCGCAAGGCGGGAGGGAACATCTGTACTGTATCTTCCAACATAAATGTCTGAGTACCAGTCAATACCGTCGCCAAGTTCGCCAAAAACATTGTCGTTATCCAGATCCCAACTGCCGTCAAGATCACTGAAGTAAAGATCCGCGACGGAATTCATTGGACCGGTAGTACCAATTTTAATTCCGGAAACTCTTGCGGTTTCACCAAAATCTCCAACAATAAGAGCATAAACAAGACCCTGATTCTCAAAAGCATCGATAAGATAATTTCTTATCTGCTCCTGGGTATCACGCCCGGTGTAGCCGGCATATATCCACTGTGTCGATACAAAAGAGGAACCGTGTGTGATGGCTCGAAGGTCAATTAGAGGCTGGATAATTGATTCGTGGGTTTCATCCGCTATTACCACCCAGGAAGCACCGTCAACACCGCCAACTATTTCGGGTGCATAAGTCTCAAGCATCTCAGGATTCTGAACAACAGACTCAAGAGCTGAAATGGCTGTCTTTACCTGATTGTCAGAAAGAGTAAGGTGAGGCGCGTCTGTAGCTGGAACGATTGCGGGAGAAAGTCTGGCACTTGTTACAAGGAAAAGGGTACCTGTGGAAGGATCCCATGTAAAAGGTACATAGCAGAAAGAAGCAATCCTGAACCCGGTCTTGTTACCTGTGTTAACATCAACAACAGCAGCTTCAGGAAACATTCCCCCGGTATAGCTGACTGAATGAGGGATAACTGCTGGAATTGGCTGATTCAGAGGAACTGAAAGAACAGGAGCAATATTGTGAATTCCCTGGAGAACTACTTTTGAGAGTACCTCAACCTCAACACTTTCAAGATATGTTCCCTGAGGAATCACCATTGAGTAACCCATACCCGGTAGACCTGGCTCTCCATCCGCGAACGGAGAAGCTCCTCGTGGAATGCAGACAACCTCTTCACTGCGGAATGTGATGAATTCCACCATGGCGGGATCAAGAAAAAAAGAAATGTCTGCTGCCTGTACAGGCATAAGAACCAATACAACTTGAAGCAATAGTGTCATATTCAGCCATCCTCCTTTCTCAGATACATGAATTCTATGAAGAAAGAGCGGAAGAGGGAAGGGATACTGAGCTTTCAGGAAGGCCGCCCGGTTTCCCGGGCGGCCTTGCAATTGAAACCGTGGTCGAAGTCCGTCCTTAGCGCAGAACCAACATCTGTGCAGAAGCTGATCCTGTCTGTGAACTGATAACAATGCTGTAGCATCCTGAAGGAAGAGTGGAGGCATCGAAGCTGAGGCTTCCCTGGCCTTCTCCGAGAAGCCCCTGATGGACCGTTGCGGCAATTCTTCCGGAAATATCATAAACCACTACTGTTGCAGCACCTGTAACGGGCATTGTGTAATTAACTGCACATGTGCTACTTACAGGATTAGGACTAGGAACGGAAATCACAGGGGAAACCACTGAGGGGTTGCCTTCTTCCTCTTCAATTCCCATCTGACCTGCAATAAACCTGAGTGCGGGATCTCCAAGAAGATTGCTTTCCTGAAGGACCCAGGTCTGCATGGAAATACTTACGTTTGATTTGAATTCATCTTTGGAAATGGCATGGGTGACGCCGATCTCATGCTGTTCGTCTACGAAAAGAACCTTTGCGAAATACAGCTCAAGCCACTCGCTGGCACCGAAGTTGGGCGGGGCACCCCATCCATTATTGGAGTTGAACATAACAGCCACGGCTCCACCTGATGGCCAGAACATGAGTCTTTCTGCAATAGAAGCAATGTTCTCAATGTTGCCGGCAAGACAGGCAATAGAGTGAAAGACAGTGGGAACATCATTGTTTGTAAGACCTGTGTAATTTCCGGCGGAAATAATGTCCGTGGGGGGATTGTAGTACCAGTAGATACCGGATTGGTAACCGTGTCCGTTGGGACTGCTGTAAGAAACTCCATCATTATAAAGGTCAATCATGTTACTGGGATGTGAAGCAGTTGTCTCGTAAAGCTTGTGCTCAGTCCAGGAAGCAGGAATTCTCACAGAGATGGAGTCACAGATCTTTGCGCCGGAGTATGGCGGCCAGAGAAAAGCACCAGCCAGAAGCGCGGTGGTCTGCCAGTCACCTGCGGGCGCGGTGGTTTCATAGGCTACTGTTCTGTCCACCATAACAGAGAGGCGGGAAGTAACATCTGTGCTGTATCTTCCCACATAGATGTCTGAGTAGTAATCAAGCTCGTCGTTGAGCTCTCCAAAGATGTTGTCCCCGTCATAATCCCAGCTTCCGTCAAGATCACTGTAGTATAGGTCGGCTACAGAGTTCATCGGGCCGGTACCACCTATCTTGAGACCGGAGACTCTGGTGGTTTCTCCAAAATCCCCAACGATAAGAGCATAAACAAGTCCCTGGTTCTCGAATCCATCGATAAGGTAGTTCCTTATCTGCTCCTGAGTATCGCGTCCGGTGTAGTTGTCATATATCCACTGGGTAGATTTGAAAGCCGAGCCGTGAGTGGTTGCCCGAAGATCGAGAAGAGGCTGAAGAGTTGCCAGATGTGATTCATCAGCAATGAGTATCCATGGGGCTCCATCAACACCGCCAACGATTTCAGGTGCATAAGCATCAAGCATCTCAGGGTTCTGCACAACAGACTCAAGGGCTGAAACGGCTGTTTTTACCTGATTGTCAGAAAGAGTAAGGTGAGGTGCGTCTGTATCCGGTGCGATTACAGGAGTAAGAATAGCACCGGTTACCACTGAAAGGATTCCGGTGGAAGGGTCCCATGTGAATGGAACATAGTTGAAAGAGGCTATCCTGAATCCGGTCTTGTTACCTGTGTTGATATCAATAACAGCAGCAGCAGGAAACATTCCTCCGGTATAACTGCCGGAATGGGGAATAACTGCTGGGATTGGCTGGTTCAGGGGAACCGAAAGAACAGGAGCAATATTGTGAAATCCCTGGAGAGTTACTTTTGAGAGTACCTCAACCTCAACACTTTCAAGATATGTTCCCTGAGGAATCACCATTGAGTAACCCATACCCGGAAGACCTGGCTCTCCATCCGCGAACGGAGAAGCTCCTCCTGGAATGTAAACAACCTCTTCGCTACGGAATGAGGTGAACTCAACCGCAGCAGGGTCAAGGGTAAACGTAATATCTGCTGCCTGGACAGACATCAGAATCAAAGCAACTTGCAGAAACAAAGTCATAGCAAACCTTTCTTCTTGATAGACAAACTGAGAGGGGAAACAAACACGCTGACCATTGAAGTGCGAATCTAACAACAAATGGACTAACACAAAAGGGGCAGATAAGTTCAGAAAATTTATCCGGGCTTCTCAGAAACAATAAACCGACAGACATTGACGATTTCAATTTTATCAATATGTTTTACTTACTCGTAAGTAAGAAACAAGGAGGCCAGGCAATGGCAAAGAAAACAGATAACAGGGAACGCCTGCTTTATGCAGGACTACTGTTGCTCACGGAAAACATTCCGGAAAACATATCTATGGACGATGTGGCCACAGCGGCTGGAATGACAAAGCCCATGGTCTACTACTACTTCGGCAGCAAAGTAGGCTTTTACCAGCATCTTGTACTGCATATTGAAACCTCTCTGCAGGAAATGCTCACAGAATGCATAAAGCCAGGTTTTCCCTTCAGAAAAGTCCTTGAGAACATTATCAGGGCAAGAATTGAACAGGTGATACATCAGCCGGAACTCTCTAATGCAGTAAGAATAATGGCAACCAGCAAGACTATCGGCGGTGCGGAATCCCGCTCCAGAATTGTTGTGATGTTCAACAGACTTCAACCGGTGTTCGAGAATGCCATTAGTAAAGGAGAAATCAGGGAAGATACCGATCTGCACCTGATTATGGCCATGACTAACTCTCTGCTGGATGGCGCTCTCCGAATACATGGAAAAGAATTCTTCATAGATGCTAATCCATCGGACTTTGCTAAAAGACTGGTTCGAGTAGTATTTGACGGAATTGGAATGGGAAAGAGGTCGTGAGAATGAAATATTTGACAATCATAATAATGCCTGTTCTGCTTCTCTCAATGCAGACTTCCGCATTTACACTGAATGAAGCAGTAAGAACTGCAATGGAGCAGCGAGGCGATGTCGCTGCTGCTAAAAACGAAGTGGAAAGTTCCAGGTGGAGTAGAAACGCTGCTCGCACCTGGTACCTGCCACAGGTTGATTTCTCCCTCTCATACCAGAAGAACCACGATATTCAGGAAATGACGATTCCCGGAATGGGATCAATACCCATGGGAACGGAGTGGGCTTCAATGTACGGCATAACCGCCACTCTTCCTATAGTTTTACAGGGACCGGCGGGAGCTTCAATATCTTCCAGAGCTTTAACTCTTTCCGAGTTAACTCTGTCGGAAACAGAGCAGGATGCCGTATCTGATGTAATTATCTCCTTCTACGGAGTTCTTATGGCTGAGATGATGTCAGATGTTACATCTGAAGCAATGAACATCGCTCGTGAGGGATTCCTTCTCGCTGAACAGAGATTCGGAGCAGGAACAATCAGCAGGTTTGAGCTGCTTCAAAGTCAGGTCGCCTATGAAAACCGCAGACCGGACTCTATAGCGGCAGTTGTCGGGGTTGAAAACGCAAGAGCTGCTTTTGCCGTCAGTCTCGGGTTTGATGAAAACCATTCTACTGTCATTGAGGGTAAACTCACAGACTCATTCCCCGTTGATCTGCCTGAGACTCTTGAAGAGGCTCGAAAAATCATGGAGCGAAACAATACAACTCTTGCTACAGCTGAAGAAATGAGGAAACTGGGGGATGCCCAGGTTAATCTTTCTGCAGCAAGCTTCGCTCCCCAGCTTGTCTTCCAGACCAGTTACGGTTTTCAGGCAGGAGTGGATGACATTAAGGATATTACATCAAACGACTATTCCAGAAACTGGAGTACATCCGCGTCTCTGCAGATTCCCCTTTTCCATGGAATCAATGATCTCGGTGGATACCAGTCCGCAAGAGCGGAAAGACTTGCTTCCTATGCCAGAGCGGGAGAGATGGAAAACTACGCTTCACTGCAGCTTGTCACGACATGGAACGCTCTTCATCAGGCCGGAGAAACCGTTCAGGCTGCCGGGTCTACCGTGCAGCAGGCAATTGAGGGCTCTGAGATAGCAAGAGTCTCCTACGAAGCAGGAGTAATTACACGACTGGATATGGACAGCGCGTTTCTGGCACTTACACAGGCTCGCACAAACTATGCTTCGGCCCTCTATTCTCTGAAAACAGCCGAGACTGGTCTTGCAAGAGCCCTTGGGATTCTGAGCATAGACCCTGAGGAGATGAATTAATGAAAAAATCAGCGATAATGTTCCCACTGCTTGTGCTGCTCGCAGTAGCCTGCGGACCCGGAGGAGACGAGGACGAAGAAAGAACTGTCAGAGTCAGAATACAGACAATGGAATTGTCCACTATCTCCGCAGAGGTCTATGCCAATACCAGACTTGAGGGAACGCAGGAGGCTTTGGTCTTTGCCTCTATTCCTGGAACTGTTGAAGAAGTTCTTATTGCAGAGGGTGATGAAATAGAGGCCGGAGCCAGGCTTGTCAGAATGGATACAGATCAACAGGTAAATGCCGGAACGTCCGCTGCTCTGGCTTCCGTAAGCGCAGCCAGGGCAAACGCGGAAAACGCCAGAGCCAACTTTGAGAGAATGCAGACCCTGTTTGAAGCTGGCGCGCTTAGCGCACAGGAGCTTGACGGAGTGGGAGTAGCTCTGGAAGCTGCTGAAGCCCAGCTTAATCAGGCCTATGCGGGTTATACCCAGGCAAGAACCACAAGGGATAACGCCTGGATTGCTGCTCCCTTCTCCGGAAAGATAGGCCGGGTCTGGGCCAGAGCGGGAAACATGAGTGGTTCAACCCCTCTCCTCTCCATATCGGGAAATGGTGGAGTGATCGCAAGAGTTCTTCTGCCCGAATCTGACATTTTCCGGCTTGAAGTGGGCCAGGCCGCCTATGTTACAGTTTCCGCTATTGATCAACAGTCAATCCCCGGCATTGTAATGGCGGTATCACCAACAGTGGATCCGGTAAGCGGGCAGGTCTCTGCTGAGGTTCACTTTGATGATCCCGAAAATCAACTGCGTCCCGGCCTGTCCGGTCGTGTTTCCATTGTAACCGAATCCATTTCCGATGCCATAGTCCTTCCTGTCAGCGTTCTGAGACGAACAAGAGGCGGTTATCAGGTTGCCGTTGTTGAGAACAACCGAGCAGTACTCCGGGAAATCACTACCGGTCTGATAAGCCATGGAAATGTGCAGATCCTTACAGGAGTTGAACCGGGCGACAACGTAATTATTCTCGGGCAGAACAGCGTAATTCAGGACGGATCTGTAGAGGTGGTTAACCGATGAGTCTGTCGAGCTTATCAGTAAGAAGACGAATCACATTCATGATGATCTTTATCTTCATTATCGGTGTGGGTTTCTTCGGACTTTCGCAGCTTGGAATTGATCTGTTCCCCAAACTTGAGTTCCCAATGGTAATTGTAGCCAGTACTATGCAGGGTGCGGGCCCTGAGGAAATGGAAAATCTGGTCACCAGATATCTGGAGCAGGCTGTATCCAGAGTAGAAAATGTAAAAGAAGTCAGCTCCACATCCTCCAACGGCTCCAGTGTCATAATGGCTGAATTTCAGTGGGGTCACAGTCTGGAGGAAGCGGAAACAGATATCAGACGCCAGCTTGATCTCTACGGAAGCGCTCTGCCTGATGATGCCTCAGACCCTCTCGTTCTCGCGCTGGATCCTTCAATGCAACCAATCATGTTCATCGGATTATCCAGCCCTGTTCTGGATGACTTTGCTCTGAGAAAACTTATTGAAGACGAAATTGAGCCCAGACTGGCCCGCCAGGAGGGCGTGGGGTCTGTGAGTGTAGCAGGAGGCCTTATCAGGGAGATCCAGATAGAGGTTGATCCGGCAAAACTGGAAAGTTCCGGGCTCAGTATAAGTCAGGTTGTCGGTGCTCTGGCGCAGGTCAGGAACGACACGCCCGCAGGGAACCTGGACTCAGGTGGAGAAAGAATAAACATTAGAATTGAATCCAGTGTAACCTCCCTCTCGGATCTGGAACAGCTTGTTGTGGGAAACAATCAGAATGGTCCTGTTCTTCTACGTGATATTGCTACGGTTGTAGACGGAGAAGCTGAAGTCTACGAATTAATCAGAATGAACCAGACTCCCTCTCTCTTCGCCTTCATACAGCGACGAAGCGATGCAAATACCGTGAATGTCTGCAAAACTGTCCAGAAAGAACTTGATAGAATTGCGGAGGAGTATGAGGGGCAGGTTGTACCCTATGTGATGTACGATCAATCAGCATTCATCACACAATCCATAAGCAACCTTTCAACCACAGCAGTTACTGCTACAATTCTTGCCTTTCTGGTTCTTCTGTTCTTCCTCCGCTCTCCGAGAGGAGCAGCAATCGCGGGATCGGCAATTCCTATTTCCATCATCGTTACATTCGCGGCCATGCATTCCTTCGATGTAGACCTGAACATGATCTCGCTGGCGGGTCTGGCTCTTGCTGTGGGAATGCTGGTTGATAATTCCATAGTTGTGCTTGAAAACATCTACAGACACAGGGGAATGAAAGATTCCGCCATTAACTCCGCAATCAGTGGCGCTCAGGAAGTAGGAATGGCTATTACTGCTTCCACCCTGACAACACTGGCTGTTTTTGTGCCTATTCTCTTCGTGCCGGGTCTCGCCGGGCAAATGTTCAGAGAAATGGTTCTGACTATCGTTTTCAGTCTTGTTGTTTCCCTTTTCGTAGCCTTGAGTCTTGTACCCCTGCTAAGCTCGTTTGCAGAAAAACTGGTTCCCCTTCACAGAAAAGGTTCTCCGGGAGACAGGATAAAGCAGGGATTTGAGAATCTTGAAAAGAAATACAACTCTATTGCCGCCAGAATGGTCAAGAGGAGAAAACCCGTTCTAATCATTACTGCTGCGATATTTATTGCCAGTCTTGCACTTGTGCCGGTTCTCAAGACAGAGTTCCTTCCCGCGAACGATGATGGAATGATTCAAATCATTCTGGAAGCTGCCGTCGGAACTGACCTGGAAACAACAGGCGCTATGGCAGAGGCTCTGGAAGACACTCTCGCGTCTCTCTTTGAAGAAGGCGATCTTATAACGCTGTACTCTCAAGTCGGCACAGCAGGAGGCCTGGATGCCGTCTTCGGGGGAGATAAAGGCAGTTACTCTGTTGAGATAATCCTGAGACTTGTTCCTGTAACACAAAGAAACATCGGACAAAAGGAATATGAAGAGCGAATCCGTGATCTTCTGGACAATGTCGCGGGGTTCGAATACGATATCTCCGGTGGTAACTTCATGGGAGGAAGTGCTATTGAAATAAAGATTTTCGGAGACGATCTTGATATCCTTTCCGCGGAAAGTGAAAGAATGCGGGAGGCAGTTTCTGCTGTTGAAGGAATCAGAGAACCGAAAACCACAATGGACAACATGATTCCCGAGCTGACCTTCAGGCAGGACTACACTATGCTGGCACTACAGGGAATGCATCCTGCGACTGTCGCTGGAGAGATAAGTAACGCTTTCGGCAATTCCCCGGCTACCATATTCAGAGATGGTGGAGACGAGTACAATGTTGTTGTGAAATATCCGGAATATTTGAGAAATTCCCGCGAGGAGCTGAACTATCTCTCAGTATTTGGTTCTCCTGCCGCAAACTACGGATATTTCGAGGAGAGACTCATCTCTACAAGCATCAAACGCACAAACCAGCAGAGATGTGTAACCATCAACTGTGATGTCGCGGGAAGAAGCCTGGATGACGTGGCGGCTGATGTAGAAAAGGTTGTGCAGGAAAACAATGACTACGGTCTAAGAATTGAATTCGGTGGTGAGATGAAAGATCAGAAGGAAACCTTCATGTATCTGGGCATTGCAATCATCGTTGCCGCCCTGCTGGTCTACATGGTCATGGCGAGTCAGTTTGAATCTCTGCTTGAACCCTTCATTATTATTTTCACTGTTCCCATGGCAATTATCGGAGTAGTGATAGGTCTTTTTGTAACGGGAACACCCCTCTCCGTGATGTCTCTTATAGGCGTTCTGATGCTGGGCGGTATTGTGGTCAACAACGGAATAGTGATGATAGACTATGCCAACCAGCTTCTACGCCGGAAAAAGAGCACTATTGAGGAAGCAATAGTGGAAGCTGCAACAACCAGGCTTCGACCAATCCTGATGACAGCACTTACAACGATGCTGGCCATGACTCCCCTTGCGCTGGGCATAGGAGAAGGCGCTGAATCCTGGGCTCCAATGGCCATTACGGTAATCTTCGGTCTTGCTGCTGCTACCATACTTACTCTGATGGTCGAACCATGCATTTATGTAGTAATGGGCAAGAGAATTGCGAAGAAAATGCACCTTTCAGAAGAAGAATAGTACTCCTCTGCTAAATCTGCCCCTGCCGCCTGAAGCGGCGGGGGCTTCCTTCTGTCCCGTCTCATTGGTACATTAAGGAAAGGAGGAGTAGACAACATGCAGAACCCTTTTGAAGTATTTGCTCGAAATTATGATGATACCGGCATTGCTGTTTATGATCATCAGTTGAATTTTCTCGACGGTAATCTAGCTTTTAATCAATTTTTTCTGTCCTGCCGGGACTTCTCTCTTCCCAATCTTCTGGCACAAATGGCAGGCGGCGAAGATTTCCTCTCTCAAATGATGATGTACGTGGAAATGGAACACGGTGTGGGAGCCTGCAATGTCGCTTACAATTCTGACGGTAACCGCTGGGAATTTAAAGTCAGGCTTATTGCCCACGGTGAAGGAGAAAACAGAAAATACATATGTTCTTTTAAAGATGTAACGGAATTCCTTTTTTCCCAGAAAGTACTGATGAACAGGGCAAACAGTCTGGAAAAACTCGATAGAAACTCTCCAGTGGGTGTCTTCAAAGCAGCAGCAACCGGTAGTCTTCTTTATGTTAATAACGGTCTGGTTTCAATGCTGGGATATGACAACGAGCACCAGCTCTACAAGGTACAACTCTCCGAGATCTGGGCGACTTTTTCAGACCGCGAAAAACTTCTTTCTGCTTTGCAGAAAGACAAAACCGTAAACGGATTCGAAACCAGATGGCGCCGCAGGGGCGGCACTCTTTTCTGGGTTTCTCTTACTGCGACATGCCAGCAGGACAGGAACGGCAATATCATATGTATTGAAGTCGTTGTTATTGATATTGAGGAGAAGAAACGTACTGAAGAAGATCTCAGACGACTTCAGAACAGGCTTAACAGCACAATTGATTCAAAAACCGCTGAGTTAAAAAGATCAAACAATCTTCTGCTCAAAGAAGTTGCAGTCAGGCAAAGAGCTGAATCCGTTTATGCAGCCCTTCATTCAATTGCTGAAGAAACTGTCAGTACAGAATCCTTGAAAAATCTTCTTGAATTTATTCATAATCAGCTCTCCAGAGTAATACACACTCCAAACCTTTACTTCGCTTTCTACAACCAGCTCTCTGATACATACACCTTCCCCTATTCAGTCGACATTGAAGATGGAGTTGAACCCTTTGTCGGCTCGGAATCCATGAAGGGCAGCCTGACTGACCATGTGAGAACAACCGGCCAGCCGCTCCTTGTTGATAAGGAAGCTTTTGACAAAATGGTAGCCGAAGAACGGATTCTCCCAATTGGAACTTCCAGTGAACAGTGGATGGGCGTTCCGCTCAGAGGATCTGACGGAATCTGGGGTGTTCTGGTTGTTCAAAGCTATTCAATGAAAAAGGTTTTTTCCAACACTGACCTTGTTCTTTTCTCAGGTCTCGCGGAGAGTATTTCCATGGCCATAGACCGATACCGCGCTGAGCAGAACCGCAAGAGAATTGAATCTCTCTACAACACAGTTGTTGACAACCTTCGGCAAGGGGTAATCATGTGTGATCCTGCCGATAAAATACTGTTTGCCAACGAAGCTTTTTCCAACATTGTTGGAATTCCTGCGGATCAATTGAAGGGCATGAGTCTCTCTTCTCTCATCTCATCAAGAGACGCGGGACGCACTGCCAGCGTTAGAGAAATGCGCAGCATGGGTGAACGAAGTTCCTACCAGCTTGCCCTGATAAGACCGGATAAAGAAAAAATACTGGTTACCGTCAGCGGTATTCCCAGATTTGAAGACGGGGATACATTCATGGGAACTATCGGCCTTTTTGATGTGATCGAAGAAGGAGAACACCTTCTTGAATAGAAACCTGAAATTTACTGGCCTGCCAACACTCTTCTAACCGCAGCCAGTAAAGCCCTGAGACCGTATGGCTTCTTCAGATATCCAGCGATATCATCTAAATGAATTTTACTTTCTGCGTCCTGTCGATTGTAACCGCTGGATAGAATAACTCTCACCGTTGGATCAATTTTTTTTAGTTCTCTCAAACACTCAACACCATCCATTACCGGCATGGTAAGATCAAGAATTACACACTGAATAAGCTCTTTGTTTTTCCTGTAAACTTGTAAGGCCTCTTCACCGTTAGTGGCCGAGAAAACAGTATACTTGTATTTCTGAAGAACATGCCTGCCTATAAAAACTATATTCGCTTCATCATCAACAAGAAGAACTCCTGTTGGAATTACATTAGAAAGAGATGGCTTTATCTCTGTTTCTGAAAACATTTGTTTATCTGCTTTATCCACTGCGGGAATGAATATTTTAAAGGACGAACCCACCCCCTGCTCACTGCTTACTGTAACAAATCCCTTATGCCCCTCTACAATCCCATGAACAACTGCCATGCCAAGGCCCCGCCCTGTAACCTTTGTAGTGTAAAACGGTTCAAACAGCTTTTCAAGAACCTCAGGAGACATACCACAACCAGTGTCATCAACCTTTATAAAAACGTAGGGTTGTTTCGTTTTCCCTGAATTGGTTCTTCCCGGAGGAAGAATCTTTTCAAAACCTGTGGTAAGTGTAATCGTTCCTCTGGAAGAACCGATTGCCTCTGAAGCATTCGTAAGCAGATTAAGAATCACCTGTTCCATTTGTGTACTGTCAACCTTAACAGGTGGCAGATCTTCGTTTGTGTTGATCCGAAGTTCAGCTTTTCTGGAAACCGAGACTTGAACCATTGGTCTCATTTTTTTAATAATGTCATTGATATAAACAGTTTCTACAACGAAATTGCCTCTACCTGAATATGCAAGCATCTGCCCGCTGAGTTCACTGGCAACTCCAACAGACTTGTTTATCTCCTTAAGGTACTCAAAAACCTGCTCTCCCTCTTTCACTGCAGAAGTGGCAAGATCCGTGTATCCCCGGATAGCCATAAGGATGTTATTGAAATCGTGGGCAATCCCTCCAGCAAGAACACCAAGACTTTCAAGTTTCTGAGTATGTTGGACTCTACTCTCCATCTCCCTCTGCTGCTTCCCAGCCGCTTTTCTCTCGCTAATATCCCTCGCGACATGCATTACTCGAATTGATCCATCATCGGGATCCACTAAAACCGACATGCTAACCTCGTAGTACCTTTGAAGCTTTTCAATGTACACTTCCTGAAGTGTTAATGGTTTAATCTTCCCGGAGATAAAGTCTGGAATACAGCTTTTCCGTGAGAGATCGTCCGGAAACATCAGGGTGCAAAGTTTCCTTCCGATGCATTCCTCTCTTGTCATGCCCAGAGCAAGAGCCTGAGTCTTGTTCACCCTGATAATGGTGCCTTCTGCATCAAGAACCGCAATCAGCTCCGGCAGGGAGTCAAAGGTGTTTTCCCAGTCATCGACAGCCTTTCTGGCCAGATATTCTGAAAGCTTTCTTCCGCTGATATCCTGATGTATTCCTGTCATTCTCAACGGTTTCCCGTTTTCGTCCCGCTCTGCGATTCCTCCACAGGAATGTATCCAGACCCATTCCCCTGTCTTTGTTCTCATCCGGTACTCAAATTCAAACCGGTCATCAGCACTGTTAAGAAATTCTTTCATGTATTCTTCGAGAAGACCTCTATCTCCCGGGTGTACCTGATTCAACCAGCCGGAATATGAAAAATCCGCCTCCCCCTGTGAATACCCCAGCATAAGAGAATAGTGCTTATTGTTGATTGCTTCACCCGTTAGCAGATTACAATCCCATGATCCCAGATTAGCCTGATCGAGAGCCTGATCAAGCCGCTTTTCACTCTCTTTCAGGGATATGGTTTTCTGCTTAATCAGGCGCCTCAATCGAAGGTTCCAGAAAAATACAAGAGCTGCAGCAACAAAAAAACAAAGACCCGCCGGAAGAAATCTCATGTATCAAATCCCTCCTTTTCACTGTTAAGTATGTACGATAATCTTTCCAGGAGCAACTGGACTTACGGTATACTTTACCGATACTTATGATACGGATACAGTCCAGGTAAATATTTTATGCAGGGAGGCTGGCTATGGCAGAAACCGAAAGAAGTGAACCTCTTCTCTGGAACTTCAACAAATCCTTTCTTCTCCTGATGGTATTACCAGCTATCGGGCTGATCGCAGCTTCTTTTCTGGTGAGCAAAGATGCTCTGACAGATGACGGTTATCCTTTGAACATCTTTCTTCTCATCCTTGGAGCTTTCTTTCTTCTTTCAAATGCAACCGTTTTTCTCTTCTTATTCATCAGCAATAGAAACAAGCTGGAGATGATACAGAATGGCTTTCCCGGAACCGCCAGAATTCTTGAGATCCAGGAGACAAACACACGGGTCAACGGAATGCCCAGACTGAAATTCATACTCGAGGTAAACGATGGCTACAATCCTGCGAGGAAAATAGAGCACAGAATGGTGGTTCCAGTGCTGAAAATAGCAACACTTAAGAAAGGTATGGAAGTTCAGATAAAAGTCCATCCTCGAAAACCGGGGATGATTCTTCTGCTTTTTGACTGATCCAGTAAAAGAAACTGATTACGGAGCATCAGCCAGCTACTTGTCAACCCTTTAACTATAACCAGTAACCGATTGGAATATCTCAACTTGTATGATAACCTAAAAACAGCCCTCGGGAAAGAAATACGGAAACACGGCCTCTCCGGACAGAATATTACCGTTAAATGCAAAGTGCTTTCTGTCAAAGAGGCAATAGGAAAACCGGAGCACGACGATTACCCTCTCATAAAGGGCAGAGAAGTCATGGTGGAAGCTGTTTTCAAAGGAGCAAAGGGGCAGGCTTTTACAGACGACTTTGAGAACGCAGATTTCCCCGTTGACAGCCTTCTGCAAATGACGCTGAACTCAAACAGGAAAAGATCTGTTTTCATCTCCGGCCTGAATGCCGTTTTCAGCCATCTGAGACTCTGCGATAAATCCATTCACTGCAGGGATTCCGAACCGAAGGAATGCGCTGATAATCTCTCCGGGATTATCGAACAGTGGAATAATATTCTTCTTGTCGGACATCAGCCAAGGCTCCTGGAGCTCGTTGCATCACAGCACAATACCAGAGCTATCGATTTGGACAGGGATAACATCGGATCAACTTTTTCTGGAATCTCCATAGAACCACCGGAGATGACTCATGATGCCATGGAATGGTGTGATTTGATACTCGCTACCGGGTCAACAGTTGTAAATGGAACTATTGCGAATTTTCTTGATCTGGATAAACCTGTGATTTTTTACGGTGTTACCATTGCAGCCACCGCACGTATACTAAATTTGAACAGGTATTGTCACTGCGGACACTGAAATGGACAACAAATGCTCAAACGGTTGTGAAGACAAATTGCTCCTGGTATCTTTGTGCTCTAACCAATCTACTCAGCAACAAAGAAGGCAAAGGAGACTCTGTTGTATAAGAAAATTATTCAGATAACATGCGTTCTGCTGCTGTGCATAGCGTGCGGGTCGGAACCAGTGCATGAATCCCTGAATAGTGAAGCTCCTGTTGTTCAACTGAGTGTAACTGACACTATTGGAGTTGAACTGGGTGATTCGTGCTATGTCTTCGGTTATGCAGCGGATGCTGCAAGAACAGACAGTATGATTTTCGTATTGGACATGTCCAGAGCTCAACTGAGAAAATACACCCCCGCAGGAGAGTATGCGGGACATATCGGAAACCGAGGTGACGGGCCTGGAGAGCTTGTCCACCCACAGTGGTTTGAGCTGTTTTCCGATGGCTCTATTATTCTTCAAGACATAACTGATCTCGGGTTGTACAATCCTCAAGGTGAATGGGAAAAGCATGTCCTTACTCACAGCGGAAACTGGCCCAGCCAGCATACGGTTACCGGAGATGCCACATTTGCAATTCGCTGGCATGAATTCATTCGGGAACCGCCACTGACTCTACGACAATTCATTGCAAGTTACGACCTTGACGGTAACACTCTTACAGAATTCATGACCGATTCAATCCTCGTTCCTGTAGATCCCGAGGACAATAATGATGCTTTGAATCGTATGCTTTTCTCTCATTACTTTGCGGGAGATATGAACGGAAACCTGTACATGGTACAGCGACATACCCCTGAATACAGAATTGTCTGCCTCGCGTCCGATGGCATAGCCTTTGATACTCTCTCTCTTGATCTTCCCGCAGTGGAGAAAACAGCTTATGAAATCTCCCTTGAAAAACAGCATGTAGAGGAATATCTCACTGGAATGGGATCATCGGATGTTATGCAATGGATATACGAGCCTGATTCCTGCAGAGAACCCATCGCTGGAATCTGGCTGGGCTGGGAAGACAACCTGTGGGTACTGCGTGGTACAGAGGAAATCCCTGTCTTCGATGTGTGGAGTATTCCCAGCGGAGAGTATCTCTACAGAGCAGAGCTTGATCTGTCTATTCCCCCGACGGAATTCCTGACCTTTTACATCAACCCCTACTGCAAAAACTTTCTTGCTGTACATGAAGATGAGGGAATGGTTCAAAGAATACTTCTGATTGAAGTGATTTAGCATGGCATGTGTTTTTCTGATTCTTCTTGCTTTTCTTTCCTTCTCTTCTGTTTTTGCAGATATTCCGGACAATGTATTGAGTTCTGATTCCTACTGTGAAATCAACCATCCCGGTGACAATCATCTGCTAAATGCGGTCTTTTCTGAAACAGATTCCGTCATCAGTTGTTTCGGGTATACAATCTCCGGCGATGACACTCATTTCTGGATTCTTACAATCGATTATTCAGGAGCGATTCTTAACCGGCAGACTATTCCTTCCCCGGAAAATTACAATGCTGACGAAGACAATGACTTTCTCCTGAAACTGGATAACGGAAATTCTCTGCGTACAGGCAATAGCTCTCAGGATGAGCAGACAACAGGACTTACCGTCTTTCTGAATAGACAGGGTAAAGAGCTCTGGAGAAGAAACGACTGGTACAATGATCACTCATCATTCTCATCCGCAGTACTTACTCCTGACAACAATTTTCTTCTTGCCGGGTGGACGGGGAATGAAATAACTCCGGGAGTTATGGAAACAAATGTTCTGCTCGCAATAGTAAATTATGATGGAAGCCGAATTGTTGGTACGGAAATCCTGGCAGAAGGCAATCAGAGGACATACAGAGCACTTGTTACCAGTTCAGGTCAGATCATTGTAGTCGGCACTGTTATTCAGTCGGGAGAGAATGATGCTGATCTTTTCTTCTTGAAACTCAACATTAGTGAATTGCTGTAAATTCTCTATCTTCCATTGACTCGCTTATTCCAATACAGTATCATTTTAGGTAGTATTTGAAGTTTATACCTAAGAAACGCAAGATAATAGGAGGTTCTGGTGGAAAAGTCTACAACCATATCGGCTATTGCAGGATCTACTGAACATCACTGGAAAATACTGATTAGAAAACACAATATTGCTATGGTATTTCTGCTCTTTACAGCTTTCATGCCACGTGTTGCGATGGCCGAAAATGAGGTTTTACACACTCTGGAAACAGATCAAACCAACTGCGAGAATATGGGAAGTGGATTCCTTCCTGGAGACTACAATCCAGATTTCTTCAGACGATTGGTTGAAAAGAAAATACCGGGAGAAGAATTACTCATTGACTTCAGCTCACCCTTTTCAGATATCACCGGTGACCAGGTGGAATGGACCTTCCTCTTCTACGATGATTCTGATTTTACGGGCTACAAGCCGTTTACGTCTTTCTGTGATGAGGCTTATTCATCCGAGAACGTAAAAGTTCTTGTCTTGCGGGATCCCAATACAGGGCCCGCCTCCCTGTGGTATGTCCACGAAAGTTCTTCTCCCGTCTTTCTGGAAGACTGGGGTGAAGTAAACATGGGGGATTGGGAAACTCTCTACAACTTCATCATGTGGGGCAAGGCAAACTACCCGGCAGACAGATATATGCTAGCTCTGTACGATCACGGATTCGGATGGGCGGGAGCATGCTATGACGAAACCTCAGGCAATGACTTTCTTACAATGGAGGAAATTGCTAACGCTATCGGAGATGCCGGAGGGGTAGATATAGCAGCCTTTACAGCTCCCTGTCTCATGGGTGCCCTGGAATCAGCCTACGAACTGCGGAATTGTGTGGATGTCTACATAGGAAGCGAGGAGTCGAGTGGATACGCATTCTGGCGGGGAATAATAGATGAGATCTGTGATGTACTCAACAATTCCTCAACTCTCTCAAATGAAGAAGTCAGCAGCATGATAATAGATCTTGTTGAGAGCAACTACACAGGTCCATACTCTGAGTGGATGACAATGAGTGCTGTTGACCAGGCCTGTATCACAGGTTTTACTGAACCTCTGGATCAGCTGGCGGAGTATATGATTGAGAATATGGACGAACTGGGTCCAAACATTCAAACAGCCCGTCAAAATACCTGGTGCGTGGGAATGGGTACCAGCTACTCTTTCGAAATAGATCTGTACGACTATCTACTGCAGATTGCCGAAATCGAGACAGACCCCTTTGTTCTGGCCAAAGTTCAGCAAACAAGCCAGTTCTTTACCTCTGCAATAATCAACGAGTGCCACGGAAGCAATCATGAAAGGACTCACGGCCTGACTATATACTTCCCGCTTGAAGCAGAAACTTTCGAAACTGAATACTGTGAAATGAATCTGGACTTCATAGACGATACCTACTGGGATGAGTTTCTTGCTGCCTATTATGACTGGCAGCAGGCAGGTATTGCAGACGGTTCTGTCGATAGCAATCCTTGTCTTTCTGTGAATCCCAACCCCTTTGAAAACACAACCCGGGTAACATACACATGCCCGTCAACTGGAAATGTTGATCTGGCTGTTTTCGATATCTCTGGTCGCTTTGTCCGTACCCTTGCTTATGGAGCAGTGGAAGGAGGAACCCACAGCGTAAGTTGGGATGGAAAAAATGATCAGGGAACTCTGGTTCCCGCAGGTGCGTACATCTGTGTTCTCAACACAGAGAGTGGCCCCATGCTCAGTACCAGGGTCATCATTCTGCGATAAAGCAAAACCCTCTGTAAAGCCGGGGGTGCTTTGACTGACCGTCTGCTTGAAAGTTGGAACTCTTTATGCAATCGGATCAGCGAAATAGACCCGCATAAGAATATCAGGGGCACAGACACGGTCTTTTTCCGGCAAAAGACCAGGCTAAGACAGGGGTAGTGATTGTATACAGGAGAGAGGACATACTGTAATACTGGTATCAATACGATATGTATTATGACCCGGATAAAGAACCCAGATGTGCTCAAGATTTAACTCTTCTTCGGCGATTTTCATTGATCTGGTTACTTTCGGGGTTTCAGAAAACTTTGCCTCTATTCCATAAAAGCGACCATTTCTTATGCAAATCAAATCAATCTCAGCCCCCTGGTGTGTTCCCCAGAAGTAGCAGTTCCTGTTGCCGAAAACGTTGAAAAACTGTTCAAGGGCGAAACCCTCCCATGAGGCCCCGGCAACTATGTGACCCTTAAGAAGATACGGAGATTCTATCTGAAGCAGGTTATGAAGAATCCCGCTGTCTCTGATATAAACTTTCGGTGATTTGACAAGCCTTTTACACGAGTTGCTGAACCAGGGCGGTATTCGTCTGATCATGAAAGCACCCTCAAGAATATCCAGATACTTCTGGATTGTTTTGTATGAAAGTGCCAAGGATCTTCCAAGGGAAGAGTAGTTAAGAACCTGTCCCTGGATAGAGGCCAGCATCATCCAAAGTCTCCCTATCAAGGCAGAACCAGTGAAGCATCCTAATTGAGGAAGGTCTCTTTCAAGGAAAGTTCGCGTAAACGCTTCCAGCCATACCACAGAGGAGACATCATTTTCTGCCAGATAAGCCTTTGGAAATCCACCGCGGAACCATAGTTTTTCTGTATTTGAACTTCCAATCTCTTCAATACTAAAACCGGACAGATCGACAAACTCGGTTCTGCCGGCAAGGCTTTCTGAAGCGTTCTTTACAAGTTGCGGCGAAGCACTCCCAAGCAGAAGAAATGTTGCCGGTCTCTCTTCTCTGTCGGATAATGGTCTGATTACTTCCAGAAGCGAAGGCATCCGCTGCACTTCATCCAGTACAACCAGCCCGAAAAGGGAACCGAGAAACAGTTCTGGGTTTTCAAGTCTTGCCTGATCAGATCTTCTTTCCAGATCAAGAAAGGTTCCACCCATACTGGTCCAGATCTTCCTGGCAAGGGTTGTCTTGCCACATTGTCTGGGACCAAGCAAGGTAGTCACAGGTGAACGCTTAAGAGAAGTCACCAACAGGTTTTCATGTCTTTTTCTACTAATCATGAATCAAATATACCATGAATATTAGAAGCGTCAACTCTATTTTTCGCAGTTATCCCAATGCTGAGTCTATAGAAACTCTCAGTACGAAAGGGTAGCGGGCTAATTAGTGAAGAGCCTAATGAAAAAGAGCCGGTGTAGAACCCGACTGGCCGTCTGTTTGAAAGTTCGAACTCTTTTGTACGATGGATAAATTCAAATATCCAAAAATCTGATGCTATCCTGATAAAAGGCCTTATAAATAGCTCCTCCAACAAAAACCATACCATTTGAACAAAACCTTATTCGGTTCCGGCCATTAATAGAGAACGATGGCATGAGAAATAGCTTGCTGTCAAAACCGGTTTACTATGGTTCTGTTCAGAGTCTCCGGCTGAGTTCGAAAAGTATACTTATCTCTCGAGTTTTCTGTACACATACCTGTGGGGACGGTCAGCAATAGCACCGAGTTTTTTCCGGCGGTATTCCGCGTATTCGCTCCAGTTTCCGTCAAACCAGATTATCTCGCCATCTTCAAAGGCAAGGAGGTGAGAACAAACCCGGTCAAGGAACCAGCGGTCATGGCTGATCACCAGTGCGCAACCGGCGAATTCATCAAGACCCTCTTCCAGGGCGCGGAGAGTGTTCACATCCAGATCGTTGGTAGGTTCGTCCAGCAGAATGACGTTCGAGCCCTTCTTCAGCATGAGGGCGAGGTTCAACCTGTTCCTCTCGCCGCCGGAGAGAATGCCCACCTTTTTCTGCTGGTCTCCGCCCGAAAAATTAAACCAGGAACAGTACGCCCTGCTGTTAACTTCCCTGTTGCCTCCCAGCTTAATTGTCTCCTGTCCATCTGAAAGCTGTTCCCATATGGTTTTGTCGGGATCGAGCCCTGAACGCAGCTGGTCTGCGTAGGCAAGTCTGACGGTTTCTCCGAGTTTTAATTCACCGCAATCCGGCTTTTCAAGACCCGTGATTAGTTTGAAAAGGGTTGTCTTCCCGGCACCGTTAGGTCCAACGATTCCCACAACTGCTCCGGGAGGTATTGAAAAACTGAGATCACTGAAGAGCAGTTTGTCTCCAAAGGATTTCGTCAGGGATTTTGCCTCAATAACAACTGATCCGAGTCTGGGCCCCGGAGGAAAAACCAGTCTGACCTCTCTTACTTTCTCCCTCTGCCCTTCAGCCAACAGCTTCTCGTAACGACTGATCCTGGATTTGCTTTTCGCATGCTGGCCCTTTGGGCTCATTCTCACCCATTCCAGCTCTCTTTCAAGGGTTTTTGCCCTGAGGCTGTTTCCCTTTTCCTCCTGCTCCAGCCTTTTGGCTTTCTGTTCAAGCCATCCGGAATAGTTCCCCTTCCAGGGAATACCTTCACCCCGGTCAAGTTCAAGGATCCAGCCGGCGACATTGTCAAGGAAGTAACGATCATGAGTTACTGCGATGACTGTACCCTTATACTGCTGCAGATGCCTTTCCAGCCACGCCACGGTTTCCGCGTCCAGGTGGTTGGTGGGTTCATCCAGAAGCAGTATGTCCGGTTTCTGAAGCAGAAGCCGACACAGTGCAACACGGCGGCGCTCTCCACCGGAGATATTATCAATCACCTCATCGGAAGCGGGGCACCGCAGAGCTTCCATGGCCAGATCCAGCCTGGCATCGAGGTTCCAGCCGTCGACGGCTTCTATCTTGTCCTGCAGATCAGCCTGCCTGTCTGCCAGCAGTTCATAGTCTGCGTCAGGCTCTCCGAAGGCAATGCCGATACTTTCATACTCTGCAAGAAGATCAACCGTATTCTGAACGCCCTCGGAGACAATCTGGCGGACAGTCTTCCCAGGTTCCAGATAAGGCTCCTGCTGAAGAAATCCAATGCTGAAGCCGGAAGCGCAACTGGTATCACCGATTATATCTGTGTCTTCACCTGCGAGTATCCGCAACAGGGTTGATTTTCCCGAGCCGTTCAAGCCTATCACGCCTATTTTTGCACCGTAAAAGTAGGAAAGATATATGTCTTTCAGAACATATTTCTCTCCATGCCTCTTCGAGACATTGTGCATGGTATAGATAATTCTCTTGTCGTCTACTGTTGCCATAGACGGTATAATACTGAAAGCAGCCTCTGGAGAACAACACGTAACAAACAGTAAGAGATCATTCAATCATGATGAATTTGCATGCATCGTCGAAATTCTCTGCTTGCATACGCACGAAGTATATCCCAGGTGAAAGAACTTCAAGATTCACGGAATGCTGCCCCTCTTCCAATTCGTTTATGAGAAGATCAATTCTTCTTCCCGAAAGATCGAAAACTGAAATAAAAACCAATGAAGGCTCCGCAAGGGTAAACAGCAGTACAGGGGAATCGACTGCTGGATTCGGGAAAACCCCATGCAGCAAATGAGTAAAAAAATCCTCATTCTCTATTCCCGATGGGTCCCAGGAAATTAAAATATCTTCCAATGCAGGAGTAAAATATGCACTTGTTGAAAACAGCATGGCTTTGTACTGAAATAAGGAATCCCCATCTGACACTATGTCAGAAATACAACAGGGGCTAAAGAGAGTATCAGACCAGCTTCCCATATTTTCTGGTTCAGAGGATGTTCTAAACTGGAATGCAATATCAGTTTCTGCAGGTTCTATCCCGTTCCAGGTTACAGCAAACCATTCTGGATGTTCCTGAAGATCAAGAATGCTTGATTCAAGGCTACCGCTGGATGGATAAACGAATACATCCCACCATGATAGCGTACCTGAGTTAACGGCACAGCCAATAATATCTATAACTCCATCACCATTGATATCAGCTGTATTAACGGAGGCTGGGGCACTTACGTAGTCATCAACTATATGTTCAACCCAAATATCTTCAGAAATTGAGAGTCTTTCCCACCACCTGATTTCATACGCATCAAGTCCTCCTGCAACAACATCTATATCACCATCACCATCTAAGTCATCTGCACAAATAGTATAAGCATTACTCAAATCATTACAAATCGTGTGCTTCAACCAGTCGATGCCTGATCCCTCCGTGTTTTCCCACCAGCTGATTTCAGCAGACCCTTTAGCCGCACCAAGAACGTCTATATCCCCATCATTATCCATGTCGGAAGCACGAACTTCATTAGCAAAGACGAAGTTGGAATCAATCATGTGTTCACTCCAACTCAACCCTGATCCGTATGTATTCTCCCACCAGATAATCCTGCTTGTACTTGACCCTGCTCCGAGAACATCAAAATCTCCATCTCCATCAACATCTGCAGCATATACTGAACGGATAGTATTATAATTCGAATCAATCTGATGCTTCTGCCATTCAGTTCCGAGTCCGTCGACATTTTCCCACCAACTAACATCGTTAGCTATATCACACGCACCAATGACATCCATGTCCTGATCTCCATCCATATCCGCTGCATACACTGTGCGTGCTGATGTATAGTCTGAAGCAACTATATGCACAGCCCAATCCAATCCTGATCCATCCAGGTTTTCCCATAAAACAATTTCATCAACTATATGCCCGGCAGCTAGCACATCAAAATCTCCATCACCGTCCATGTCTTCACTATAAACAGAAATTGCACCTTCAAAAGAGCTACAGATCGTATGTTCCAACCAGTCGGTGCCTAATCCCTCCGTGTTTTCCCACCAGGTAACCTCGTCTATGTAATAAGATACACTCAGAATATCCATATCTGCATCGTTGTCAATGTCTATAGCATAGACCGACCATGGGCCAAGGTAAGTACTATCAACATTTTGCTTGATTGGCTCATACTCAAGTTGCAAAGAACCGGGGTCACTGAAACATTGAATATTCTCGCTGCCAAGAAACGATTCGATCCAGTTTGTGACAGGACCGGGAACCCCATCTCCACCCGACCAGCCGCTCTGGACGGCTATACCCGCATATGAAAGTGATGTAAAAGTTGCGTATAGTGCTACGACAAACAGTCGCATTGTCTTCCTCCTATTGAAAGAAAATTGGATCTTCCCTGCAAATACTTTTGCAGAAAAACAGAGAAAAAATCTTAACTCCTTCCTTCACCTCCCCCTATTCTGTCGAATAAGAAAGACAAATTTCATGATACAGTATTTGCAATTTCAAGTCAATGTAGAATAACACGTCTCGCAACAAGTGTTATCGCCAGCTCTGCTTTGAACCCAGCTTGGGAAGAAATGTGCCAGATAACTGTGCTGAACTTTGTTCTTTTCTTGAGGCAGCGGCATTCGACCATTCCAGAAGAAGAGCATTTACTTCTTGAAATGCGCAAAGAGGTCGAACCCCTATGAAGCCGCTCTGCACAGACATTTGGGAAGGTATGATTCAGAAAAAAGGCTTGTGGCTGGCTGTCTATTTAAAAATTGGAACACCTTTGTCTGTTGGTTAAGAGGTATCGTTCAATAATCATGTGCTATTTTGATAAATTTCCCCTCTTCCCTCTTTTCGTTGCAGAAGAATTGTAACCAGATGCTATATTTTATTACTACTTTTCCAACATGCAGGCTCAGTGGAACTAATTTCATTCATCTTGCTCCAGGCATTTACCTTCTGATAGATGAGAATTCAGGAATGATACTCTGTAGAGCTACTGTGATGAGAAATTGAATCTGCTTCGTCTAATATTCTTTCTGCACGCTCGAAGTTAATGCTCTCGAACAAAATCATGAGTTTTTTGGTCTACAGAAGCCCGCATTCACTGAAAACGAAATCAAGGATCGGATCCACACCACTATTGAAGTCTTCCAGCGTGGTGTCTATGTAAACATCGGGCTCAATTCCCGTCCATTCAATAATCACCATGTCCGCTGTGTAATCAATCCAGGTTGGGACCTTGACCTGCCATCCATTTGGAAGTGTCATGTAAACAGGACAGCCACTTGCTCCGTATGATCTTTCACCAACTGTGGTTACGGATGGGATAACACCCATGTAGCAGAGGAACATTTCCGTACTGCTGGCCACACCTCTTCCCTGAAGAACATATACCGGGCCTGTATATCTCTGATGCCCTCCTGGAAAAATTGCACTAACAATGTAATCGCAGAAATCGTCATGGTCAGGTCCATCTCTGAATTGCACATAGAGTGCTGCGCGTTCCCTGTCGGCAAAACGCTGAGCAACCTCAAATGCCTTTGAACTGTTTCCTCCTCCATTCATCCTTACATCAATTATTACAGCTTCCGAGTTAATTGCAAGAGAGTCGAACAAGTGCTGAAATTCTTGTGTATTCATATTTGAGGGCCAGGATGAAATTCTGAAGTAGGATATCTTCGGTGAGCAGCAGTAACTGAACATCCCTTCCGGGTTGTAGCTGACTCCTCCAAAAGCCTCAAAATAGGAGTCTGATACGGCATTGCTGTAGTTTGCTTCATAGTCCCTGCTCCATGGGAAAAAGTATCCCTCATCTGTAGCAATATGAACATGCGCATCTCTGAGTTCAGCCAGCATGTCCATTAGAACATTAAGGAAATCATCATCTCTCTGTGCTTCCATGGCTAAAGACAGGTACTTCTGGTAGCAATACTGCCAATCGACTCCCTTGCTTGGAAAGTAGCAGTAGGTTGTATCAAAGTGATCCCAGCATGAAATAAAATCGTCGGTGTATTCTCCAGACCCCAGTGTGGCAGTTGGCGTACTCATACAGCACAGACCAAGAAGCAGAAATACCCCTGCAAAGAGCTTGATCACTGTTTTCATTTATTCACCCCTGCTATATCAAATGCAGCTTCAAGAACCGGATCAATTCCCTGAGAAAAGTCTTCATATGATGATGTTATCAAGATATCAGGTTTGACTCCATAGTATTCCATTGCCTGCATTTCCGAAGAGTAGTAAACTCGGTAAGGGAACACCAGCACCCACTGGTTGGGAAGAAGGGTCTCCTGCACAACTCCAACACATCCTCTGGTGTGTTCGCCGAGAATTGCCACTTCAGGAAGAGCCTGCATTGCGGAAACAAACAGTTCAGTTGACTCTGAGCAAAATTCCCCGGCAAGAAGTAAAACCTGGCCATTAAAAAACACTGAATCATTGGGCTCAAGAATGTATGGTTCAGGGCTGGAAAGGCCCTCACCATTCCTCTCTCTAATGTACCATCCTGTCCAGTTCATGTTTGAAAAACACCCTGCTACTGCTTTCTCGGAACCGGAGCCATTTTGGCCGCTGTTGGCCCTCAAGTCAAGAATCAGGTATTCAGAGCCGGAAAAGACAGAATCTATAACCTGAAAAAACTCCTCTTCAGGGAAACCTTCATCCATTCTTCTTATCTGTATGTATGAAAGACCGCCAGAGGGGGAGGAATACCCAAAGTAGTTTTCTTCCCAAGTCAGTCCACCATAAGGTGCGACATATGCAGGAATCAATGGAAGAGCGATGTTAACGAAGAACGTTTTCTCGTAAGCCTGAAACATTTGAGAGTTTGCGATAATTTGTATCTGCTGATCTCTCAGCTCCGCCATGATCCCCAGAAGAACCTGCAGCAGTTCCGTGTCGTTCTCTGCCTGGTTGCAAAAGTACATGTGCTTTGAATAGCATCTTTGCCAGTCAACGCTTTTTTCTTCAAAGCTGCAGTACAATGTATCGGCGCAATTCCATGCTGCCACAAAATTTTCTGTGTAAGGTCCCGACGAAACGATTCCCACAGGAGTTGAAATGCAACTCAGGAAAAGGCAGACCATCAGAAAAAAGGTAAGTAAAAGATTTTTCACGGTCTTACGCCCAGCCCGATAAGCAGATCAACCCTGTTCATATAATCAACATCTTCAACAAGCCAGCCGGTGAAACCTGTTCTTGGAACATGATTGTATGATAGTCTGCAATTCACTATCAGCGGCTGCATCAGATCGACTTCCAATCCGCAAAACACAGTGAGTCCCACGGTTTGACCGAGATCATCAATATTCTTCAGGGAGATAGAATCAGCTGTGTATGTGTATATGTAGCTTCCCCAGTGCACACCGGCACCCGCCCCCAGATACGGACGAAACCTCCCGGCATCAATCAAATAGGAACCAGCTACTGCAAGATTGCCTTCTTTAATCGATCCGGTGCGTTGAAAGTCTTCTGACTCTGCTTTCCACTCAAAAGAAGAGAGGGTGTTCAGGAAATCGATTCCCAGTCGAAATCCGCTGTCAAACAGGTAACCCGACTGAATATTTACAATGGGAGCCCCGGCTGATTGGTTGAAATCGATTTCCCTTGTGATTCCATACTCTACTGAGTTATTTGAAATACCAAGACCACCCATTACTGAAAAATCGATCCCTCCGACAATACTCAGGATAAACATTAATACCATGTTACTTCCCTCTGATTGAATGACCCATACAAGTACCAGGCGCTCTCTTAACCAATATGTTACTCCTCACTGATTACCGTGAGGGGAGTAGAGTCTCTTGAAGTGCAGCTCTCTACAACCACCTGATAGCAACCAGAAGGAAGAGAAGAAACATCCAATGTAGTTGATCTGGAAGAAATCCTTCCCTTAAGCACACAGCGTCCACTTAGATCGAATACCGTGGCAGTGAACTCCCCATGATGCTGCCACATTATCGCAATACTTGAGTGAGCAGGATTTGGAAAGATTACCGGAGGCGGTTTGGGGTAACTGCTCGCCTCTTCTTCCTCAACCCCCAGAACCAGCCCAGCTCTGAGAATATTGTGGTAAGGATCAATTGTTACTTCCTGTGGTGAAAAACTCACTGTAAAAGTTTCTTCCTGGTTTTGAATATCGTTCCACATAACAACCAGTGTGTCGTTTTCCGCCCCTTCTATAAGGAACTCTACAGGCATCACGAAAACTGGTCCAAGAGTATGGATTTGCTCTATAGCAATACTCACTTCCCAGTTTGAACCGGATTGCTGGCTTTCCCAGCTGAGTTCGTACTCAGGGTAAGCATAGTCATAAACCCATGTGTCAAAAAACCAGTCCAGCTGCTGCATGGAAGTTGTTTCAAAAGCATCGATAAGATCAACAGTTGTGGTAGATCCGTATGCATTATCAGCCAGGTAAAGCTGTAGACCCGCGAAAAAATCATCTTCTCCTATTACATACCTGAGCATATGGAGTACGCTTGCTCCTTTTTTATAAACAGTAGGGCTCCAGTAATTACTGGCAGGCACAATGGGAAGGACGAGGCCGGTGGCTACATACCCCTGCATAACTTCAAACATGTAATCCGTGTAAGCTTCAGAACCGTATTCCCATTCTTCCCACACAGCTTCACTGTAGGTTGCGAAACCCTCTGCAAGCCAGATCTCCGGCCAGTCTTCCTCTGTTACCAGATTGCCCCACCAGTGATGGGCAATTTCATGCGCAACAATACTCTCTCCTGTAATCGTGAAGGGAATTGTGTTGTGTTCGTAGTAGCCCGAAGTCTCTACAAATGGAAATCCCAGATTCTGATCCCATGGATAAGGACAATAAATTTCTTCAAAACAGTCGAGCATTCTATCAGCTTTGCCAAATATCATCTCGATCTCATCAATAAGGTCTGGATATGTGTAGTATTTGATCCATTCGTATGTGGAGTCTTCCACCACAATAAAATCTGATACAGCTATAGCCCATATGTACAGTGAAATTTCTCGTGGATGATTCCAGTGATAGGTGGTGGTACCAGTACCGGCTTCCACATTTATCAATTCACCGCAGCTTATTGCATAAAGTGTGTCTGTCACTGTAAGATGGATATCCATTGAGGCTTTGTCGTAGATGTCGTCCCAGCACGGAAGCATGTATCGACCGGAATATGGTTTCATACCTACGCTGTAATGTGATATGTGCCCTGCGAGTTCCATATTCCAGTGAAGACCTGCTCCTCCCTGGATTATGGGTGATCCACTGTATGAAAGCCAAACGGTAGTGGTGTCCCCGGGATTCAGCGAAGAATTGAGATCAACACTTACAGTTTCATCCTCCTGAAGAAACACAAGGGTGCCCTGGGAGCTCCAGACTGAGTCAATGGTCAATCCTTTAAAATCAAGGATTATATCTGTGAGATTGTTTTCCATCGACTGGAAATGGATGCCAACAACACCTGCTATCTCTTCAATGCTCTCGAATATTTCCAGCGAAACATCGTAATGAAGCACATCAAAAGAGTGTGGACCTCGAGATAAGACATCCGAAAAAAGAACATCTATCTTTCCATCATGCTGCATATTGGAAACTGGCAGTGAAACGAACACAACTATCAGCAGAAAGAAGTGAATCAGCATAATAGTGCTCCTTAAAAATTGTTCATTATTAAAAGACAGCACACTTAACATAATCGTAAATTGAATTTGAAACTGATGGTTTGTATTCTGTGATACTTCAGCGAGCATTTCCTGCACAGGAGCAACTCTGAGTAAAAAGAAGACCCGCTCTACCTTTCATGAATCAATTCAAAGCATTGGATGGAACTGATAAGCTATTTCTCAGACCGTTGACGGAAATTTCAATGGAGCCTATTCAGTTTACTCTACAGATGAGGATGATCACGGAAGACTACACAGACAGCCAGAGATTTGTAGTAATCAAGTAAGAGCTCCAGAAAAGCAATTGCCCCTGCTGATATGCAGGAGCTTTCATATTCACAGAAATTCTTTCAATTTACACACTCTTAGTGTTCCAGATAAAGTGGGAAATGGTATCTGGGTGTCGAATAAACAAAAATCCGAACTCCTCTAGAGCCTCTCTACATAAGCATTGGGGAAGGTTTTTTTGAAAGATATAAAAATGGCTGGCCGTCAGTTTGAGAGTTGGAACACTTTAAATTCCTGGTTACTGGAAAGCTATGAGAGAGGGGAAGGACCAGCATATCCAGGCAACCTTGAAGAGTTGATCGAAACAGCTTCTTCAGGATTTTGCTAACAATCCAGGTGGTAGGAATTCTTCAGAGTCTGATATATAATAGATACATATCAAATCGCAGGGCGATTGTTGAAGGATACAAAAACATCCTGGAAGGGGTTGATATGAATCTCCTTCAGTTGCTAATCTCCATAGTACTGGCTTCGGTTCATTACGTTCCTACTGATTACACTTTAATACAAACCGCCATAGATGCTTCTGAAGATGGTGATTCCATTATGGTTTTACCAGGATACTATGATGGCTTCAACTATGGGGGAAAGAACGTTCATGTTGAGAGTACCCAGGGTCCAGACTCGACTTATATATATGGCTACATCAGGTTCACTAACGGTGAGGGTAGAGATGCAGTCCTGAAGGGTTTTAATGTTCATGGTCCGATAGACTATTATGAGATTCCAATTGAAGCAGAGGGCGCTGATCCATCAATTGTGGATAATGTGTTCGAGTCTTACTACTGGTCTTATACCGGTGTGATGCTTCAGGATTCTAAAAATGGCGGCATCATTAAACTGACAAATTCAAGTGCCCTTATAGAGGGAAATCAGTTTCTTAATAACAGCATCTATTGGGACTCGTGCTGGCTTTGTGATGGTTATAGTATACTGAAAGGGCTTTGCATTTACATCCACCAGGACCAGCCCACATCCATGGTAGAGATTCGAAATAACAGCTTCACAAACAACCATATTCAATCATATGCAGTCTATACATACGGTCTCTGCATCTATATCGATGGCGACGCTTTTCTGTCTAACAATATTTTCTATTGTAATGGCTTGGTCTCAGGTTTCTATGCCTGTATCGCAACTGCCGTGTGCATCGACAATGAATCCGATGTGGTTATCGAGAACACAGTGTTCTGTTACAACCTAAATCAGACCAATAATGCCGTAGCCGTCCTGGATCAATCAGAATGCGACATAGCTAATTGCATTGTACGTAGTAACATGCTTTCTCAAACTGGTGGCAGCTTCATTGCAGTGGAGTACAGCAATGTTGAAGGGGGCTATGCAGGAACTGGAAATATAGACAGTGATCCGCAGTTCTGTACAGGTTTGCTGAGTGAATACCATCTTGATCCTGGATCTCCCTGCGTCGATGCAGGTAATCCTGACCAGATCTTCTACGATCCAGAAGATTCCTCCAAGCCGGGCTATGCGGCCTGGCCCTCACTTGGAACCGTGACCAACGATATGGGTGTTTATGGAGGTTCCGGGGTAGCCTACTGGAGTCAAGGAGGAACAGAAATCGAATTGTCAGAACATGTGGGAATACAATTATCACCAGTGCGGCTCCTGAGTGTTATCCCCAACCCGGTACAATCTACAGCAATGATCGAATTCACTCTTGCTGAGTCATGCCTTGCGAGGTTGAAGATCTACGACATTACAGGCCGTGTGGTGTATCAGCAGGAGAATCAATACTTGAATGGTGCTAATGAAATTATTTGCCCTGATCTGGAGAATGGTTTCTACTGCAGCAGGATTGAGGTCTCTAACTTCTCGGCGACAAGAAGCTTCTTGGTTCTCCGGTAACAACATTCTTGGAACTTCATTCATCGGCAGGTTAAACAGCCAGGCTGTTCTGCCACATCTACGGTCATATGAAAACGAAGTAGAGAGCTTCCAAAATAGATCTCCGATCTGAAGGAACACAACCTGGAAATAGACAGATTGTTCGATGAATTGCAAGTGTACTTCCAATCTCTTCGAACTCGTAGCTGTGATCCGCTCATTGCAGATGACGAAGTGTACCCGATAGAATCAGGCTACATTGCCAATAGCCCCTCCGGGGGGTGTTTTTATGCTGAAAAAGGCTCCTCAAAGTAAAAGTAATGGGGTTCCAAACCAGACCGAACAGGTCTCCAGGTGCAAAATTCATGAAAGTTGTGGAACACCCTTAACCTGTTGCTGAATATGAAAAAAGGGAGCTTTCGCTCCCCATAAAGACAAATGGCTGGCGAACAGGGAGTCGAACCCCGATTATCGGATCCAGAGACCGATGTCCTGCCATTGGACGATTCGCCAGCGAGCAGCAATTATCATAAATTGATTATGTTCTGTCAAGTATTTTGAACAGGAAAGGAAAGGAAATGGCTAAAAAATCTGTCGGGATTCTGCCTAATTTTATTATTGCCGCACTGGTTCTCTATCTCACATCTCTCATTATGGGAGATAGAATGGTTTTTTCCGGTTTCTGGGGCATCATAATTACTGCGGGAGTCATTGGTCTCCTGAATTTCTTCATTGCCCCTGTTATTGCGCTCTTAACCTGTCCTCTGCAGCTACTGACACTGGGGCTTGCTCGATTTCTGATCAGCGGTCTGATGATCGTTCTGGCTTCTGCGTTTCTGGATAGTTTTGCTATCGCCAGCTACTGGTGGGCTGTACTTGCGGCAATAGTAATATCTATTCTGACATCTGCCGTGGAAAATCTCTTCGGAGTCAGGAATCGTCAGAACTGACCCTGCGTATGATGCCTGCAGGGGTCTGTGCTCTTCCCTGTCCCAGAGGGTTGTCCTGAAGAATTTTAACAAGCATATCCCGATCTTTGTCATGGGGGAAACAACCCAGGATATTTCCTCCAAGGTCATTGATATCCACAATCGCAACCGTGCAGTTAAACTTTTCAGACAGCCTTCTTGATACTCCTTCCGGGTCCAGAGGAGCAAGGCTCACAGCGTTGTTGAAAGGCGGAATAGTACCCTTTGTGGGACCATCTATAGATCTGGCGCAGGTGCCGACAATTCTGTAAAAGTCTCCTCTTCTGCCGAGAAATCTGGTGAAGCCCCCTACAAGCGCCGCAAACAGTATCCTGACAGTTCCGCACTCTCTCAGAGCACATTCCATTGTCTCCGGCATCCCAAGTCCTATTCCGCCTGGTGTTTTCGTTACATACCTGCTGAGAAACCGGGCAAGCGGCCTCACATGAAGTTCATCCTCACCCAGTATAAAGTACCTGCCCTGACTGCCTCCAACCGCCTTCTCGCTGACAAACAGAGTATCCTCAGGTACAAGGGTGATATCCGCATTGGAAAGACCCTCCTGAATTGCCTCTGCAAGATCATCACCACGAAGGATCAATCTGGTCTTCACAGGAATTCTCAACCACTCGGTACTGTCAATGGTAATTACAGGAGTCTTTGTATGCATATATTCCTCTCTTAACCTTCTTAAGGGGGTAATACTCTTGAATCTAATCGAATCCTTGTCAGCAGAAGTAGAGAATGCCTCCCGTTCAATGATACTGCTGCCTGCAGGCAGCCTGGAACAGCACGGTACCGAAGCACCTCTGGGCTGTGACGGAATTATTGCCGGGGCTCTTTGCCGAGAAGCAGGACTGCTCACATCAACTCCGGTATTGCCAACTCTTTACTATGGATACTCCCTTTGTCATTCATCATTTCCGGGAACATTTACCCTTTCCGAAAAAACATACTCAAAACTCCTTGTTGAGATAATCAATGAAGCAGCCAGAAACAAATTCAATCGGATTCTTATTCTCAGCGGACACGGAGGAAACAGAAAAGGCGCGGAGCGAGCTATTTCTGAAACTCAAGGAACCATCTCTTCTCACTACCTGGGTTACTGGCAGCTTCCCGGAGTCCAGGAAAAGGAAAACCTCCTCTTCAGGAAATCCGGCTACCACGTAACCGCTTCAGAAGTCTCACTGGTCTGGTATCTCCTCTCGGGATCAATCCCCGGAGTATTCACAGGAACTTACCCGCCTGCTGTAAAGAACATATCAGAGATCTCTCCGGAGCAATGGAAAGATGTCTACCCTGATGGAGGAGTTGGGACTGACCTCTCAGACGCATCGGTTTCGAAGGGAAAGATACTGTTTGAATTCATAACGGATTCTCTGATTGAAACCATCCGGAGGTTGGAGTAATTTGGAGACTCAAGCAGTTATTGTGATATCCACCTACCCCTCCAGGGAGGAAGCTCTCAAAACTGGAGAACAGGCGGTAAATCAGAGACTGGCTGCCTGTGCTCAGGTCTCATCTGAAATTACCAGCACTTACAGGTGGGAGGGAAAGGTCTGCACTGAAAATGAATATCAGCTCAACCTGAAGACCATCAAAGAACGGGAAGCTGAACTCATCGCCTTTATCAGGAAGCACCACCCGTACCAGGTGGCGGAACTCATTGTTATCCCTCTCTCCAGCACCTCTTCTGAATATCTCGCGTGGATGAGAAAAGTGACACGGGAAAATATATAGTACTTTCATCTAAGAATAATCCCGGCATTTCTACCGGGACTTGTCTTTGGTAGCGGGGACAGGATTTGGAGCCGATGAGCGTAATGGAACAATACTAATCGCACATTGAACATAATATTGGCGCAAGGTTCAGAGCTAAAAAACTGCAAAGGGATGGCATCATAGTTTGAGTCATATGCATCATCACCAAACGGGGGGAGTGGTGAAGGAAATCTTCTTAACGGGAGACTTCCAGAGCCAATGGAATCAATTGGAAAACGATAAGGTTAAAGCAACTCTGAGAACTCAGGAGTTCTTTTAGAATAGAGATGAGCATTCTCC
>JAIOSV010000098.1 GCA_021107435.1 Candidatus Sabulitectum sp. | reverse complement strand
TCTGAGAACAGGTAAATGTCCCATCACCTGTTCCAAGAAAGATACTGAGCAGATGTGGTGTGTATGAAGTTACAAGAAAATCCTTATTCCCGTCACAGTTGAAGTCAGCAGTCTCACACAGATAGGGAGTATCCAGATCAAATACATAGGATGGTTCATCGAACAAAGGATTGGCTGCTGAAAGAGATGAAAACAGCAACAATGTCATAGTGATGAAGGTAAATACTCCAAAGCAAATGTTCTTTTCTGCGCTCATAACACCACAACCTTCCTGATCATTGTTACTTCGTCTCCAATGTTAATGTGAACAAGATAAACTCCTGCTGGAATATTACCACCTTCATCAGCTGAAAACAGATCAATTCTGTGAGCTCCGGGAGTAAGTAATTCGGTCATACTGCTTGATTGAAGTCTTCCATCAAGCGAGTATAAAGCAAAACTGATTCCGGTTATGCATCCATCGGGAACAACTACTGTTGCACTTATCATATTCGAGGGACTTTGTAGTGAAACTGAGAAGTCTGAAAACGAACCTGTTGCTTCAGTTTCAACAGAATGTGAGTTGTTCTCTTCATTTACCTCAGGGAAGCTGTTGTAGGGATCTACAACCACCGTTAGAATATCTGAGGAAACGGATTCCCTGAGAAGAACTGATATTTCATGCAGTCCATCCACCAGAGGAATTCTTCCTGCTCCCACAACATTTCTTCCAGAAAATACTACAACTGGTATTTCTCCCTCGGGTGTAATTACTGCTAGTGAATTTTCACTCATCAGACCTGACTGCGTGCGGTTGCTGCTTCTCAAGCAGAATTCCACAGATTCAGTAGCCTGAACTTCAGGATGGTTGTTGTCATTTAAATGACCTTCAAAATTAGCCTGATTCCCGCGAATAGCATCAGATCCTGCGACTTTGACTGTTAGAAACAGATCGAAAGCATTTCCTCCTACAATTTTTGTCAGGCTCGTTTCAACCAGTTCAATATCAAATCCTCTCCCGGATCTGCCAGAGTTAAAGAAACCGGTTCGGTGAGGATCGTGCTGATACATCGGCCAGCACTCTGATGTTGAATATCCATTCCAATCATATAGCGTAAGCTCTCCTGAAGCATTTGCTGTAAGTACCTCCAAGAATCCGTCATTGTCAACATCACCAACAACTGGTGCTGTCCAGGAAGGTGTTTCAGTCCATGTTGGAAAGCCGGAAAGCACCTCCATGTAATCAAGAGGATCATGACCGTAGAATTTGGATGAAAATCCGACAAACGGTACTGTGATATTAGAATATTCCGAGGTAGTTCCGGCAGCTATTGTTGCTGATTTTACAGAGTCAAAAATCCCGCTATGTACATTTACAGACATTTCACCAGTGTAAGAAATTTGCTGTTCGCTTAACAGCTGCCATGCAGTCATTCCATCAGGAGCATAGAAAATGTCCGGTACACTACCAATGTTTGCATGGCCAATCGCCGGACCTCCCATGTTACCCATAAAATCGCACCCATACAGCATTGAGCTGCTATACCAAATCATGCCGGTTGTAGGAGCAGTGATATCATAAACGAATATTCTCTTCTCAAAGTCGGAATACTTGGCAACACCTGCAATATAGACTTCCCCATCATATTCCACAGCTGCAAGAGTACTATACACCTGGCCAGTTGTACCCAAATCCGTCAACTGAAAGTCGTATTCTGAGAATCCACCCGAATAGAAGTCAACAACATGCAGCTCTGAATATCCATTGGAGTTAACCTGTGTTACTATAAGCTCATCATAACCATCATCATCAAAGTCAACAGCTATTGGCTCTGCGAAGAAACTTCCACTCAAGGAAATTGGAAACCCGGTTGGTTCAATCCAGTCCTGAAGCCCCGAATTCCACTGCCACATGTGAAGTGCCGTGGAACTGCCTTTTGTGCGAAGAGCAATTTCAAGGGTGGAAGAATCATTCGCCTGAAGGATAACGGGGGTTCCTGTTGCAGCCGCACCACATACAGTTTCATTTGGTCCAATCGTATCATCAAGAACATTCCTCTGCCAGATTCCAACACTGTTTTCAACATACAGTAGAACGGCTACATCTCCATCCACTATGTCTTTTTGACAGGAAACGACTATTTCATTGTCCCCATCATTATCCACATCACCAACAGAAAGGCTTACAAATCTGTCGAAACTAAGATTAGGGGGAGGAGAAATACACTCCATCTGTCCGTCAGGTTCTATGATATAGACATTGCCAAAAGATGAAGCTACGACAATTTCTTTCTCCGGATCGGAATCCATGTTGAGGATCACTGGACCTGTGCCCGTCCCACCTGCAAGCTGGATAGGCCAACCATCGGAGACTTCGCATGTTGTGGATAACACTTCAGATCCGGCATTGGATTGCCGTCCTATTTCATCAACTGCTTGAACATATATTTTATAATCTGTTTCAGCATCAAGATTAATAAGTTGTCCTATGGCA
This sequence comes from Candidatus Sabulitectum sp., assembly GCA_021107435.1. GTDB lineage: Bacteria > Fermentibacterota > Fermentibacteria > Fermentibacterales > JCC-6 > Sabulitectum. The sequence goes on along the minus strand of JAIOSV010000098.1, from coordinate 3,759 downwards.
ACAGGAATGGGCAGTGAAGTTGATCTTACTGCTTCTGAAGAGCTTCCGTTTTCTTTAAAATACAGATAGAACCCAATCACATCTGCAGTGCCAGATCCCATAGCCCAATCCATTTCAATTGAATTGTCATCTGCCTCAATAATTTCTGGAGGTGCCATTGACCCGAATATTCCGGGATTGCAAACACGATCAAAATCAACGCTCTTTGCATTGAATTCACCCCCGCCGCTTGAAACCTGAATATCAAAGCTGCATCCCAGTACCGCAGGGTTTGTCCATGGAGAGGTTGATGGATTGTCAGGAGAGATTACCAGTGTGAGCGGGTTCCCTATCTCAGTATACTCATCAGGAGTAAGAGCTCCGATATTTGTGATTGTGTTACACGTGAACGGTTCTGAAGGATATATATCCGCTACAGTCATTCCCAAATCTAAACCTGCACCTGTACCGCTGTTCACCAGAAGAAAATCACTCATGTCTATGGTGACTTGGGTTGAAGTTAATGAATGACCGATATACACAAGTGGGATTGAGTAGCTTTCGGAGAAAATTGAACAGCAATACGGGGATTCCCAGGTTTGATTCAGATTGTATGAGAACTCTATTTCGAACTGGATAGCGCTGTAGCTTTCTACATTTTCATTGATGGTAAATGCGAAAGGGGAATTACCTGTTTTCGTAGCTCCTGATGGAATATCCGGAAAAGAAACTTGATCACATGATATGTTCGCTATGTGTTCACCACCGGATACAACATTTAACTCGGCAGTAACATAGTTTGCGGTTGAAGACCCGGAATTCTCTGCTGATACAAGAAGCTCGATTGTTTCACCGGGATTAAGCACTCCGTCATTACTTCCTTGAGAAGATCCTGTGTTGTCATCGTCAACTTCAACAGATTCCATACTGACCAGAGGACCGGATGCCTCGTTCACATCAATTATTATTGTCTCTGGCATATATGCTGCAACATCAAATCCATCTCGACGTTTTGTTGCCGTTATGCTGAGCTCACCAGTTTGCGAAATTTCAAGATCTGCAAAAGTAACTACTCCGCTTGAATTAGTCCGGCCCAAAGCAAATACATCATTCCCGTCGTTGTTCCAGATGCAAACGGTAGCATCCTGAACTGGAGTGGGAATTCCCATTACAAGTTCAGTAACAAGAATAGAAATCGTTTGCGTTCCTGTAGTTACAGCGGGTGGTGTGGCTGATGCAATAAGCTCAGAAGGACTGCCACGCCAGACAAACATGAAAGGATCGCCAAAGAGGTGATGTACGACATAAATTTCGTCACTATAATAGCTAGAAATGGGTTTGAAGTTCTTCTGATGCCTGAACACCTGTCCCAGGTACGATAATGGCCAGTTCACAGGCATCTGACCATTCCATTGTGTCCATCCTGTACTGTATAATGCGTCGCAGAAAGAAAGACTCCATTTCCAATCAGAACCTGTTCCAAGAGTCGTGTTTGCCAGAATAGCAACAAATCCAGTTTCTGAATCTGTCAGAAGCCCCGCTTCAGCGAAACACTCGGCTTCAACAAAGGAGCCGGGTGAGCAACCAATAGTCCATAATATGCCTATTCTATCCTGATTACCCATAGTACTAAAATCGTAATCATGAATTGACAGATGCGGATCTCCACCTGCTCCAATTTCATGTATTTCACTATGATCACAGTGAATTGCTACATTGTATCCAGTGTCAAGAGCCTGTAGAACGTTGCTCCTGGTGAATGATGTATAGAAGGGTCTTTCATTTGTCCTCCAGTACAGTTCAAGCGGAGCATTCAAGTAACCGGGAACTGCACCAGATGACCACAATGAACTCTCCAAGGCTTCAAAATCAGTGATTGAAAAATCTGGTACTTCCTCTGAGCCCATAAGAAGAAGAGAACGGCAGAATCCACCTGCATTATCAGGCTGAGTTTCATAAGTGACTATTTTGTCTACAATTGTCTGAACATCATCCGAATCATCCACTGGCAAACGTCCTACTAGAAGATCCACATATGCACTTGTTCCATCAATGCCCCAGCAACCATCGTCATATGCCCAGTTTCCATCAATGTCAGCATAGTAATCATCTGCAGCGTAATAGCTCCACGCTCCGGCAGTACCATAGAGCCTAACCGGAACAATCCAGTCGTCTCCACCCAATATTACCGCCTGAACGCCCCAATTCTCATGAGCGTCTCTGATGAAATTCCTTATCTTTTCCGGTAAATCACAACCACTGTAGGTACTTTCTATCCAGCCGATTGTTCTGACAACTGTGATAATCCCTTGAGCTGTCCTGTAATCAGCAAGTTCCTGGAAAGCTCCAGTAAGATCTGAACCTGCATCCCCGGGACCTGAGGTGATTATGACCATATCAACTCCGTCTCCCTCTGGAGAGGGAGCATCAAGAACATTGAGCCCGGAAAAGTTACTACTTTTGTCAACAACCTGTGGAGAATCGTACAAACTTATTAGCTCAGGATTGGCAACCAGACCAAGAATATTCATTTGTCTGACTTCTGCACTTAGTTCAGTTTCTCTAATAGGTGTAATTCGTTCATAGGTTGACGGTATCAGATCAAAGGATACCCTCATTCTGGTAAGAACTTCAACTAGACTGTCTGCTGGTGTATATCTGACAGGAGTTCCTGTCAATGTTACCACTGAATATCCAAGGGCAGAGCCCTGCGAAGGATATCCAACAGGTTCTACTGGAAACGGTGTTTCCCAGGCATAGATAAGTGAATCCGGCAGGATAAATGCTGTATCGCCCATCATTCCACCCTGGGCAGGATACAAGTAGTACTTGCCAGGCAAAGCGGTCCATTTTTCGTGCGAAACAGTAAGGTCTGATATTTCTGTATCGGGAGGAAGAAGGAAGGTTTTCACTATATATGGTAGCGAAGGCAATCCTGAATCAGCAGCTCCCTCAATCATTAGTGGATAGGTTTCTAATACTATTTTGTGGTACTCGACTCCGTCTACAACAACTGTATCAATTAGAACTTCATCAGGGTTGCAAATTGGCTTGATGTTCAACGATATACTAAAACTAATAAATGAAACGAACAGCATGACCACGAAATACTTCCCCATTATGATTCTCCTATATGTTTGTAAGACAATAATTAGTTTACCAATAAATACTACTCAAGTCAACTATTTAAGAATAGAGAAAATGTGTATTCCTATATCGATTCTTTGAAATTATCCACATCATTTACTTCTTGACTCAAGATTGTTTACTGCGAAGCATTCTCTCCGTCACCAACCTCCTCCCCCAGTAATCCCCCATCGCTTCAATCTCTTCTCTCAGTTCCTCAGGAAGTCTCAGAAGGTTCAGCATCTGAGTTACTCTTGCTCTTGAAATTCCCAGCTTTCTTGCCAACTCTGCCCTGGTCAAGTTGTTCAACTCCATATCAAGTTTCATCTCTTTTGCCTGGATGATCGGGTTCCTGAAAGTCTTCTCTGATATGGGTAATGGCTGGTTTCCGATGGTTGCATTGAACCAGAAAATAGTTCGTTGGGCGACTTGACCGAGGCGCCAAAGCCCCATGATTAGCTCATGGGGCTTTTTTTTAGTCTTCTTATTCATATTACTAGGTAGTTAATAGCACAATCAGTAATGTGTAAACTTCTTCTACAGCTTCACTACCATAGTCGCAGCAGTTACTCCCGCGCATGAACCACTAATGTTGTAGGCTCCCGCAGGAAGTTCATTGCCTTCGGAGTCACAACCATCCCAGAGAAAAGAATT
>JAIOSV010000033.1 GCA_021107435.1 Candidatus Sabulitectum sp. | reverse complement strand
CAGTGCCTTGCTGGAAAGCAGCAGAGCCAGTAACCGAGTGCGTCCCAAACGTTAGTATGGAAAGCAGCAGAGCCAGTAACCGAGTACGTCCCAAACGTTAGTATGAAAAGCAACAGAGCCAGTAACCGAGTGCGTCCCAAACGTTAGTATGGAAAGCAACAGAGCCAGTAACCGAGTGCGTCCCAAACGTTAGTATGGAAAGCAGCAGAGCCAGTAACCGAGTGCGTCCCAAACGTTAGTATGGAACTCAGAATAGCAGCGCATTATGTTGACACTTATTACCTGACAGGGCACTTGCACCTTCTCCCTTTTCATCCACGTGCATACTGCTTATAAATCACAGAGGCGAGTATTGGAGGGAGGCGATTTTCCGGTGAAATACACTGATAAGTATTCATCTTCAGATATATTGACAGGACTGGGAGACAAAGATGCATTCTCCAGAAAGTTGACACATTACATCTCTGATAAATCTCTAAAGAATGCAATATTCTCCCTGATCATGATTGACATAGATCATTTTAAAAGTGTAAATGATGGGTTTGGGCACAGGCGCGGCGATCAAATACTGTCAGAGTTTGGTAAAAGGGTCATAGAAGTATCCAGAGAAAAAGATATGATGTTCAGGTATGGAGGTGATGAATTCACCGGGATTCTTCCGGGAGCTGACGCGAATGAAGCTCTGCGATTTTCTTGCCGCCTGCTTGATAAGATAAGTGGATCAGAATTTGCAGGTGACCCTCCTCTGTTCATAACATTGAGTATAGGGGTCGCGCAGTTTCCGGTAGACGGACTTTCCGCCAGGGAGCTTTTTGACACAGCAGACAGAAGATTGTATGCCGCAAAGAGAACAGGCCGCAACAAGATTGTGGCTGTTGATGATCCGGATCGGTTTGAGAATATCACGAATGCTGAAGGAAGACTTCTCGGAAGAGAGAAGGAGCTTGCTGTCTTTGTGCAGTTTACTGAAGAGGCTGCTGACAAAGGAAGAGGCTTTTTTCTTGTTCTTGGCCCGGATGGTGCCGGTAAGGGGTGTTTTCTGGAGGCTGCGGCTTCTTTTTTATCTCTAAGTGACTATACACTGCTGAAAGTGTCCGGAACCAGAGTTGATCTGCAGGTGCCGCACTCGGCTATTGCTTCCGCGTTGGGTTGCAGCCCCGAAACTGACGCGGTAATTGATGCTCTTTACACGCACACCGGGGTTTCCATGTGCCTTGGAGTACTTCTTAAAGACATGCATCTGATTGACCGGGCTTCAATTGAGGATATTCTTAAATTCTATGCCATTTATCCGGGCTGGATGGTTGTGGCTGCCTCTACTGAAAGAAACATGCCGGGCCAGAGCAGTGACTTCGGAGGTATTTCCGCTTCTATCCGTCTTGGCTCGCTCTCTCTGGAAGACTGCAGGGCATGGTTCAGGGCTGTTTTAATGTGGGATCCACCGGAGACTTTTCTTGAATGGTTTCACAGTGAAACAGGTGGTCTTCCGGGTTTATTCGCGCAGGGAGTCAGACACCTTGAGAGAAGAGGATATCTTCTTGCTGAAGGTGGAAACTACACCATAGACGGTGACTGTATGAATTTTCTTCTGGGTAACAGACTGGCATTCGGGACAACTGCTGAGATTAACAATCTCCCTGTCGATCTTACTCCCTTCCTGGGCAGAGAGGAGGAACTGAATCGAATCAGAGAATTGATGGATTCCGGCGCGAGGCTCATTACTCTGAAAGGCATGAGCGGAATGGGGTGCAGGCGGCTGGCCATCAGAGCTGCCGGACAGAATGAAGCCATGTTTACTTCCGGGATATGTCTTGTGAACTGCGAATCCGGCAGTGAGTCGGCGCCTGTCAAACTTGCATCAGAGTTCTCCCTTCCTTCGGGCAGAGATGCCAAAGCTACCATTGAGAGTTTTCTTACAGATGCAAAGATGCTTCTTGTTCTTGTAAACGTCAGTTCCGGAGATGATATGGTTCCATTCATCTCCCGTCTTGTTCAGCACTGTGATGAGTTAACTATTCTGGTCACGTCAAGGGTTCCACTGGATGTTTACGGTGAAGTAGTTGTGCCCGTTGGTGGTGTTTCTACCGAGAGGCCTTCTGACGATATTCCATCTGATGCCGCGGGCATATTCATTCAGGCAGCGGAACGACTTGCGGGAATTCGTTTTGCCGGTGATATCAACTTGAGTGTTGTGGAGGATATATGCGCTCTTGTTAACGGCACTCCTATGGCTATTGAACTGGCCGCGTCGTGGATCAGGGTTATGTCTGTTTCCTCCATCTGTAGAAGAATTCGTGCCAATCCGTCATTTCTGGGCGGTACTGATAAGGAAAAGACCACAGAGGGGCTTTCTGATCTTTTTCAGCATTCGTGGGAGCAACTCTCCCCGGTGGAGAGGAACGCAGCTTCCAGATTAACTGTGTTTGCCGGGCATTTTACAGTGGAGGAGGCTGAGGAAATATCCGATGTGTCCCCGGAGATGATTATGTCTCTTGTGGACCGATCATTCCTTCTCCGGGATGATCAGGGAATACACATTCCAGCTATGACCAGTGACTTTATTATTCATGAAAGAGATCCTTATTCCAGAGGTTTTGAGGTAGCCAGAGAAATGCACTGCCGGTTTTTTGCCTCCAGGGCAGAAACCTTCGGAGAGATGGCCAGAACCGGCAGGGAAGCCGGACGAGGGCTGGACGGCATAAAGGATTCGTTCAATGATATTTCCCTTGCCTGGAAACTCGCTATTGAAAAGGGCAGGTACCGGTTTCTCCGGCAGATGTTGAACTCTCTTTCTATCTACTGTCTTGACAGGGGAAGATTTCGAACAGGTTTCAATATGTTTAAAGAAGCGGTTTTCAATTCTGTTTCGGAACTGCCTGACGGGCTAAGGGCTGTTATTCTTTCCTCACAGAGTCTTCTTGCTTCCCGCATGGGTCGTGCTGAAATGTCACGGCAACTTATACAGGAGGCGCTGGATCTTACCCAAGGTACGACAGACGGCGATCGAGCCACGGTTCTTTTCACCAGGGGAAGAACGATGGTTGATCGTGGGAAGCTTTCCACAGCAGGCGAATTTCTGGAACAGGCTCTCAGCATATTTTGCAGTGAAAGTAAGCACATAGAGGCTCTTGAGGTAGAGCTTCAGATAGTGAAGTGCAACCTGCTCAGCGGTAACTACAGTCAGGTGCGTTTAGTATTGCCTTCAATATCCGAAAGGTGCAGGCAGTCTTCCTTCAGAACGGGGGAATGGAAAACCAGATTGTATATGGGTAACCTGGCAGCGGCTGATGGAGATTACAGGCGAGCCAGGGAAGCTTTTCTCAGTTACCTGTCTGCGGTAAAAACCGCGGGATACACTGGTCTTTGTGCTCTTGCACTTAATGAAGTTGCAGGTGTTGAAGCCAGCCAGGGCAGTTTTGGAGAGGCTGAACAACACTATCTCGCCGCTGCGGATTATTTCAAGAAAATCGGGAGTACTCAGGGACAGGCAGGCATCAAGCTTAATCTGGCAATTATGAACCAGATGAGAGGTAAAAGCACTGAAGCAAAGAAAAACTACACAGAAGCACTTGAACTTGGAGAGAAAGCCCACGACGAGAACATCATAGCCAACTCCCTCAGCGGGCTTGCCTTTTACTGCATTGATTCAGGAGAAACGAAAAAAGCAGATTCGTTTTTCAGAAGGGCTGCCGGTATTGCCACTCGTTCCGGCAACAAGCCCATTCTCATAAGGGCTCTGTACGGTCTTGCTGTTCTTGACAGAAAAAACAGCAATCTGGTTCGCTCGGCAATCACCGCTCTTGCGCTTCTCCATAACCCGTCTGCCGATTCGGAAGCTGAGAGTTTCTGCATGGATCTCATGGGTAAGCTGCGGAAAGATCTCGGCGAAGCCAAAATGGAGGAACTGAAGCAGGGCGCGGAGAGCATCACCCTGGAGGAGCTGCTGGGCATGCACACAGTTACAGATGAACCCGATGAAGACGGAGCCTACCGGACGCTCTGAACCCAAACAGGATTCAGTTGTACTGATTGACTGTTCAGCACTGGAGAAATGACAATGCCGATAACATATACAGACAGAATTGGCTCGTTGAAGCAGAATCAACTTCGGGGGTTCTTCGCAGGATGGCCCAGCTATCCCGATCCGAAAGCGCATCTTGAAATTCTTCGGGGAAGCTACGCCGTATGGATAGCCCTTGATCGGGATCGTTGTGCAGGCTTCATCAACGGGTTGTCGGATGGCGTGTTTTATGCCCACATCCCACTCCTTGAGGTTTTGCCTGAATACCAGGGGCAGGGAATCGGAACGGAACTGGTGAGAAGAATGCTCAGAACACTGGAGAACATGTACGCTATCGACATCATATGTGACGAATCAGTTATTCCATTCTATGAAGCAATAGGATTTAACCGATGCGTGGGAATGGTTAAAAGGAACTATATCAATCAAGGGGCAGCTCAAAAGTGAAGCTGCGGAATTGCTGCCCCTGTTGACTCTTCGATCAAGTGAAGTATGATATCGTACAGAATAACGTACATGTACGCATTGGAGTATTTATGGAAGCAATCAGTTATACAGCAGCACGGGCAAATTTTGCTAAGACAATGAATAAGGTGTGCAATGATCATGCCCCAATCATTATAACCCGTAAAAGTGAAGATTCAGTAGTAATGATGTCTCTTCAAGATTACGAGGCCATGGAAGAAACAACTTACTTACTACGCTCTCCCGTCAATGCAAGGCTGCTGCTTGAATCCATCACAGAGCTTGAAGCTGGCAATGGTACTGAAAGAGAACTTATCGAATGAAGTTGACATTTTCCTCAATCGCCTGGGAGGATTATCTCTACTGGCAAAGAACGGATAAAAAAATACTTAAGCGAATTAATACTCTTATCAAAGATATACAGCGTTCTCCTTATGAGGGCATAGGCAAGCCGGAAGGATTGAAACATGGCTTGTCCGGCTACTGGTCCAGGCGTATCAACGATGAGCACAGGATAATTTACAAATGCAAAGATGATACCTTTCTCATCGCACAACTCCGATATCATTATAACACAAGGGATTGAGCATTCACGAGAAAAACGAGTGAAGAATGGAATTGAAAGAAGTCGCAAAAGCATGGATTGAGATGTGGGACATAGAGTTGGAAGATCCGGCAAGAAACATGTATGGCTGGGTTGATGATTTTGAATATGAAGCTGTCTACGAAAACCCCGATCTTGCGATTGATTTAGTTCTGGAGGTACTGAACCATGCCCCAACTGATAAAACGAAAGAGGTTCTTGCCGCCGGTCCACTGGAACAGGTTCTTGCGAATCATGGTAGTAAAATCATTGAAAGAGTCGAAAGTCTGGCCGGATCAAACCCGGACTTTTCCAGTCTGCTGGGTGGTGTCTGGCAGAACAGCATGTCACCTGAGATATGGCAACGCGTTCAGCGTGTGTGGAACCGTTCCGGCTGGGATGGGAATTTAGTTCCTCAGCAGAACGCAATTCATGACATCACTCCCGACATTTGTTTGTAATCTTATCAAGTAGCACCCAAGGCACAATCCGCTGATTGAATCCGAGTATGTTGAAACATTCCATCCTGTCATCCCGGAGATACACCTGAACTCTGTTCAGAGGTTTTGTTCCCATGTTGTAGAAGCGTGCCAGAACATCAACCTGATCCCCACGTACACTCCTGTAGTCTGTGAGGGTGTCTCCTCTGGTGGGCAGAATTAATCTCAAATCAGGGTGAAACAAGCATTCAGGGATTTCTCCTTCCACGGGGTTGCAGAGAGAGTTTATTAGGGGTAGGATATTCAGGATATTTTGAGGTTTTGTATTAGACGATAAGGAATTTATAAGGAGTAATGTATGTCTCTCTCCACCAAGCCCTTGAGCGGTATGCGCCAGAGGCTCCCCTGTGAGTTCAGAATAGAAAAGTATGTTACTGAAACTCTTCGCCTGTGCTCTGTACAGGCGGGTTTCGAAGAATATGACGGTCCTGTAATAGAGCCCCTTGCGCTTTTTGCCGCTAAATCCGGTGGAGAGCTTGCGGGCCGACAGAGCTACTGTTTTACCGACAGGGGTGGACGGGAAGTGATTCTGCGTCCCGAGATGACTCCGTCGCTTGCCCGTATGGTTGCCGCTCAGGGCGAGTTGCAGTTGCCGGTACGATGGTTTTCCATGCCCCTCTGCTACAGGTATGAGAGACCTCAGCGGGGAAGAGTTCGTGAATTCCTTCAATTCAATCTGGACGTACTGGGATCAGAGAGCCTTGCCGCTGAGCTTGAGGTAATCCTGGTACTGCAGGGTATTATGAAATCCTTTGATGCACCATCTTCTATCTACAGGATTGGCTGGTCCAGCAGAAGGTTTATGGCTGATGCTCTTGCCCGGTGCGGTGTGGAGCAGTCGCTCGCAGGGGCTGTGTTTTCAGCAGTTGACAAGCGCGACAAGATGAAGCCTGATGCCTGGGCTGAACTTCTTCTTCAGGCCTGCGGTGGTGATTCCGGTGCCGCAGAGAAGGTGATTGCCCTTGTTTCTGTTGAGGCTCTTTCTGATCAATGGCTCACGGATCTGATGTCAGGGAGTTCGGCATTTCAGGAAGTTGTGGAATTCGACGAACTCCTGCGGGGTGTTGGAGTTCCCGGAGCCATATTTTCTCCCGGCGTTGTGAGAGGGCTTGATTACTATACAGGTATTGTTTTCGAACTTATGGATACAGGCGGGGAGAACCGCAGATCCCTGTGCGGCGGGGGCAGGTATGACAATCTTGCGGGTCTTTTCGGGAACAAGAAGATATCAGGTGTCGGTTTCGGACTGGGTGTACTGACACTGACACTCTTTCTGGAAACTTACGGACTCATTTCGGATACGGTAAAGGAAGCTGCGGCGGCGGAAGTGTACATTGCTGTGGCCTCTTTTGAGGCTGTTACCGGTGCAGGTATTCTTGCGGAGTTTCTTCGTGACAAGGGTATCCGGGTTATGACGGATGTTTCCGGGAAGAAGCTTGGAAAGCAGTTCAGTGAGGCATCAAGATACGGAATTCCTTTTGTTGTCACAGTTGGATCTGGTGAAGTCAAGGCAGGTGTGTATAAAATGAAGAACCTTTCGGACGGAACGGTTTTTACCGGTTCACCGGAAGAGATAACCGACAGACTGAAGTAAGGAAGAATGAGAAGAATATCTTCATTCAGCAGCAGGAGATTTATCAGGGCTGCCCTGATAATCCTTGCTTTGTTTATAGTGATTTTCCCGTCGAGTTCTCCGGGCAGCTCTCTTACAAGAATTACTTCCGGCATTCTCATGGTTGCTGCCGGATTGTTCTTCTATCTTGGTGCCAGTGAAATTCTTAGTGGTCTCAGTCTTTCCAGACGACTGGCTCTCTGCTTCTTTTCTATTGTGCTTCTATGGGGTCTTACAGGTTTTGTGGGAGTTCTTGATACTCCGGAGGTCCATCCTGCAAATGTCCACAGGGCTGAAAGAATAAGGGAACTGGGCAGAAGGATTGACAATGTAGCCGAGGCGGGCAGTGGCCAGGTCAGGAATTTTATGGATTCCACTTTTACAGGTCCCGGTCATTTTCTGGAAACTATTGGAGAAGTCAGCGGTGCCGCTGCGGGTGTTCTGATTGACGCAGTTCTTACTTCAACCAGTGTGGATACGTCATCGGGAGTTGATACTCTTTCCGGGAACAGAGATGGAAGAGATAGCCCTGTGACTATGGTTCCGTTGCTCAGGCTGACTATTCTGGCTGTTTCTCTTATTCTTCTGGCAGCAGTGCGTGGATTTGTCTATATCGACAGGACTCCGTTCACAGTATGGCTTTACAGGTTTACAGTGGGCATTGCTTTTGTGACTTCCCTGTTTCATGTGGTGGGTCTTGGCTTTATTCTGAGTTCTACAGACGAGATATTCAGAGGGATAGAACTTGATATTTCAAGTCTGCTGCTGCTTTTCTCCGCAGTGGGACTGGGGTTCTGCCAGAGGTGGGTACAGTACCTTTCCCGAAAGACAAGAATTGTCCTTCTTGCGGCAACCTTTGTGTGTGTACTTATGGGGCGGGGTATTTATTACTACCTGGCTGGAAATGTCTTTCCGGGCACAGGCGGCCTTGATGTGGCTGTAATTCTGATTGTCGCCATATACATTCTCTTTGCCTTTATAACTATGCTGCTTCAACTTCCAACCGCCAGAATCCTTGAAAAGCGATACCAGGAACTGGGAACCCTTCAGGACTTGAGTCAGACTTTGCATTCAAGCTTTGAGCCGGAGCAGCTGGGAGAGGCGGCAGTTCGACTTGGAGCAAGACTGACAAATTCCGATTTTTGCTGGTTCCACATGAAGGGTGGAGAAGGAGACTACTCTTTCGGCAAAAGCAGGGAGCTGAGAAATGTTACGGAGAAGCTTGGCCCCGAGTGGTATACCGGTGTTGACCGGAGGATTGATGCCACCGGTCACGGTTTCATGATAAACAACTACAGAAGAAGCTCATTGCGAAAACTTGAGACAGGACAGAAGGGCTACTCCCGTATTGCCTCAATGGTTGCTGCTCCTGTAGAGGTTAGAGGGGAAAGGCTGGGGGTTATTGTCGCAGCCAGCGCGAGACAGTTCTTTTTTGTAGAGTACACCAGAGGATTGTTTGACAGTTTTACAAGGCAGATCGCTCAAGCAATACAAAGCGCTCAGTTATTCGGTGAGAAACTTCAGAGACAAACACTTGAGAGAGAGCTGGAGCTGGCCAGAAGTATTCAGAAGGGTCTGCTTCCTGGAAGTCTCCCTCAACCAGCGGGATGGGAAATCGCAGCGGTCAGCATACCTTCAAGGGTAATGGGCGGTGATTACTATGATGTGCTTGAGCTCTCAGATGAAAGGCTTGCTGTAGCAATTGCCGATGTGTCGGGAAAAGGAGCTGCCGCCGCAATGCTCATGGCAGCCCTTCAGGCAAGTCTCGGAACTCTTCTCAAGGAAGGTCTGTCTGTTGAGGTTACAACATCAAGGCTGAACGCGGCTCTTTGCGACAGGATGCCTGACGCCACATTCATAACTTTCTTCCTTGCCTTTATTGATCTGGAAAACGGTGATATCGAGTACTGTTCCGCAGGTCATGATCCACCAATTCTTTGCAATACTGAAGGGAGCAAAACTGTTAACAGCCTTGACCAGGGCGGTTTGATTCTGGGTGTAATGCCTGAAGCGGAGTATAAGATGGGGAAGACACACATTGCTCCGGGGGGCAGGCTTCTTCTGTACACAGACGGTATTACAGAGACCATGTCTCCTTCAGAAGAACCTTTCGGCGTTGAAAGATTGAGTAATGTCATTATCAGGCACTGCCGGGAGTCCGGTGAAGCAATCATTGGAACCATAGGTGTGCTTGTAGAGGCTTTTCGTGATGAAGGTGACCAGGAAGATGATGTTACAGCTCTTGTTGTGGCAAGAAATATCTGCGGGGAATCTATAGAGAACGGCGATTCAGATGATAATTGAGATGGTCAAAGCGGCAATTGCTGAAATCGCTGGTTGCACTGCGGGACTTAAGCTTGCGAAATAAAGCAGCTGATGGTATTGCGCTTACCGGTTTTGTGGTTATTGGGATTCTTGTAGCTGTTGGCGTGTTTACGGATACTGTTTACCTGATTGCGGGTGGTCTGGCTGCGGCTCTTCTCGCGGGAATGTTCCTTGCCTATCCTCTCAGGCTTGCTGCAATGCTGTTCGGTGTACAGATAGTGTTTACCACTGCTCTCCTGGGTGGATTCAGCGTTTATGCTGGGCCCTTCAGGATTGGCATTGATGATCTTCTTCAGCTTCTGGTTTTCTTTTTGTGGATAGGGGCTTTCATCGACGGAGAGGGAAGGGTGAGTTCCACCTCTTCCGGCAGGCTGATACTTGTTCTTGTGACAATGAGTGTGCTGGCTTTTTTCCGGGGAATTATGAAGGGCTTTGAGGTTGAAACCGCAGCAATATTCCTGAAACCAATGATGGGATATCTGTTTTTCTTCCCTGCTATGTGGATACTGAAAGACAGTAAGAACATGAAGGTTCTTGTTGCGACATTCCTCATTGCTTCTCTGATTGCCGCCGGCTGGATCATTCTTAAAGGCTTTATTGGCGGAGAGGGAGTTTATCACAGGGTAACCTCAGGTCTCAGGGTTTCCTCCCGGGAGGTGAATGTTGTGGTTGCGGGTCTTCTTCTTACTGCGATGCTTCTCTGGAAGAGGTACAGATCAATTCCTTTGCTACCCGGTATAGCAGCCGTGCTGATAATGGGGGCAGCAATTCTTCTGGGACAATCAAGAGCTCTGTGGCTGGCAGTTGCCTCCGGCATCCTGATATCTTTCATCGCTGACATGAGCAGGACAGGGGCGGGCGGTTTCAGATTCGGCAGTTTTTTTTCCAGAGTACTGCTCATGATTGTATTCATTGGCGGATCAATTGCCTTTGTGGCCGCAGCCGGTCTTCTTTCCGCAGGTGATGTGGCAGCGAGAAGCGGTGGAGCCGATGGAGGGCTTGCGGGAGATGTTTCTCTGTGGGCCAGATTTCTGTCATGGTGGGAAATTCTGGTTACAGTGACTGCATCACCGTTGACATTCATTTTTGGTACCGGTTTCGGTTTCAGAATCACCTATTTCAGACCGGACCTGCTTGCCCGTGTTTCAATTCCATTTATTGATGGCAGTTTCTTCCAGCTTCTGCTTAATCTGGGTATTTCAGGATCCGTGGCGCTGGCTCTTCTTTTTGCCGGGGGAATTGCCGGGAGTTTTCGCTATGCCACAAAGGCAGTATCGGATAGAGACACGGTGCTGGCACTGTGGCTTACAGCATCGTTTACCGCGCTTACAATTGCCGCGCTCAGCGGTTCTTTAATAACCAATTACAGATTTACATGTCTCTGGGCTTTCATGTTCGCTGTTCTGGAGACGATCAGAAGTAAATCCGGTAAGAACAGTTGAAATCAAGCAGGAAATATGGTATGTTCCAATCGCGTTTTTAACCCCTTTTCAGTAATTTGAATTCAAACACAGCAAGAGGCCTGAAATGAAAATTCTGGTTATCAACAGCGGCAGCTCATCAATTAAATTTCAGATAATCGACCGTGATTCTGAGGAGATGGTCGCTTCCGGACTACTTGAGCGTATCGGTATCAGCGATGGTCGAATGAAGTACAAGTGCGGAGAAAAAAAGATTGTGGTAGACAAGCCTATTCCGGACCATGAGACCGGTCTTGATATGGTTCTGACAACAATTGTTGATCCTGAAATCGGAGCAGTAAAGTCTCTTGACGAGATTGGCGCCTGCGGGCACAGAGTTGTCCACGGGGGAGAAAAGTTCACAAGCTCTGTTCTTATTGATGACGAAGTGCTGCGCGGTCTTGAAGAGGTCAGTGATATGGCTCCTCTGCACAACCCGGCCAATATCATGGGCATCAAAGCTGCTATGAAGAAGCTGCCCGGCATTCCCAATGTAGCCGTTTTCGATACAGCCTTCCACCAGACAATGCCAAAGGTCAACTACTTGTATGGCCTTCCATATAAGCTTTATGAAGAATACGGTATGCGCCGCTACGGTTTTCACGGAACCAGCCATCAGTTTGTGGCCCAGCGCACTGCTGAAATCCTTGAAAAGCCGCTGGAAGATCTGAACATAATTACCTGCCATCTTGGCAACGGTTGCTCCCTTACTGCGATAAGAGGCGGTAAATCCATAGACACAAGCCTTGGCTACGGAACATTCTGCGGTGTAGTTATGGGCACCAGATCCGGTGATGTTGATCCTGCTATTCTCTTTGACCTTATGGAGAACAAAGGCTGGACCCTTGAGCAGATAAAGACCATGGTTTACAAGGAGAGCGGTCTTCTTGGAATCAGCGAGATATCCATGGACATGAGAGATATCGAAGAGAAGATGTTTGCGGGTGATGAGAGAGCAAAACTGACATTTGAGATATTCGCTGACCGGATCAGGAAGTACATCGGTTCTTACGCTGCAACCCTTGGAACCCTTGATGCCATTGTGTTCACCGCAGGTATTGGTGAGAACGGCTGGGAACTTCGTGAGCTCATCTGTGATAATATGGATGTGTTTGGAATAAAGCTTGATAAAGAGGCGAACCAGGTAAAAGGTGTAGAACAGGTCATTTCCAGACCTGACAGCAGGGTGTCCATTCTGGTTGTCCCGACCAATGAGGAGCTTATGATTGCCAGAGAGACTGTTCGACTGGCATTGTGAACTTATACTGAGAGGAGGCTGACATTGTGAATCTGCTCGTGGTGTTCAGCCTCATCTTTTTTTCCTCGGTACCCCAGTACAATGTTACATGCGATCCCGATCACTTCCAGATGATGATGCAGAACTGGGAAGAAGAGATAACCATCTCCTGCGTTGTGGAACACCTTGGAACAGTTTACGAGAACTGCACCATGCGTATCAGGGGAGACAGCTCCAGGGGAGAGAGGAAAAAGTCTTACAGGGTGGAATTCCCTCCTGACCAGCCCTTGGACGGCAGAACCGCCTGGAATTTCAACGCTGAATTCCTGGATTCCTCCTACACAAGATCATGGCTGTTTTCAAGAGTTCTCTCTGATATGGGTTTTCCTTGCTTCCAGGTTTCCCATGCAAATCTCTCGGTGAACGGCGACAACAGAGGCTTGTTCATTCTGCTTGAGCCGGTGAACAAGGCATTTCTTGCCAGGAATAGCTTTAATATTGAAGGAAATCTATACAAGGCTCAGGTTGACGGTTCGTGTGCCAATATCTACGATGACATTGACTCTGTCTGGTCTAAGAAAACCAATGAATCAGCAGGCATGAATGATCTGATCGAACTGATAAGTAATACAGAATACACAACACCTGATAACTTCCAGGAATTTATGGACTCTACATTTACCATGTACGGCTCCTACGGGTTGATCAGGTTGCTGGCCATAAATGCTGCATTTGCCAACAACAGCACTTATTACCACAATTACTATCTGTACAACGATGTGGAGGGCACAGGCGTATGGGCCATGCTTCCCTGGGATGTGGACAAGATACTGTATGACAATCTGGGGATCGGCTACGGTTTGTGCACCACAAGAAACTGGTTCGATAACCCGCTGCATGCCAGAACTCTGGTTGTACCGGAATTCAGAGATGCTTTTATGGATTCAGTGGAAACAATCTATGACAGCTTCCTTACTGAAGAGAAACTTCAGTTCTGGACAGATTCTCTGAAAGCAGTTCTGGAGCAGTCTGTATCTCAAGACAATTATGACACTACAGATGTGGCAGGATTTCATGCAGCTTCCGATTCGCTCATCGCGCACATGATCGAAAGAAGATATCATCTTCAGTGGCAGTTTCAGTACAGGTATTATCCATTCAGATCATTGCGCTCTGATACTGTCTCCACCGGCGATCTTACGATAAGATGGCATCCCACAGAAGATCCTATGGGATCACCTGCTGTGTATTCTGTGATAGTAAGAGACAGCCTGGGGCCATATACGCAGGAGATCTTCCGCATTGAGGGGCTTACTGATACAACATACACCATTTCCGGTCTTGCCCCGGGCGAGTATTACTGGGTGGTAGAAGCAGATGTCCAGGTCGGGTGGCGAGTTACCGAGGCAACTCCCAGATACAATCCATTTGTCGTTACCGAGCCCACCATACTTTCCGGTACCCTGGCACAGAACACTGTTCTGTACTCTGCTCATTCTCCGTATATAGTTCAGGATGAAGTAACCATACCGCACAACGGTACAATGACCATTCAACCCGGCGTTACGATACTCATGGGAGAGGACGGGGCGATAAATTGTCTGGGAGAGCTTAATTCCACCGGCAGCGAAGGTGATTCTGTTTTCTTCATGGCCGAGAACTCCGCAGTGGGATGGCGGGGAATCAGGGCGCAGGGCGGTTCAGTTACTATGCAGTACACAACCGTTACAGGCTCCAGAGGATACGCAGTTTCTCCGGGTACTGATTTTGCCGCTGTTTGCGGCCATTCTACAGAAGTAAAACTGGAGAATTCCTCTTTCCGGGACAACTGGAGTTGTGTGAAGCTTGTTTCAGGCACTGCCAGTATCAGCAACTGCAGGTTTATCAACAACAGAGGAGAGCTTTTCTTCATGCAGGAAGGGCAGAGCGCAACCGTCACCAGCTCTGATTTTATTAACCTGTACGATCCGGTAGCGTCAAGTATGGACGGTATTGAATTCCATCTTTGTTCAGGCGGACAATTCACTGTTGACGGTTGCACTGTTAAAGATATTGACGGCGACTGTATTGACATGAACGCTTCTTCCGTGACCATAACAAATACAAGGCTTTCAAATTCCACAGACAAAGGCTTTTCCATTGGAGCGCCCACAGGCGGCAGTGGCAGCGGTTCGCTTGTTCAGATAGAAAACTGTGTTATCACAGACTGTCCCATAGGCATAGGAGTAAAAGACGGTGCTGCAGCAGAAGGCAGCGGGATTGTTTTTTCAGAATGCGGTACAGCTGTTCATGCCTATGAAAAGACTGCCGGTATGGGTGGCGGTATTGCCACAGTATCCAATTCAATCTTTACCCAGTGCTCTGTTCCCGTCAGGGTGGATCAGGGAGCAGTAACTGCAGCATGGTCAATTTCCGACACAGAGCAGTTACAGGGAGCGGGCAACATTCAGGGTGATCCGAAACTCACACAGGGTTTTTTTCCGTCATGGGACTCTCCATGCGTCAACTCAGGGAATCCGGATGAACAGGACCCGGACGGCAGCAGACGGGACATAGGGGCTTACTTTTTCCCAACCGGATTCAACGGGCTTGTTGTGAACGAGTTAATGGCAATAAACACCAGCACTATTTTCGATGACTGGTCCCGGTCCTCAGACTGGATAGAAATCTACAACCGTACAGGATACGATCTTGATGCGGGAGTGCTTGTGTTTTTTGAGCCGGATTCTTCTGCTGCTGAACCATGGTCTGTCCCCAGAGGCACCATGATTCCCGCAGACGGTTACATGCTTTTCTGGGCAGACGGTGACCAGTGGAAGGGCGGCACCCACCTGCCGTTCAGACTGTCCGGCGGAGGAGACAGCTTCAAGCTGGGCAGAATTGTACCGGGCAGCGGGGAAGTTCCATACATATCCACACTTGAACATATTCAGTTTGACCGGCAGACCTCTGATATCTCATACGGCAGATTTCCCGACGGTGGAGAGTGGAGGATATTGGCAACACCAACTCCCGGATACAGTAACGGAACCCTCTACAGTGTACCCACTGCGCTTGGATGGCCAAGACCCAACCCCTGCACTACAGGTCAGATGACAATAGACATTACGGTTGCCGGTGGCGAAACCGATGTATTTGTTTATGACATGATGGGCAGAAAAATCGCCACAATTGTTGACGGTTATCTTTCTCCAGGTGCTCATACGCTTACATGGAGCACGGAAACTCAACCCACAGGGATTTACCTTATCTTTGCCCGATGTGCCCGTCAGACTTCCGCTAATGCCAAAGTAACAGTTCTCAGATGAGTTGTGGCCGCAGGATTGCAAATGCGATGTATGCTGTGTAAGTAAGCAGCAGAATTGCACCATGCATCCTGCTTCTTTTCAATGTATCAGCTGTTTTTCCCTTACGCATTATGAATAAATACAGCATTAGAGTAATCCCGAGAGCGATAAACAGATCCGGCAAAACAAGTCGATTGAAGTTTGAGAACTCCATGGATCTTATAGTAGCGGTTGTACCCAGAACGAACAGAATATTGAAGAGGTTGCTGCCCAGAATGTTCCCAAGAGCCATATCCCAGTGGTTTTTGCGAACAGCAATTACCGACACCACTATTTCCGGCAGTGAAGTACCCAGTGCTACTATTGTTACACTGATCAGTGTTTGAGAAACCCCCCATGACGCTGCGATCAGAACCGCATGATCTACAACGAAGCTTCCGCCAAAGATTACTCCGGCAATGCCGCCAAGAGTCATTACTATTGATTTAACGTATTCCAGTAGACGGTTCTTTATGTGATTCGTCGTTTCATTCTGTGTTTTCTTTTTGTCGGATCGGCTCATTCTGAAAAGATGGAACAGATAGCCGGCGAAGAAAAACAGGAGGATATATCCTCCAATATGGTTCAGTCCGTATTCACCCTTCCGGGAAAATGGAGTAATGCAGAGGAAAAGAAGAAGAAGTGTTGCGGCAAAGCCGAACGAGATTTCTTTCCATAATTTTCTGTGGTTTCCCTTAATACCGAACAACAGAAGTGAGAGACCCACAGCGAGGCCGATGTTGGCAATATTGCTTCCCAGAATATTTCCTATAGAGACTGCAGAGTGACCGCTGACTGCCGCTTTTATGGAAACCGCTGCCTCCGGGGCACTGGTTCCAAACGCCGCGATACCCAGACCAATAAGGAGGGGTGATACACCCAGAAGCGCAGACAGACGACTTCCACCTTTAATAAGGTAATCTCCGCCCGTAACAAGAAGAACAAAGCCGACAATCAGAAGCACATAACTCTGGATCATACTGTTTACAACCTGACTCTGTTTGATTCAAAAGATCTTGTAATAAGGATTCTCACCTGAAATCAAATCAAGCGGAAAAATACCACATTTACTGAAAGATGCAATGCCCTGTTAACCTTGCTTGAGATTCAAAATGGCAGGTAGAACCCTGATAAACAGCTCTGAACTGTAATGCCAGTGGGTCTGAATTACAATCGAGGATTGAAACGATTGTGTTGAGCGTTCACGCTCAATACAGTGGTGTTTCTGAAGTATTCATACTCAGTCCCGCAGAAACAATAAAACTTGCAGTCAATTTGTCTTCACCACTTCCTGAGGGTATAGAGGTAAGGGTATACTCGATTGACGGCAGGCTTGTTGGTAATCTTGAAACCGAAGAGCTTCATACAGGAATGACCACACTGCTTCCGTGTGATGGAGGATATAAGTTTCCTGCAGGGATGTACACCGTCTGTGTTACAGGGCTTGGCGAAGAAGAGTTTGTAAGAAAAGTAATAATTCTTGGTAATTGAAGGAGATGATGAAGATGAAGCGTTTAGCATTGTTCGTTATTCTTCCTGCCCTTCTTTCGCAGACAGCAAGAGCAGAGTTTATCTTTGAGCAGGCTTATGAGCAAATATTAACAGCAGGATCGACAGTCAGCCTGGATGGGGGTGACTTCAACAATGATGGATTCCCCGATTTTGTTGTTACCTGCTGTCGCTATTACAGTTATCTGTTTATCTTCCAAGGGAATGGTGATTGCACATTTAATCTGACCACGAGTGTTGTTACCTATTCAATGGGTTCAATTACTGTTAACGATTTTAACAACGATGGTAATGTTGATTTGTTGATAGGTGAGGGATGGAGGGACTATCTCGGTTACCATGAAAGTGATGTTATCCACCGATTCGAGGGGCACGGAGATGGAAGTTTTACAGAGTTGAGCGCACTGACTGCAGAAAACATATGGGTTACTGCTGATGATCTGAATGGCGATGGGAACGATGATATTGTTATTTCTGATATAGATGCTTATAACGGTGAGGTTCTGGTAAAACTGGGTAATGGTGACTTCACCTTTCAGGCGATCACAGGTTACGATATCCCGGGCGGAATACTTCACACAACACAGATTCTTGGAGACATGAACCTTGACGGGAATGTGGATATTGGATTGATTAATTACTGCGATAACATTACATTCCTTTACGGGAACGGTGATGGCACTTTCCAATCTGCCACAGTTGTAGCTGATCAGCACTCTGCGGCTGGTTCTTACGGTTTTATAAGAATTGGTAACCTTAACGAGGACGGTATGCCGGATATGGCTGCCACAGGATCAATGGCTATGTCATCATATGATGAAGTATTGCTCTGGGACTCAGGTGGAGGTTATCTCTACAGTTCAGTGGATAGTATTTGCAACGGGGGTAATTGGATAGAAATTGAAGATTTCAATATGGATGGACATCTGGATATTGCGGTGTCTTCATTTAACTACGGTATTGTTCTGCCCGGTTACGGGAATGGACATTTCGCAAATGGATCTGACAGTCTTCTTCTGAAATCCGCAGGTGCAACTTATGGTGTTCTCGCTGAAGACTTTGACCTTGATGGAGACCAGGATTTGATATTTGTCGGGGGTGCTTCTACTTGCTGTTACAGAAACACCACTCTTACTCAGGGTTGTACAGGAGAAACAGCTTGTGGTATCTCTGATTTGACTTTCAGCGTTTCACCCAATCCTTTCTCGTCTTCTGTTGCAATTGAGGTTTCCGGGAATCACAGTGTCGGTGCCAGTATTCAGATATTCGATGTTTCCGGCAGGCTTATTACCGAGCTTGAGCCTGTTTCAAGTGAAGGCGTTTATCTCTGGGACGGCAAATCATCTTCCGGGGTTGAAGTGCCCAGTGGTATCTATGCGGTAAAGTGCTGTTCCGGGAATGCCGTCAGCAGTTCAATGGTGCTGAAGCTGGAATGAAGTATTTTACCTTGTTCGTTATTCTTCCTGCCCTTTTTCCGCAGACAGCAAGAGCAGAGTTTATCTTTGAGCAGGCTTTTCAATATGAAATAGATTGGAATTATGGTGCAATTACCCTGGATGCTGGAGATTTTAACAATGATGGATATCCTGATTTAGCAATTCCATTGTTGAAGGATGGGCGTGGGCGATGAGCACATCTCCTTATGAAAGAGATATTGTTCATGTGTTTGAAGGTAACGGCGATCAGCCCTGTACAAGATAAATTCTTAAGTTAGAAAAGTGCCTTTTTCCCTTTGAATGATTAGTGTTCGGGTTCTTTTGTTTCATCGAGTGTAAGAACATCAATCATGTCCTGGGGTCTTCCGCTGGCTTTCTTTGTTTTGATCAGATCTGATCTTGAGATGAACAAAAGCTTGACAGAATCTATTTCTATCTCCTCTCTGTTAAGCCATGCTTCTTCAAAATCGCCTCCCGGAATTGACATCATTATATCTACGCGAACTGGAGGTCTACCCATCTGATAGAAAGATTCACGATCTGTAAAGTCTTCTGCACTCAATTCAGTTAGAGGGGCACCAAAATCTTTCAAAGCTGCAAACACTGCCCTTGCATTATCAGAATCAACAGCAATCCAGAAGTCTATATCTTTTGTAAACCTGGGTTCGCTGTATTTCATAACAGCATAACCACCAACTATAAGGTATCTAACTCTGTATTTTTCGAAAAGTTTCAACAGTTCTTTGAATTCGGAGTTCAGCAGCATCTTTACCTCTTATTAAGCAGTAGTCTTTTAACATCTCCCAGGCTGCTTCAAAAATCGCCTTGTCACCTGCGTTTTGCCAGAATTTAATATCGAACGATCTGTCGTTGTCTGACATGCTCTGATATTTTTCCACGATTTGTTCCAATTCAACCTCCTGCCTGATCCCTGCCCCGTAATACTTTATACTCTTTCCACTCAAGTTGTCAACCTCAGGGGTATTGAAAGTAATGCTCTTGTCCACACATAAGTAATAATATATTCTTTGGTAACTGAAGGAGATGATGAAGATGAAGCGTTTAGCATTGTTCGCTGTTCTTCCCGCCCTTCTTTCGCAGACAGTAAGAGCAGAGTTTATCTTTGAGCAGGCTTATGAGCAAATATTAACAGCAGGATCGACAGTCAGCCTGGATGGGGGCGACTTCAACAATGATGGATTCCCCGATTTTGTTGTTACCTGCTGTATTAATTACAGTTATCTGTTTATCTTCCAGGGGAATGGTGATTGCACATTTGATCTGACCACGAGTGTTGTTACCTATTCAATGGGCTCAATTACTGTTAACGATTTTAACAACGATGGTAATCTTGATTTGTTGATAGGTGAGGGATGGATGGAGGATTTCGATCCCCATGAAAGTGATGTTATCCACCGATTCGAAGGGCACGGAGATGGAAGTTTTACAGAGTTGAATACACTGATTGTAGAAAATATCTGGATTACTTCCGGTGATTTGAATAATGACGGAAACTGCGATTTGGTGACTTCTGATGTGGATGATGATAAATCTCCAAATGATACGGTTCTTGTTAGACTGGGCAACGGGGATTTCACCTTTCAAGAGGCAACAAGTTACTATATTCCCAATCGTATTCTTCACACAGTACAGATTCTTGGAGACATGGATCTTGATGGCAATAACGACATAGGTTTAATTAACGAGTGTTATAGCACTATAACATTCCTTTACGGGAACGGTGATGGTACCTTCCAACCGGCAAAGACAGTTGCCGACCACTACGCCAATATGGCTTTTAGTTTTTTAGGTGTTGGTGATTTCAACGAAGACGGTATGACGGATATGATAGCTACCGGGGGAGATCCTATGACTGTAATATCTGAAGTACTGATATGGAATGCCACAGAATTCTTTTATGAGCCAGCGCATAGTTTTTTACCTGCTGGAAATTGGATAGAAATTGAAGATTTCAATATGGATGGACATCTGGATGCAGCGCTGTCTACATGTGTCCGAGGCTATGTTTTTCCCGGTTACGGGAATGGTCACTTCCCATCCTGGTGGCCTACTGACAGTCTCTTATTGGAAACACCCGATCTTACCTT
Organism: Candidatus Sabulitectum sp.; assembly: GCA_021107435.1. Lineage (GTDB taxonomy): Bacteria > Fermentibacterota > Fermentibacteria > Fermentibacterales > JCC-6 > Sabulitectum. Next base: position 2,761 of record JAIOSV010000033.1, on the reverse strand, counting down.
TGGAGTTCTTTCTGAAGACTTTGACCTTGATGGAGACCAGGACTTGATATTTGTCGGGGGTGTTTCTACTTGTTGTTACAGAAACAACACTCTTACTCAGGGGTGTACAGGAGAAACAGCTTGTGGCATATCTGATTTGACTTTCAGCGTTTCACCCAATCCTTTCTCGTCTTCTGCTGCAATTGAGGTTTCCGGGAATCACAGTGTCAATACCAGTATTCAGATATTTAATGTTTGCGGGAGGCTTATTACCGAGCTTGAGCCTGTTTCAGGCGATGGCGTTTACGTCTGGGACGGAAAATCATCTTCCGGGGTTGAGGTGCCCAGTGGTATTTATGCGGTAAAGTGCTGTTCCGGGAATGCGGTCAGCAGTTCAATGGTGCTGAAGCTGGAATAGACACTGAGATGTCCATGCGGGTGGCCATCTTGTTATGGTATCAACTGTGATTGTCAGGTATTGATAAGCCTTTTGATGAAGAAGATTACCTGCCCACCGCTGCTCTGTAATTCTCTAACTTTATCTATTCAGTTGTCAAGCTGATTTTGCTCCGGCACCGGAGATGACGGAACTTGAAGAGTGGGGTACATTCCGCTCAGGTGAGAGGAATGCTGTCTGGGAACATCAAAACTTCGTGATGTTTTGGTTTGCTTGACATGGCTCATAGTGTGGACTATCATACTCCGTTTGCCAGATGCATTTACTTGGCAGACTTGTTGTTCAACTTACAAAAGAGGGGTATGGTGTAATGAGAATTATTACTGTTCTTGTCATGCTGGTCAGCATTTGTCTGGCAGATGGCACGGAAACACAAACTGACTGGACAGGTGGCTCCGGTACTTCCGGTCCTGTAACAACTTTTGGAGATTTGTTCGATGCCTCGAGTGGTATTTCCTGGTCAACAGCAGGTCAGATTGATCTGAGTTATGAACACAATGTTGCATCATCTTCATTATGTAATGGCCCGAGATGGGCAGTCTGCGGTGATATCGACGCTGATACTGATCTTGATGTTCTTGTCTGCCTTTACTCGGCAGATTCCCTCGTATGGTACGAAAATATCGACGGGGAAAGCTATTTCTGGGAGCGTCACGACATTGCCTTTGGCGATCAGGTGCATACTGCTGATCTTGTAGACATCGACAACGATGGTGATCTTGATGCGGTTGCCGGATTCCACTCAGATGATTTCGTGGCCTGGTACGAAAACGACGGCACCGGCGGCGGATGGATTCGACACTACATTGATGAGAATGTCAATGGAATCAGAACTCTTGTTGTAGCTGATATAAACGATGATGGCCATGCTGATGTTGTTGTACCCGCGTATTCCGGCGACTGGGTTGCCTGGTACGAAAATGACGGTGTTGGCGGCTTCGCCTGGACAAAACATGACATCTGCGGAACAAACGGTCCCAGATGCGGAAATGTAGCTGATCTCAACAATGACGGTCATCTTGATGTAGTGGCCGGTGCTTACAGCGGTGACTCTTTGTCATGGTGGGAAAATGACGGTACCGGTATCAACTGGACACAGCACTGCATAAGCGGTTCACTTAACGGGGCCGGCGCACCATGGTTCGTTGACATTGATGGCGATACATTCCTTGATGTTGTTTGCGCAGCGGTGTCCGGCGACAGTCTCTGCTGGTTTGAAAACTCCGACGACATCGGAACCACATGGATCAGACACACAATTAAAACAATAGATTACCCGTATTTCTCCAACTTCTGCGACATTGATCAGGATGGCGATGAGGATGTTCTTGTCACAAGTCCCAATACTGATGAAGCGTTCTGGTTTGAGAACAATGGTTCAGGAACATCCTGGGTCGAGCATCTGATAACTGACGCTCATTACAGTCCATACTTCATCGCAGCTCTGGATATCAACCTTGACGGAGTAATTGAAGCTCTTATATGCGATAACAGCTCTGACAGGGTTGACTGGTATGACATTGTTGAGGGTACAGGTGTACTGGAATCATCCATACTTGACGCACAGGAAGAGCCTGCCTGGAACAGCATTGCCTGGACAGCAACCACACCGACAGACTCCGATGTTGTCTTCCAGCTGCGCAGTTCCGATGACTCAGCGAACATGGGTTCCTGGTCCGCCGACATAACTGCACCTGGTTCTATTGATTCATATGTAACGGATCAGGATAACTATATCCAGTACAGGGCGATTCTTTCAACGACAGACATCAGTAATGTACCGGCACTGGAAGATGTTACCATCGACTGGGTAACGTGGGTTTCTATCGAAGGCTCCCTCTGCCCGGCAGATGTGTGCGCTCTCAGTATTGTGTCCGCGAACCCGAGCTCAGGTTCTCCTGTTATTGCCTTCTCGGTTCCCGGTGTCTGCAACGTAAACCTCAGTGTTTTCGATATATCCGGGCGCGCCGTTGCCAGAATAGCAAACGGGGAGATTGAAGCCGGAAGTTATCAGGTACGTATTGAAAACCTGAATCCCGGTGTATATTTCTGCAGGATGGAAGCCGGTCAATTTGAAGCTACTGAGAAACTTGTAGTTCTGCAGTAGACAGAAATCCCGATATCGGGTAAAATTTGCGGGGTGAGCGGCAATGCTCACCCCGCTTTTTCATTTCTAATCCAGCAGCACAAACCGTCCAGTTTTTGAGAATCCATTAGAACCAAGTCGAACCATGTATGTACCGGGAGAAAGAGCTGGTAGATTCACAGTATGTTCACCGGCAGGCCAGGTGTCTGAAACTGAATACACCTGTCTGCCTGCAAGGT
>JAIOSV010000035.1 GCA_021107435.1 Candidatus Sabulitectum sp. | reverse complement strand
CGGGACGTTTACCCGCACCTCCGGGAATGTACTGAAATCAAAAAACTCTGCAAGCCCCAGCTGCATTATGGTTATCTCTCGTGCGGCACCAATGTACTGAAATCAAAAAACTCTGCAAGCCCCAGCGGAGACAGTATGACAGCACCACCTCCAACAATGTACTGAAATCAAAAAACTCTGCAAGCCCCAGCCGCATTCTTTGTTCCCCCCCCAGCACCGCAATGTACTGAAATCAAAAAACTCTGCAAGCCCCAGCTAGACTTCACACCAGCCGCCGATTCTCCATAATGTACTGAAATCAAAAAACTCTGCAAGTCCCAGCTTAGACGAAGGGGGGTACAAATTGTACCCCAATGTACTGGATATTGAAAACTCTACAAGAGTTTGAGCTAATTCCATCCCCTGACATCTGTCTCTTCCAGAAGCTGGATCCAGGCATACTTATCGGTGTGGTCGTAATTCCTTAAACCAAGTGTGGAGAGAAATTCAACGAAACCGGGACTTGATAATCCGTAGTACTCCTCCCATTCCTCCACCTGTTCAGGTGTTGCTTCGTGAAGCCAGTCAATAAGAACCAGTTCAATTACTCCGATATGATCATCCCAGGCGGTGAACATCTCATGATAGAACTCTGCCTGCATAGTCTCGGAACTGTTGCAGTTGGGGCCAGATGGATAACCCAGCTCTGTCATCCAGATCTTTCTTCCCGGGAAGTAGTCGGCCATCTGGTTGAAGTGCTGATGTATAACTGACGGGTCCATGACTCTGAATTCCGAGTCCAGTGGATAGTAGTTCAGCATGACCACATCACTGTACTGATTAATCGTCTGTATCTCCCCGGTCTCTCCTCCAAAAAGTCCGCCGGTTACTGTACACTTGACCCCGGTGGGGATGTCCGGATGGTTCTGATGGATCCAGGAGGAAGCTTGCTGGAAGAAACTGGTATAGTCATTCCACTGGTAAGCTCCGTCAAGAAGACAATCGACTTCGTTTCCAATAGCGAGGGCAGCAATGGTAACATCCGGGGATATCTGTTCCATTACCCAGTCAATCATGTTTTCGAAAGCATCGGTAACCTCTGGAGAGCTGTAGTCATAGCCATCGAGATAATCCGGCACCGTTCTCTTCACTGTGTTTATAACGGATATTGTAAGAAGCACTTCAACATCTTCATTGCCGTAAAATGAAATTGCCTCGAGCGTTCCCCAGGGATCTTCATAGACTCCTTCGGATGTCTCTATCTGATCCCAGGCGAGAATCAACTCCGCGACCTGGATTCCAGCCTCCTGCGCTACATCAAATGCGGCCAGAAAACCCTCGCAACCCTCGGATATATTGATTCCGAAAATTCTGCCCTGATGGGACTGGGGATTCTCCGGTGGTATTACCTGATACCCGCTTTCTTCGGGACCCGTGCTGTCAGAGCAACCGATAAGAAAAAGGACGATACAGCATATTGTGAATCTCATGGGTCTCTCCTTTTGTTCAGATGAAATCCGCTTGCGGAATGATTCTCAGCTGCAAACCCGATTGAAGATAGGGTAATGAGTTGTTTCGAGTCAATACAATACTCTTAAACAAATCCTGATGTTAAACCGGATCCTTATCAGCTTAAAGAAAAGCCTTGCTTCTCAGAATGTTTTCGTAATCTTCCTGAGAAAGTGGACAGTTAACCAAGTCGATAAACTCAGCTCTGGATAACTTCAGTTGTTTAGCCATTTGACCAATGAGTTTATCACTGATGTCTTTCTTCGATTTTGAATGGCTTGTATGTGTCCTGATTCTGCTGATTTCTCCACTCAGTGTTCTATAAGAAAACCTGTGATGATCTCCCGAGTCTTCCCAAAAACCTTTCTTTCTGAGAGCCTTCTCTACAACAAGCTTGGATTTAGGCATGCAGTGTTAATCCGAGAAACAAGTTCTTGAGAGTGTTTTTTAGCTTCTGTGCATCGGAAGTAAGATTTTTATCCTCTTCTTGTACGTAAGTTCTCCACAAAGAGGCCATTTCAAGCTGAATCTCCTCTTCCAGTTCATCCCTTGAAAAAGCACAGACATCAATGTTGAGAACTTTGTTCTCTGCACAAAGCATTTCCAGATCTGAGTTGTACTTTACTTTAATGTCAATCGGTGATTTCAAAAGCGTCTTGCTGCTGCCGTCATAAAGCCATTTAAGCTGGTAGTTATCTGTGTTCATATTTGTAATGGTTGCAGATACTACCTCTTTGGGCTTATCTGAATGCCCGTAAACCACTAATCCAGTCACTCGCACCAATTTCCTTCGCATTTCAACCAACTCACGTTCAGAATCAGGTTCGTACTGTACAGTTACTTTACATTTGCTGACGAGATCCAATACGGTAATTCTCCGTTGTATAAAATTGATATCGGTCAGTTTTCCAATAACCTTACCGTTTCTTCTTTTGTTCTCAGCCTGTATGCGTGCTTTATCGTAATGCAATTCTACAAATTCCGGTCTAATCCTGGCAGAGTTAAACAAGCTGTAGTCTTCACTTTTTTCGCGTAATCCAATAGTGTAACCTGATTCTTCATCAGGAAGAATATCCTTTATTGCACAGAGGATGTGTTCTCTGTAACCTGCGTCAGGAAAGTCTGCAATCAAAGAACTGCTATCACTCCTCTCCAAATGCTCATTCAAAGATCTGAATTTTGCCAGTGTTTCATCAATACTTATAGCAAAAAACAGATTACTGGTAACATCTCCTAAACCGAGATGAGTCTGAAAACAGCAGTGGCCGGAACCACTGAAAATGAGTCGATAGCTTTCCTTAATTTTCCTTGGAACCTGTATCCTGCTTGAATAAGTCAGTCCTTGGGTTTCCATAGCAATGAAATGGAGAATAAGCTGAACTTTACTAAGAGCATTTATCAATTGCGATACAGGTATTTGACCGTCTTCAGCAAGTTGCCCTCGAAAGGTAAGGTCAAGTTCCCTATAAAATTTCACTTTCAAACCACCCTTCATTTTACTAACATATCAACAAGTTCAACGGATGTCATTCTTGTGTGCAGGAAAGGCGCCCTTGTGGACGCCCTTCATTGGTATTTACTTTTTTTGTTACCTCACGACAGTCATTCTTGTGGAAACCGTGCTGCCGTTAACAGTGGCGCGAATGAAGTAAACTCCGTTGCCCATTTCGGCAGGAATCTGCCAGTTGTAGGCATTCGCCCCCGATTCAATTTCGGAGTTATCGATGTTGGACACTCTGCGACCTGTTACATCAAAAACAGAGATATCAGCTATACCTGAAACAGCTGTATAAACGCTGAAAGACGCAAAGCCGCTGACAGGGTTGGGGCTGATAGTACTGATACTCATGCCTGCCGGCATAGCGTCTCCCTGACTCTCTTCTATTCCTGTAGTTGCAAGAGCAACCGCTGCTGAAACGGCCTGGTAGGCATCAACACGACCGGCACCGTAGCTGTTGTCCTTGCCGGAAGGGCCAAGATCAACGCTTGTTGTCTCAATTATGCTGTCCATCTGCGCGACAGTAAGATCGGCGTTGGCACTGAGCATCAGTGCCGCCACTCCCGCAAGATGCGGTGTAGCCATTGAAGTACCACTCATGGTAGTGTATCCGCCGGTCCACTTGGTACTGACAATATTGACACCCGGGCCGCAGATATCGGGATCAATGAGAGCATAAGTATCGTTATAGTCGCTCCAGCAGGTAACCGGTCCGCGGCTGGAAAAATCAGCGATGGTATCGCCACTGTCAGTGGCTCCTACAGTTACAACGGCACTCTGGCCGTAATGATGAGCCTGGTCGGGATGGAACCAGGGTGGAGGGCTGTCACCGCTGGAAAGAACGGTTCCTGCTCCGGGGCCTTCGTTGGCTGCCGCGACACTATGGTAAACACCAGCAGTGAGAAGGTTTTCTTCAGCTGTGCGAAGGGTTGTATTGCCCTGTCCGGAACCGAGAGAAGTTGAAATAACAGTGGCACCGTGATCAGTAGCGAATTCCATAGCCTCTATCCATGTGGATTCTCCACCGGCATAGTAGTTGATTCTCAGGGCCATGATTGTGGCTGAAGGAGCAACTCCTGTCTGAGTTCCACCGGATCCGTCACCGGCAACGCTTCCGGCACAGTGGGTGCCGTGGCCGTTGGTGTCCATGGGGTCGTTATCATTGTTGTAGAAGTCCCAGCCGTTCTCGAATCCAGCCGGTGTGTCACTCCACATGTTGTCGCAAAGATCAATGTGGTCGTAGTCAACTCCAGTGTCGATCACTGCGACGATCACACCCTGTCCCTCATAACCTGCTGCCCAGACATCATCGGCATTTATTTTTGTAACACCCCATGCGGTGCCTTTCCCGTCTTCTTCAGGTGTTGTTTCACGAACCTCAACCGGTTCGATAAGCCCTGCTCGAGGATTGGCGGCACTCTCTATAAGCACAACATCCGATCTGGATGCTATTTCTCTTATTGTTGACCTTGTAGCTTCACAGTAAACTGCGTTGGCAAGCCAGAGTGATTTGATATTTTCTGCGTTTGAAGTATTCAACTCGGCGATAATGTCGCTCTGAGCAACATCCGCGATGTCTTTCATGGCACTGACAGCGAACTGCTGCCTTTCATCTCTGTGCATACAGTCGGTTGCAGAGTTCACCCAGTCTCTGTCAACCTGGCCGTGGGCCAGAATGAACACCGGGATCATATCGGTGTCTGTGGATCCTGCCATGACAACAGCAAGATCCGGATCAATTGAGCCTGCCATAGCCACTACAGCTAAAACAAGCAAAGTGATAATAAGTCTCATTTTCACTTCCCTTCATCGTTCTCCACAAGGAGGATTGCTTCATGCCAATTCGATAAATCATGCGATGAAACAACGGCTACTACGGAACAATGCAGCGCCAAATGTTTTTTGGTCCCCTCCCTATGGAAGACTAAAGGATAAAATAACCTGACTTTAAAAGCAATAGCATAATTCTCCACGAATGTCACTAACAGGAAGGGCGCCCTTGCGGACGCCCTTCATTGGTATTTACTTTTTTGTTACCTCACAACAGTCATTCTTGTGGAAACCGTGCTGCCGTTAACGGTGGCGCGAACGAAGTAAACTCCATTGCCCATTTCAGCAGGAATCTGCCAGTTGTAGGCATTCGCCCCCGATTCAATTTCGGAGTTATCGATGTTGGACACTCTGCGACCTGTTACATCAAAAACAGAGATATCAGCTGTACCTGAAGCAGCTGTATAAACGCTGAAAGACGCAAAGCCGCTGACGGGATTGGGGCTGATTGTACTGATGCCCATAGCAGCCGGTACAACTGCTCCCTGGCTTTCTTCTGTACTTGTCATTGCAAGAGCAGCAAGAACTGCCTGATAAGCGTCCACACGGCCAGCACCGAAGGTGTTGTCTTTGCCTGATACACCGAGATCAAGACTTGTCATCTCAATAATACTGTCCATCTGTGCCACTGTAAGAGCAGGATTGGCACTGAGGATAAGGGCAGCCACACCAGCCAGGTGAGGTGTTGCCATTGAAGTACCGCTCATTGTGGTATATCCGCCGGTCCACTGTGTGCTGACTACATTAACACCTGGTCCACTGATGTCGGGATCAATCAGGGGAGTGGAACCCGTGTAATCGCTCCACCATGTAACAGGACCGCGACTGGAAAAGTTGGCGATGTTGTCGCCGCTGTCTGTAGCTCCAACAGTTACAACAGCACTCTGTCCGCCGTGATGAGCCTGATCAGGGTGGAACCATGGCGGAGGGCAGTCTCCGCTGGCATAAATTGTTCCTGATCCGGGACCGGCGTTGGCGGCGGCGACACTGTGGAAAACGCCTGCGGTGAGAAGATTCTCCTCGGCTGTGCGAAGAGTAGTGTTGCCCACTGGCGTGGTTCCAAGAGACATTGAAAGAACAGCCGCGCCATTGGTTGTCGCAAATTCCATACCCTGAATCCAGGTGGGGTATCCACCGGTATAGTAATTGATCCTGAGAGCCATAATAGTGGCTGAAGGGGCTACTCCGGTCTCAGTTCCGGCAGAGCCATCACCGGCAACGCTTCCGGCACAATGAGTGCCGTGACCGTAGTCATCCATGGGATCGTCATCATTATCATAGAAATCCCAGCCGTAGTGATAGCCAGCCGGTGTGTCATGCCACATGTTGTTGCCAAGATCAGAATGGTTGTAATCTACGCCTGTGTCAATTACACCAACAATTACTCCCTGTCCCTCGTAGCCAAGAGCCCAGGCATCGTCAGCATTGATCTTTTCAACGCCCCAGGCCAGACCTTTATCAAGCTCCTCGGGAGTAGATTCACGAGCATCCACAGGCTCAATAAGCCCGGGACCATCACCTGCGCCCCGTTCGATAAGAACCACATCAGTTCTGGAGGCCATGCTGTTGATTACGGATACTGTGGCTTCACAGTAAACCGCGTTTGCAAGCCACAGCGGAATGACATTGGTTACATTGTCGGAATTGAAGGTGCTCAGCTCGGCGATAATACCGCCCTGAGCTACATCTGCTATGTCTTTCATTGCGCTGACGGCAAACTGCTGCCTGTCGTCTCTGTTCATTCCGTCTGTGGCGGAATTCACCCAGTCATTGTCAACCTGGCCACGGGCCAGGATAAACACCGGGATAAGGTCGGTGTCTGTGGCTCCCGCCATGACGACGGCAAGATTCGGATCAATGGAACCGGCCATGGCCAGAGCGGCCACTGCAAGCAGAACAGTGATCTTTCTCATTGGCGCTTCCTTTCTCTGTCTCGGTTGGTGATATCAATTTCATCCCGGTGGTAACATATATATATACGCATTCAAGAACAACAGCCCGATCTGCAAACAGAGCATGAGCACTGCTAACCGTCTGATGTTCTTTCAATTGAGAACAAAGTCACTCTTCACTGAAAGCAATAGCAATGCATTCTTTCATCTGCTGTGTGTCACTGTTATCCAGCGAACACCCTCTCTCCGCCAGGAGTTCCTCAAGGTGGTTGAATCTGCTGATGAAGTCGCTGTTCCTTTCCCTGAGGGCCTTTTCCGGCTCTATTTTATTCAGCCTGGCTATGTTGGCAGTGGAAAAGAGAATTCTGCCAATGTCTCTTTCTGTAATCTCCGCTTTTTTCAGGATTTGTGAGATTTCTTCTGTGTTTTCTATCCGGGTTTTCCCGGTGTAACCAACCTCAGATGCTCTCTGCTGAATACGCCAGGCCTTCTGGAGAGCCGGCATGGCTGCGGGGACAGAATCAAAGAATTTCTTTTTCTGTTTCTTTTTCTCTGCTGCTTTAATTGCTTCCCACTGTTTTTCAACTTCTTCAGGGGTGAGTTCGGATGTTTTGTCAAACACATGGGGATGTCTTCGCTTCAGTTTCTGAGTGATTTGTTCAGCAACATCAGCAAGATCGAAGATTTTCTGTTCACGGCAGATATCAGCGGACATGAAGATGTGAAGAAGAAGATCGCCCAGTTCCTTTTTGAGTTCATCCATGTCGTCGTTGTCAACCGCGTCGGCAACCTCATAGGCTTCCTCAAGCATATAGGGTCTAAGGGTTTTCAGTGTCTGACTTCTGTCCCAGTTGCACCCTCCCGGACTGCGGAGAGTTTTTACTGTATTGAGCAATTCCTCTATCGCTTTTGTGGTTCTATCCATGTATCGCGCCGTATCCCATTCCCTCGCTGGCTTCCATGAACAGTTCTGAAAGAGTTGGGTGAGGGTGTATGTACCTGGCAGCGTCAGATGCTTTGATTTCAGCGTTCACTGCCATTACAGCCCAGCCGATGAGACTTGAGGCATCAGCTCCAACGACCTGCACTCCGATAACAGTGTCATCCTGTTCTTTACTGATAAGCTTAACGAACCCCTCAGTTTCATTAATTCCCATGGCTTTGCCGTTGGCGATGTATCTGGAGATAGAGGTTTTAATTTTCGCCCCTCTTACCCTCCACTCGTCCTCGCCGGGTCCAACCATCGCAACCTCGGGAAATGTGAAGATGCAGCCGCTCATGGCGTCCGCGTTGATCTTTCGGGGAGCAGCGTTAAACATTTCATGTACTGCGGCAATGCCCTGGGCGCTGCCGGCATGAGCCAGCTGCCATTTGCCTGTGGCATCTCCTGCAGCATACACACCCGGGAGATTTGTCCTGTTGTTGTCATCAGTGATGATGTTACCCCTGTCATCCATCGCTATACCGGCTTCCTCAAAACCTGAATCACTTGTCCTTGATTTTCTTCCTATTGCCGCAAGAAGCTTCTGAGATGTAAGAACTGTACCATTTCCAAGGGTTACGGAGGCTTCGTCCGGTGTAATACTTATTTGCTCCGCTGGCTGTCCGATGTGAATTTTCACTTTTGCTTTCTTGAGAGCTTTCATTACCACAGCAGCCACATCAGCGTCTACGCCGGGGAGGATATCGGGAAGCATTTCCACAATGGTGACTTTCACACCAAAGGATGACATGATGGAAGCAAACTCGCAACCTATGACTCCTCCTCCAATAATTATCAGGCTCTCCGGAAGAGTATCCATGGCAAGGATATCTCTGCTGGTAAGAACACCTTCCTGATTCATGGATCCCGGAACCATGGGAACAGAGCCCGGTGACAGAAGAATGTTCCTCGTCTGAAGTTCTCTGCCTTCCACATTTATTCTGTCTGCACTCCTGAGCGTGCCATGCCCTCTGATAATTTCTATCCCCAGATGTTTGAAGTGTGCTTCAATACCCTTACGAAGCCTTGTTACAACCATATCCTTGCGTTTTGCAATTGCCGCGTAGTCAAAATCAAGCGCCCCCTGCAGGCCGAACTTTTTAGCCATTGTCGCGCGTCTATACAGTGAAGCGGACGCAACAAGTGTTTTGGTTGAAATACAGCCCCGGTTAAGACAGGTACCACCCATTTCGTCTTTCTCTATTATCGCGACTTTCCTGTGGAGTTGAGCCGCTCTTATTGCAGGTACGTATCCCGCCGGGCCTCCCCCAAGAATTAAAAGATCGTATTTGCTGCTCATTATTTTCCTCATCGTTCTTTCGTGCTTTGCTTATTTTTTTGATACTGTGCGCGGAATATAAGAAAAACACCTCCTGTGGTTCCTGATCTCTTGCCACTGAGATATTTCACTTGTAGGATTCAGAATACCGGAGGAGGAATTAATTATGATGAGTTGCTTTCTGACCATTGCATTGCTGCTTCCAGGGGTAAATGTTAACACGCTTACCGCAAACCTTCATGTGGAAACTGGTATGGCATACATCAATCAGGGGCTGTACGACAAAGCCTGGGGAGAATTCACTACTGCCCTTGAAATCACTGAAGACGCCCATGAGGCCCATCTTGGTCTTGCCAGAATTGCGGTGATCAACTGCTCCTGGGCAACCGCTGAGGAAGAGTATACGATTTATATGGATTTGAAGCCCCACGACTACCAGGCACCGCTGGAAATGTCAAAGATGCTTCTTAACCTGCGCGGGAGATACCCTGATGCTCTGATTTATGCTGAGGCCGCACTGGCTCTGGCACCTCTGAACGGGCAATGCTGGCTGGTGCTGGCTGGTGCTGAAGGCAAACTGGGTAATGTGGAAGAAGCCATTACCTGGTACACCCGAATCATCATAGAAGATGCTGAGCTCGCAGATGAAGCCAGAGTGCGTATGGGCTCTCTGCTGTTTCAGAACGGAGATCTTCCGGCAGCAAGAGAAATACTGCTCCCGGCAGCCGCGTCGGGAATGGCTGAGGCTTACCATATCCTGGCCCTCCTGTACATGGAGCAGAACGATAATCTGCGGGCAATGGACAGTATCAACAGATATCTTTACATTAAGCCAAACGGTCTTTGGGCTGATTCTGCCCGTGTCTGCCTGGAGGAACTTTCCTCCGGGAATCCGCTGAACAACTGAAAGGAAACCACTTGCAGAAACACAGGGACCTGGCCGAGAAAGCTGTTGCCGGATCAGAGGCTGATTTCGCTGAACTCAGACTTGCGCGCACCTCTCGAACAACGGTAACGCATGCAGGACTTACCCATATGAACAATGGCCCAATCGAACAATTTACAGGCACAGCCAGAGTTTTCATCGCCGGCAAATGGGGAATTTGCGAATTCAGTTCCCCCGAGCAGATGCATAAAGCTCTGGATAAGGCAGCAGCACTTGCCATTCACAGCAAATCTCATCCCGTACCGTTTCCCATACTGCCCCCCGCCTGCCGGGACACTTACAGTGATGATGTAAACGGTGTTCCACTCGCGGATGTACCACTTCGGGAAAAGTCTTTTCTGTGCAAGCACTACTGTGAACTGCTGGGAGCATCCATTCCGTCCGGTTCAGCCAGGGTTACTTACGATGAAATCATTCGAGACAGGGTTATCGCGAACTCCAATGGAACCAGCGTTAGAGAAATAGAGAATCTTGGCTCAATGAAAACACAGGCAGTACTACCCGGAGGCCTGATTGCCAGCGAGGAACTTGCGCTGAGAGGCTCATTTGACCGATTCACGGGCAGGGAGAAGCATATTGCGGGGATAGGAAGCGATCTCCTTTTCCGGGAAACAACAACCTGTATAGCTCAGGGCAAAACCAGAGTAATACTTGATCCTGAACTGACCGGAATCCTTGTGCACGAAGCATTCGGACACCTGGTTGAGGCCGACTTCCTGGAAAACAATCCGGCAGTGGCCCACCTGCTCAGAATCGGATCAACAGTTGGGTCGAAATGCGTTAATATCGTTGATGATTCACTTCAAATGAATCAACCAGGAAGCATGAAGTGGGATGACGAAGGCTCTCCAGGCAGAAAGACACAACTTGTATCTTCCGGTAAAATCATCAACTGGTTGCACACAATAGGGACAGCTTCAAGAAAAGATACCCGCCCCACCGGTAATGCCAGAATATCCGGTCCGGGTAGAACTCCTGAAGCCAGAATGACATGCACATACATGGAACCTGGGAAAACACCACTGGAGAAACTGAAGCTGCATCTTGATGATGGCCTCTATCTGAAGGGATTCATGGGGGGAGCAACCGATATGGACAGGTTCAGTATTGCTGTACAGGAGGTCTGGACCATACGGAACGGAGTCATACACAAGCCGGTAACACCTGTGGTTATATCAGGCAGAGTTGCTGATGTACTGGGGTGTATTGTGGATACAGGAGATGACCTGCAACTTTCAGGCAGCCTGTCCGGCTGTTCCAGAAGGGGAAGCAGCGCAATCGCCGTAACCTACGGCGGTCCGCATATCCTCATTTCTGAAATGCAGGTAAGTTGATGAGAGAAGTGCTCATGACTGGATCGGAAATACTTGTAGCTTGTGAAAAGGTATCCACCGAAGCGGAGGTTACCGGTATAAATCGCTGGTACAAAAGCCTTGAGTTTACTCCAGTAAATACTACCCCCGGCTCCGGAAGAAGAACCGGCTGGGGCCTCAGAATGATAAGAAACGGGAAAATCGGGGTTTCCGGAGAATGGGGTATGATTGACCCCTTCCGCCTCGTAGACAAAGTCATAGGCAGTTGCAGATACGGCCCAGCAGCTCTGTTCAGTTTTCCGGAAGAATCTCCTGAATCAGAAAAAACTATTACCGATGATCTCACTGCAATAACCCATGACACAGTCTACACTTACCTGAACAGTTTGCAGGCCCGGATAAAAGAAATTCATCCACTGGCAGCATTGTCAGCCAGGATACAATGGGGTAAAGATTCTTTCGCCATCATGAATTCCCGCAGCCTGAGAGGATCATATTCCAAGACAACAGTTCTCACCAGTTTATGGATTACCCTTCCTTCTGATACAGGCCTGCTTCAGTCAGGTTACTCTCTGAACACAACCGACTCTCTACCGGCCATGAATGATGTACTTGACATGCTTCTCCTTCCCATCCATGCTGAGAGGTTCGATTCGCTTAGTGCGGCAGGCCGGAAAAAGGTCGTATTCTCCCCCATGGCATTTTCTCTGCTGCTTCAGGCAGTCAGAGCGGGTGTCAGCGGAAAACTCCTTGGTGAAGGTGCTTCACCACTGGCCGGTTCAGAAGGCAAGCAGGTTCTCAGCAACATGTTGACCATCAGGGATCTGCCGCGGTTGAACAGCGGGGTATCCTCTGCACCTTTTGATAGTGAAGGCATACCCACCAGAGACAAGACTCTGTTTGAAGACGGGATTTTCACGGGCTTTCTCCATGACCTTGGATCTGCTGCCGAATGCAAAGCAGAATCCACCGGCAGCAGCGGGAGAAACCTTGGAGAACACTCAAAACCAGTATGCACCAACTTAACTGTTGATCCGTCTGTAAATGGCTCCGTAAACACCCTGGAGGAAACCGGCTCAGGAATCCTTGTCACCAGCATTCTTTCCGCCGGTGGAGGGAACGCGGCATCCGGCAATTTCACTCTTGACTGCGGTCGTGTCTATCTGTTCAGAAGGGGAGAAATTCTTGGCTATTACGACGGCTGTGTTCTTTCAGGCAATGTATATGATACCCTTTCAAGAGTTACTGCCATTGGAAGCAGGCAGTACAGGAGCGGAACAGATCTACTGCCCTTTATCTCCCTGGACGGGATATCCATCAGATGATCCGATTCCGGACAGCATTTTTTTTAGAGATGAAGGCGTTACACCGTAAAGGGGAAATGAAATCCCGAAGGCAATCGCCTCGCCGAGTGTTATCCACAATCTTGCCACGATAGCGGTGAGTTCAGCAAGTCCGGGTTCGCAGTCAGGAACAATCAGACGCACCAGCAAGACAGTTGTAAGTTCACGGGCACCAAGCCCGCCGGGTGCGAAAATCGCAAGATAGCCAATGCCCATAGCCGCAGGGTAGATGAACGCGCCCGGGAAAAATGGGATACTCAGTCCGAATGAGAGACACATCAGCCAGTAAGCCACTCCAAGGGTAAAAAACATTATGATGTAAACCGATAGAATACGAAGCATTTCAGGAAAGCTGCATTCCCGAAGGGTGTATCTGGATTTCATAACTTTCGCCGCAAGGCCGGTAATCCTTCTAAAAATGGCGGGATGAATTGATACGAGAAGAAGCATGGCCAACCCCACAGCAACCGCCATACCAGTTCCTGCGCCCAGTCCCGCGTCCTTCGCTGCTAATGGTATAAGGGGTAGAGTTGTAATCAGGCATCCCAGCACAATGAATACAGTCTCCAGAACAAGACCCTGCCCGGTTTGAGCTGTTGAAAGACCGCTGTTCCTGCTCAGAGTGAATTTCCCCATTGCCGCCCAGACTTTACCGGGGACATACTTACCTACCTGGGAAAGAAAGTGTATCGAGAACCCCCCCTTGAACCCCAGACACCCTCCGGCTGCTCCCGTAGCCAGAGTCCATGTGTAGCCTGCCAGAGCAAGGTGAACAGCCATGATTACCGAAGCCACCAAAAACAGTGGGACATTGAAGTGAAGCAGATTCCCAATGCCCCCTGCTTCATGAACACCGTCTACGAAGGATTTCCCGAGAAACCACATCGATACGAGAATGAACAAACCACCAGCCAGCGCAATAATGCGGCCCTTGAAACCTTTAATCATTAGTCCAGAACACTGACTCTGCTTGGTTTAGCTTCAATAGCTGCCCTTCTCCCTCTGGTGTTCAAAGGAAGAAAACCCGAGTAAAAAGGAAGACATGCCAGTTGAAGCATAAGCAGTATTCGCTCCTGGGAGTTACCATCAGCGCCCATCATGCGTTCAAGGGCATCATAGAAGAAGATTTCCCGTTCATCCCTGTTTTTGGTAAACAACTCGCGCCACTCGATGGGGTCTTCAATACGGCTCAGTATCTTGATAGCCTTTTTATCAGGCTCAATCGTTTCAGTGTAAATGACACGAGCATCTCTGGAGCTGAGCAGAGATTTTATCTGCTTACGCAGAAGAGCCCCGGTGACTATCCCCCGGCGGTAGAGACCATCAAGGGTAATCATTCTTTCAGACAGTCTCTCCATGGCTTTTTCTGCTGCAGACACTATGACCTTTCCTCCCGGACTCCCCGGTCTGCGGACAATGGCTCAACAACCCAGTTTGACGCCTGGTGACCAAGTTTCTTCCTCAGGTGGCTCAAACCCAGGTACATTCCGCAGATAATCTCAACAGCACCCGAGTTATCATCTCTGACAAAGCTATCGACTATACCGTTGGTTCTTATCCAGTACTCCAACTCTCCATTGCAAATATCCACCTTTACACTGCACCAGTCCAGTGCTTCCCGTCTTTTTTTCTGCAAAAGCTCAAGAAGCCTGTCAATACCCTCTCCCGTAAGTGCCGATATTGCCATCTCCTCGGTTCCCGATGCTTCAGGAAGATCACATTTGTTCCAAACCGTGATTCTGTCAATAGAGCCAGCGTCGATTTTCTCCAGGGTGTCTGTGACAGTTGATACTTTTGTTAACCTGTCAGGGTCGGCAGCGTCTGCCAGCAGCAGTATCAGATCAGCTTCGCGCACAATATCCAGTGTTGATCTGAAACTTGAAAGCAGAGACCTGGGGAGTTTTTCAATAAATCCCACAGTGTCACTGAAAATAACAGATCCTCCATCAGGTAGTTCCAGTCTTCTTGATGTTGTATCCAGAGTAGCAAACAGTCTGTCCTCCGAGGTCACTCCTGCATCGCATAATCTGTTTAAGAGAGTGCTTTTGCCGGAATTGGTATATCCTGCCAGAACAACCGAGAACATACCTTCCCTCCGGCTGTGCCTCACCTTCGCTCCCGCTTCTATAGCTTCAAGCTTCTTCTCAAGAGAAGACATCCTTGTTCTGGCACGGCGCCTGTCTACTTCAAGTTGAGTTTCTCCGGGTCCTCTGGTTCCGATTCCCGCTCCAAGGCGGTCAAGGTGATGCCACATACCGGAAAGCCTTGGAAGCATGTATCCCAGCTGAGCCAGCTCAATTCTGAGCTTTGCCTGTGGAGTCCTTGCCTGCACCGCAAAGATTGCCAGAATTAGTTCTGTTCTGTCAATAACCTTGCATTTTGTTATCTCTTCCAGCCTGCTCACCTGACCGGGACTGAGGTTGTGATTAAAAACAATTGTGGTAAGACCAAGATTCTCAGCCTCAGCAGCGATCTCCCCGGCTTTACCCCTGCCAACAAAATAGCCTGCGTCAGGCCTGTTTCTTTTCTGGCTTATCCGATGGACAACCGCGCCACTGGCACTCTCCACCAGGCGTATCATCTCGGCAACCCCGGAGGAGTCCACATCCTTACCGTTAAGGGCAACGGAGACAAGAAGAACCTGCTCCAATACCTCATTGGTAACAGTTCTAAAGATAGTCTGGTGGTTGGACATCAGGAGGTTATTTTCTTTCCCAGTACCTTTTTATGAATGAGTTTCTTGGCTTCATCCAGAGATATTACCCGAACGAGGGAAAGTTCTCCCGCAAAAACAATGACGGCTTCGTTAAGAACCCGCTTCTCTGAAGGATTCATTTTCGCGATGGAAGATCGGGCGAGAACATCTCTTATGGCTGTAGCAATGATAAGTGGATCTCCCGAGTTGACTCTTTCCTTGAGAACATCTATTCGTCTGCGCCAATCCTTGGGCAACTCCTCGCCTTCAGTAGCCAGCATCTTCATCGCTAAGTCAATGTCTTTCTTGGCGGATACTTTTCTAAGACCGGATTTGTTAACAGAACAGGCAGGAAGCAGAATTCCTGCTCTGCCGCCTGACAGGCTGATAACTACACACTCAACCATCTCCCCTGATATATCCTTCATGCAAATTTCAGTGATTACGCCTGCGCCGTGGTATGGGTGAACAACCTTGTCATTGATAAGATACTGCAACATGCCTCCCTGATGGAAATTGTGGGCGAATATAGCAATCTGGAGGCTTTCTGTCAATCAGAAATAGCTCTGCCGATAAGTATGTGAATGTCCGGAATCGGAATTTCCTCCGAAGAGAATTCGGGATTGTCCGAAAGAGGCTGAAAGTACTGTCTCAAGAGCGTTTCAAGAGAAGCCGCAGGTAAATTATTCTCCTTGTGAAGAAAAAGAGTTTCGTTAAGCAGTTCGGGGACTCCAACCTCCTCACAGAACCTGTCCGCGTCACGGACATCACTAATGGCTATCAGCCATTCCGCGCCATCAATTTCGCATGATCTTCCTTCAATTCTGCTCGCGGTCCAGGTTGCCGCTCCCATGTTTTCAAGAGAGTACTGAATGCCATGATTAACCACATCAACAAAGAGAGTGCCGGCTGGAGCAACAGGTTCATGCAGAAACTGACTGTTGATTCCAGGGTAATTAAGATCGGTACCAAGCATGATAGTCAAATCCACAGTCTTTACTGCAAATGAAGTATCCGCTATTTGATACACCGCCTGCCCAAGTGGAGTCTCACTTAGTGGAACAGTTGGATCAGACCGTCTTGCCAGTATAAGGGAAGACTGCCTGTTTGTTGTGCCTGAAAGCGGGTATACATAAGAGAATTGACTCACCGGACCGGCGCGAAATTCGAGTTCAACATCCCTGATCCCGGTACAGTTTGATATCCAGACCTTTGCTGTATCCTCAAAAAGAATCGCAACCGTAACCTCGGAAGTTTCGATCTCCAGCACTGAAAGCGTATCTTCGGCCCACGGAGAAACCACTTCATCGGGCTCATCCTCAGGAGCGTGTTCTACGGGAAAAGGCTGGTCAGGGGGAGGATCCGATGAGATGAAAACGATAAATGTCAGTGCAAGAAGAATAACAGAACCCGCTATCCAATACAACTTTCTGGGGCTGCCGGAAGCTTTGGGGTTCTTCCCTTTTCTGACAAAGCCTGAGTTATCGTGCATCAACTCTTCAACAGCCTGGTCTGGTACCTGAACGGTCAAACTCTCTAGAACGGATAAAACAGCTCTCAAACCATTGGGTCTGTTAACTGGAGATGCTGCGACCATGTCCTGAATAGCTGTCTGAAGGGCGGGGTCGAGTCGCTGCCAGACGTCCAGCTGTTTTTCTCTGTCATCCGTTCCTGCAACAAGGCGAAAAAGAAATGAGCCTATGGCTGAAACATCGCTTCTGGGATCCGATGGTCTGGATGATTGAATTTCCGGAGCAGTGAATGGAGATGCGGGAATCCCCCGTCTTCCTGCAATCAGAACAATTTTAGAACGAAGAGAGACAAACATCTCCGGACCTATATAGCCACAGATCATTCCCGCAGCCTGAAGATCAGATACAATGCTCAAGGCCCTTTTCGTTAAGTCAATTGCCTTTTCTGAAGAGAAACAACCAATCGCGCTTATTGTTTCACAAAGAAATCTTCCGTCGCCAATATCGAAAAGCAGAAGTTTCTGATGATCGGGGAGATCACGAGCAGAGATCGGTGCTATCAAGCCTCGCACTGAAGGCCAGCGATGCTGATAACTGCCTGATGCCTCTGAAATCTCAGCAATCAGCTTTCTGCCCTGATAATCCACCCGGTAAAGCGAGTAGCCTCTATCAGAGTATATCTCCGACACAAGCCGGAGGCCGCAACTTCCCAGAAGATCAGTATCCACTGACATTGGATGAGTAATTCGGCGCTTCCTTGGTCACCGTTACATCGTGAGCATGGCTTTCGCGTAAACCCGCAGAAGTCATTTTAACAAATCTTGCCCTTTTGAAAAGTTCAGGTATGCTTGAAGCACCCACATATCCCATACCGGCGCGGAGGCCTCCGGTGAGCTGAACCACATAATCGCTTACAAGGCCTTTAAAGGCTACCATGCCCTCAATGCCCTCGGGAACAAGCTTCTTTTCAACCGAGATATCCTGGAAATATCTGTCTGCGCTTCCCTTTTTCATGGCACCCATAGAACCCATTCCACGATATGTCTTGAACTTTCTGCCCTTGAATATTATTGCCTCACCCGGACTTTCTGTAGTTCCTGCGAAAAGGCTGCCAACCATTACACAGGCTGCACCGGCAGCAAGGGCCTTCACGATGTCTCCGGAAAACTTAACTCCACCATCAGCGATAATCTTTTTCCCGTGTTTGCCTGCTGCCTCAGCACAATCGTAAATAGCGGAAAGCTGTGGACAGCCCACACCTGCCACAATTCTAGTGGTGCAGATAGACCCTGGGCCAACACCCACTTTAACAGCATCTGCTCCGGACTTTATCAGTATTTCAGTCGCCTCTGCTGTAACAACATTACCCGCAACAATTGCCAGATCAGGATATCTCGCCCTGATTACCTCAGTGGTACTAATTACAGTCTGGCTCTGACCGTGAGCAGTGTCAATAAAAATGCAATCGACACCAGCTTCAACAAGAGCATCTGCTCTGGTCATGGCAGCTTCTCCAACGCTGACGGCTGCCGCTGCTCTCAGTCGTCCCCTGTTGTCTTTGCAGGCTTCGGGGTACTCCATTGCCTTCTGGGCATCTTTCAGAGTAACAAGACCGGCAAGGTGGCCCTCAACACTGACCAGAGGCAGCTTCTCAAGACGGTTTCGCTTAAGCAGAACAAGCGCGTCCTCAATGCTTGTTCCAACCGGTGCGGTAACAAGTTTATCCATGGTTGTCATCAGGCTTTTAATTGGTGTAGAGCCATCAAGCTCGAAATGATAGTCTCTGTGGGTCAGGATGCCGCAAAGTTTTCCATTCTTCAGTATTGGAAACCCGGAAACACCTGTTTTTCCAGCCAGTTCAAATGCGTCGGATACAAGAGCTGACTCTTTAAGCGTGATAGGCTCGTTGATTACTCCACTTTCTGCCCTCTTAACGCAACGCACATGCTGTGCCTGTTCGTCAACAGTAAGATTCTTGTGAATAACGCCCATCCCCCCCTGCTGCGCAAGGGCGATTGCCATTCCAGCCTCAGTAACTGTATCCATAGCAGCGCTCAGTATTGGAATATTAAGAGTTATGTCCCGACACAATTCAGTATGAAGACTCACCTGCCCCGGATACACATCCGAACCTGCCGGAAGAATCAAAACATCATCAAAGGTAAGTGCTTCCTCTGCTTCTCTTGGGTTCATTAATCCCTCCTGAAAGAGAGGCCTCAATCGGCCCAGTAAATAATTCTTCCGCATGTGGGACAGGTATGAATTTTCAAATTCCTCTCAGGATCAGAACAGACTGCGGTGGGCAGCCTTGTAAGACACCCTGCGCATCTTCCCATGAGAGCGGGGACAACTGCGTTCCCGTAGTGTCTGGTCAACTGGTTGTACAATCCGCGCCACTTTCTGTTGATGTTCTTGCTGAAGGCCTCCCGTAACTCCTTCAGTTCCTCAAGAGCCCCCTCGGCGTGAAGACCCATTTCAGTTTCCCGTTTTCTGATATCTTTTCTGTTCAGATCCGCTATCATCACATCAAGGTCATGAAGGCTGATCAACTTCTCAAGCTGTTTGTCCATCTACTCTCCCTGCTCCTCTGGCTGGAACCCCAGCAGGTCAAGAAGCTCGTTTTGATTGCTGGCTGCAGTAATTTTATCTCCGGAATTCTTGATTTTACCTGCGATGTGACCAAGAAATTTGGAATGCTCCTGAGGCGCGCTGGGTTTCACTGAAGAGACAAACAGAATAACGGTTTTAACCATCTCTTCCGGCCATGGGATGCCGGATGGCGATTTACCTACCGCAATAGTCAATTTGTCAACAAGAATGCTTCTGCAATGGGGCAAAGCAATACTGTTATGAACAACTGTAGCACCAACGTTCTCCCTGACATCCAGAGCTCCGGCCAAAAGCCCCCTGGATTTCTCACCTGCAGGAAAAAGAGCCAGCAACTCTGCAATCGCTTCTTCTCTGGAGGTTGCCGACAACTCGAATTTACATAAGACTGCGTATTTCAAAATGTACTCTCCCTTGCCATTTACTCGTCTAATATAGAATACTGTATGTGTCCTGCAAGTTTAGAATTTTTTTAATGTATCAACGCGATTGGGTAATATGCAAAGTAATAAGAAATTTGACACATACCTGACCAATGATGGCTGCTGGATAATGACCCATACTGGCACTGGTAAGACTATCTACTCCAGTGGAATAAGTGACATTGCAAATGATCTGGGTTTGCAGCAGGAAACCCTGACGTCTCTTCTCCAAAACACAGATGAAGGAATATGGCCAGCTCTGCTCGGGGGCAAAACTTTCAAACTCTCCTCACTGGATATTTCACCTGAGTCCAGAATACTCTCCCTGAAGCCGGTCAGTTCCGGTGAACTTGCGGATATGCTAAGCGACATCACAGGTGATGAAATATTTATTCTCATCTCTCCGAGGGGAAGAATACTGACAATGTCCAGAGAAGCAGTTTCCCTTTTTAATGAAGGAAATGAGCTGGCATCATTGTTTGACTCCTGGTCCTCGGGCGCGATACAGGCAGCAGTAAGGACTTGCCTCCAAGAAGGTTCTACTCAGGATTTTCTCGTGAGTCACAGTTCTAATAGAAATGTCAGATTAAATTACAGCCTGTCAATGAGAAAGCTTCCTTCCCCGGGAAGACTTATCTTCTGCAGGCTCATAGTCCCGTCAGTGGCAGTTGTCACCAGTACTACAGACAGAAGAAGCCTTATCTCCATACTGCTGGAAGAAAGTTTCTGCTCCGCTTTAATCATCGACCCGGAAGGAGTGATAACTTCCATAAACGAGACAGCAAGAGGCATCTGTCAGCAGATGTGGGGGGTAAACCCAATTGGATCAAGCCTCTTCAACTTCGTTCATCCCGACCACAGAAAAACCGTTGAACTAAAACACGAACAGAGGAACAGGGGCTACACAACCACCTCCAGGTTCTCTGTAAAGCTGAGACCTTCGATCTCCGGCTCTGAATTCAGTATTGACATCTCGGTAGTCCCGATTCCGGACACAGACCAGTATGTCATTTTTGCCCGAACTGAGTCCTTATTCTCCGGTGATGGAAAACAGAGCAGCAATGAATCAATACCTTCAGAGCTGATGAAACTGCTTGTAGAGGATGAGATGTCTCAAACTGATATTCTTGAAACCGCCGCCGGCTTTCTTGGCGCCACTTCTGCAGCATTTGTTCATGAAGGTGAAGTTCTCACCATTGGTGATTCAAGAGAACTAATGCAAATACTTGATCCAATTCAGCTGGCCGCCAGCCCCTGTGGTTTTCGGGAGGATAACATCTTTCTCCACAGAATTCATTCAGGCTTCAGCATTTCCCACCTTGCTTTTCAGGGAATACAAGGACGCGAGCTGGAACACCTCAGTCTTGCTGTTCTTCACAGCGCATCCAGGGCTTTAGCAGAACGCGAAGCAAGCTCTGCCCTCAGGGCGGGACACCGCATCCTTACCACAGTAAAAGCTCTGGCAGAGGGCTTCCTTAAAAAAACAGAATCTCTGGAAGGATTGCTCTCTGACCTTGCCAAAGAATGCCGGGCAGAAACCGCCGTTGTTTTCAAGATCAACCCGAATGGAACTGCTCTGAAAGGAATAGGGGCATCAGGGGTGGTGGGAATGCTGCCCGAACTGCAAATTGAAGCGTTGAACACCGCTTCATGGGCATGTATTCGCGGAGAAACTGCTTTCTTCGCCGAAACTCCTGAAGATGATCTCCGGTTCTCACCGGTCTTTCCCAATTCTCGTTCAGAACTGGCTGTTCCCTATTTCAACGGGAGTACTACGGACGGAGTTATACTGCTTGCCTCAACCGAGACTGAAGCATTTCATTATGTTGAAACCGAAATGATCCAGATGATGGGGATTCTTTTTACCGCACCGGAGAGTTCAAACGAGATCGGACCGGAAGGAAACCTTTCCAATGGATCGAATACACTGAAACAAAAAACCCTGGAGTATATAGTTCACAACATAACAGCCCTCTATTCCGCTTCTCATATTCGCATTGAATCTCTGGAAGAAATAGTTGATACAAACGATGAAATTGCACAAAACATCGAATATCTTGCTGATTCGGTGATAAAGCTTGGATTTTTCAGCAGATGGACACTATGGTGGTTAAAGATTTCCGTTTACAACGGATCTCCTGACCACAGATGGATTAATCCTGTTCCTCTGTTGGAAAAAGTCCTCAACGAATTCAGAATGGTTTCCAACCGCAGAAAACTCAAACTGAGCTTCCATCCTCCAGAGAATGATATCGAGGTTTGTACGGACGGTTCATTTGTTAGCATGATAGCCTATTCCCTGCTGATGTGTATTGTGGATTATTGTGACAATTGTAAAAATATAGACCTTTCAGTTGATCAGCGAGAGGATCATTGGTCCTTCAGGTTAGATACAACAGGAGGAAGTCTCCCTGGAGAATGCCTTGCCATAGACAGACAGCCGGAAAAGAAAAACATGGCATTTACCCTTGCATGGAAGCTCACTGAAGAGCTTGGAGGTACAGTAAGTACCTTCTCCAATAAAGGGAAAACAACCAGGATGATTATCAGATTGAAAGTGAGTGGTTGATGAATCCGGAGAATCTATGCTGACCAAATCGGATCTCATGTATGATCTGCCTGAGGAACTTATCGCGCAACATCCGCCTGAGGTCAGGGGAACTTGCAGATTGATGATTCTGAATAGAAAAAACAGGTCATTCTCTGAAGTTGAATTTGACAGGATTTCAGATTTCATCACTGCCGACGATACCGTGATTCTTAACGACACAAAGGTAATCCGTGCAAGGTTAAAAGGAAAGAGGGAACTCACTGGAGGCGCAGTTGAACTGCTTCTGCTTGAAAAATTAACCCCTCAGGTCTGGAAAACGATGATCAGACCGGGCAGGAGATGCCGTACAGGCAACGTGTTCTGCTTTGACAACAACCTGAAAGCCACAGTGAAGGAAGAGCTGGGGAACGGAAGAGCAGTAGTTGTGTTTTCCTCCAGCGGACAGACAGAGGAACTGATTCACAAAGCAGGAACCATACCAATTCCTCCCTACATTAAACGACGACCTGATGAACTGGACAATGTACGTTATCAGACTGTCTTTGCTGAGAATGACGGCGCCGTGGCTGCCCCCACTGCCGGGCTTCACTTTACGCCGGAAATGCTTCAGAGGATTCAGGAGGCGGGAACTTCCATTGATTATCTCACCCTGCATGTAGGCCCGGGTACCTTTCAACCGCTCAGGAACGAAATACTCGCGGAAAACACAATGGAAAAAGAACTATACGGCGTTTCATCGGAAACTCTTGAATCTCTGCGGAAATGCCGGAGCAGAAACGGACGGATTGTCTCAGTTGGGACAACCGTTACCAGAACACTTGAATCCATTGACATCAACAGCAGAAGTGATCTTTCCGGGAGTACTTCTATATTCATACACCCTCCATACCAATTCAGAAACGTGGATATTCTCCTGACTAATTTCCACCTTCCCGGCAGTTCTCTTATCTCGCTTGTGGGCAGTTTTGCCGGACTTGATCTTATAATGGACGCATACAGGAAAGCAATTGAAAGCAAATTCATGTTTTACAGCTATGGCGATGCCATGCTGATTATCTGAGGAGTTACTTTGTCTTACTATACACAAAGACCGGCCGGGAACGGGAAAGTACTGGGACTGGCCTTGCAGGAAACCGCTTTTGCTATTGCCTGGGGCGCGCTGGGCGGAGCGCTTTTCCTGCCTTTTACGAATTTGTGGGGCTATGCTGTTCTGCCGGCTGTGCTGATTTCTATCCACTTTCTTGTTTCCATGGAACTCTCCGGTGACGGCAGCCCTCTGGTTTCTCTTGAGATAAAGCAACACACTGCGAACGGGAAAAAGATCACATCAAAACGAACTGTGTACTTCAGGGTTCTCTTATCCGTTATCCTTTTCCCCATCGCCCTGATCGGATACACCCCCCTCTTGTTCGGAAAACCATCTCTGCCTGAACTGATTACAGGCATCCGCCTGACTGCAACCGACAGAAGACTGGATCCAAGACATCCCTCAATCATTACCGGCATGATCAGGAAGGCGACAATTCGCTTCAGAACCCTTACCATCGTTCCCCTGGCCGCCGCCGCGACAGTTTTCGTCCTTCTTCACTCAGCACCATCGGTAATTTCTCTGCAAACATCTCATGCACCGGATGGCCTCCCGGAACACGAACAGGAACTGCTTACACACTATCTGGAACTGACTGCCCTTCACCCCGAAGAACTTGAGTACCATGTAAGGCTCGCGAGCCTGTACCACAGAAACAGCATGCAGCAGGATCTCATGAACGAGCTTGCTGCAGTCGCACAGATTGATTCCACACATGCAATTCTTATCCTGGCGGACTCTACCGTGTTCACATTTGAAACGCTTGAACCTCTTCCAGGAGATTCATCCGCTCAACGGGAAATCCCAATGCTGATGGAAATGCGCGCTGAGACTCTGGCAGATTCTACAGCCGCAGATTCCAGCGATGCAGCCGCATCCGACTCTCTGGAAGTACAAGCAGATTCCACAGAGCTGGTTACCACAGACGAGAATCCAGACAGTCTTTTTGCTGATACCTTACTAACTGTTCCAGATACTATTCCAGACACGATTCCGGATATTACCCCGGATACTATCCCAGATACCTCACCGGATACTATTCCGGATACTGCACCGGATACTATTCCGGATACCTCACCGGATACTATTCCGGGAGTAGTGCCGGACACACTGCCTGACACCCCACCACCTCTCCCGGAGGAGAATCCGGATAGTACTGTGGAGGAATCAGAACCCTCAGCAGTTGAAGAAGCAGAGGAGGAAACTGTTGAGCCGGATACCCTCATTCAACCTTAGAAATACCAGCGGTAAAGCCCGACGGGGAACTCTGCATCTTGCGCACGGCCCGGTTGAGACTCCAGCCTTCATGCCTGTGGGAACACAGGCTACTGTAAAAACCGTAAGAAATTCCGATCTGGAAGCAGACGGCTACAATATCATTCTGGGAAATACCTACCACCTTTACCTGCGACCCGGTCTTGAACTTATAGAGGAAGCCGGCGGGCTGCACTCATTCATGAACTGGAAGGATAACATCCTCACTGACAGCGGAGGATTTCAACTGTTCAGCCTCTCTTCTCTCCGCAAGGTAACCGAGGAAGGCTACAGCTTTCAGTCACACATTGATGGCAGCAAACATATTCTCACACCGGAAAAAGTAATTAAGGCACAAACCATTTTCGGCAGCGATGTGATGATGATTCTTGATGAGTGCCTTGAGCAGCCCAGTGAAGAAGCAAGAACTGAAGAATCTGTGGGATTGACTCTCAGATGGGCGGAAAGAGCCAGAAATATCCACCCTGAAAACGAACAGGCCATGTTCGGCATTGTTCAGGGCGGCGGCTTTCCAAAACTCAGGGAGTACTGTGCTGACCGCCTTGTGGAAATGGACTTCGACGGATATGCCATTGGCGGTGTTGCTGTGGGTGAGGAAAGGCCAATGATGGAACTGGCGGTAAAGAGCTGCATCAATCGTCTTCCTGAAAACAAGCCCAGGTACCTCATGGGAGTAGGTAAACCGAAAGATCTGGTTGATTTCGTAGGGATGGGCGTTGACATGTTCGATTGTGTAGTACCCACAAGGAACGCCCGTGGAGCCTGTTTTTTCATTCCCGACGGCAAGCTCAACATACGCAACGCGAAGCACAGAAATGATTTCAGGCCGATACAGGAAGACTGTGACTGTTATGTCTGCCGGAACCATTCCAGAGCGTACATGCATCATCTTTTCAAGGCAAAGGAATGGCTTGCCCCTATTTACGCCACCCTCCACAACCTCAGGTACTTTGCATGCCTCATGGAACAACTGAGAGAGGCAATAGCAGAAGATAGATTTGAATCCACTTCCCGTGATCTATTAAAAAGAATGGGACACTTTGAAAATACCTGAAAGTGTACTTATTGAAAGTCTGGGCAACAGGGTAGGAGGCATTGCACGTCCAGACGGCTCACCGGCGATTTTCATCAGGGGCGCTCTTCCCGGTGAACAGGTAACAATCAGCGGTTTAAGAACAAAGAAAAACTACATTGAAGCAGATCTGGTTTCCATAGAAGAACCGTCTCCCCACAGAGTTAAACCATTCTGCAAACATTACGGAATCTGCGGAGGATGTTCCATGCAGCACCTCAATTACGCTGAACAGCTGCACTGGAAGAAAATCTGGGTGGAAAAAGCAATGCGCAATCTCGAAATTCCGGGAGTAAACCCAACCATTCCTTCGCCAACCACAACAGGCTACAGAAACAAAGTAACATTTGACATAAAGGAAAACATTCTGACCCTCCACACATTCAGAGGTAATCCGATTCCTGTAGATTCGTGTCTTTTGATGAATGATTCTTCAGCAGAAGCTCTGAAAGCTTTCCTGGCAACCGGTATCCCCCATGGAATCACCGGAGTGTCTGTCCGGGGAGGAGCAAACACAGACAGTGCTATCATCGAACTCACAGGAGATTATCAGAACAGAGTGCCTGCCAACTGGCCTCCTGCAGTGATCAGAAAAGATAGATCATGGCAATCTCTAAAACCCGGCAACATGTTTGAAAAACTTGGAGAGTTCATGTTCCAGGTTCCACATGGAGCCTTCTTTCAGGTTAACACGAAGGCAGCGGAAAATCTGGTAAACCTTGTGCTGAATCACATTCCAGAGGAAGATAACTCTGTTCTTGACCTTTACGGCGGAGTGGGCACCTTCGGTATACCACTTGCCTCGAAAGGATCAGTGGTAACCTCCGTTGAGATGAATGAGAATGCTTCCATTGGCTGCCGGAAAGCGGCTGAACTGAACAGCATTCCCCCAAAGAAGCTTCATGTTATAAACACGAAGGACAGTTCCTTCCTTGCAAAAGCATTCAAAAAGAAAAAGTATTTTGATACAGTAATCACAGACCCTCCGAGAGCTGGTATGGGAATCAATATTTCTCAACAACTCAAACAGCTCAATCCCGCGCGGATAGTCTACGTCAGCTGTAACCCATTTTCTGCTGCCAGGGACATTGCAATTTTCACTGAAGATCACTATACAATCCGACAGATTACACCGGTGGACATGTTCCCTCATACAGACCATGTTGAAACTGTGTTTCTTATGGAAAGGAATCAGCTCATATGAAAGCGGTACATTTCTGCCTGTTGTTCGCGTCACTGGCCAGCGCATCACTCACACTCGAAAACCCGCTGAATCTGTGGCTCTATCATTCAGAGGCAACAGGTTCGCTTCTCCCGGGTGAATTCCCTGACCGGCATACAATCACAGTTAGCCCGGGCTCACGGTCAATGTGGCTCTGGCATCTTATTCAGGACCGTTCAGCAGTTCCCGCATCCGGCAACGGTATTTGGGGCTGGCGTGCCTCAGCCACGGGCCAGGCAGGTCAGAACAACTCTGAATTTATCTCAAGTGGAGGAGCCATATTCGAGATATTCGCCCAACCTCTAAGCTGGTTTACCATCTCCCAGAGAACTTCCCTCTGGGCAGGAAGTGACGGCAACCCCCCGTCAGGCTTTTCGCCTTTCCACTACGGCCTTGAACACGGCAGACATCTCTACGTTGACTGGGGTTTCGTTCAGGCAGAAACAGGACCGCTCCAGGCTGCAATGGGAAGAATCCCTGTTCGCTGGGGACCGGGCAGGTTCACACAACTTATGATCTCGGGCCAGGCTCCTGCGATGGACATCATAAAAATCGATCTGAAACTGGGCAACAGGGTTAATTTCACAGGCTTCACCGGTACAATAAATTCTGATTCATCAACCTGGCTTTCAGCTCACAGGCTGGACATATATCCCTCAAGCAAGCTCCGAATAGGTCTTTCAGAATCCATCCTCTATACAGCAGACGGCGTTGATCTGGCTTACGCGAATGTGTTCATCCCCTGGTATCCGGTGCAGTGGAATGAAAGGGAAGATGACAACGCGTTTATGTGTATTGATGCCACCTGGCAGCCTCTTCACGGAATTGCGCTTTACGGTGAATTCCTCATTGACGACATACAGTATGAAAACATCCACGATGTGCCCAACAAGCTTGGCTACACCTTCGGCACTGACCTTTTCTCACCTCAAACCGGGCTGGGTGCCGTAGTGGAATACACTGCGGTACAACGATATGTTTACAGTCAGAGGAAGATCAACAACTACTACATGCACGACAGCAGAATCATCGGTTCACAACTTGGCCCTGACGCAGACAGAATAGCAGGTTCCCTTTCTTACATCGGCTTCCGGGGAATTACTGCCCGGTTAAAAGGCAGCTACACCAGACACGGTGAAGGCAATGTATACGAAGGCTGGCCTGATTCCGTTCAGGCAGGCGGCTCCTTCCCTTCAGGCATAGTGGAGAATACAACAGAGTTATCCCTTGATCTTGGCTGGTATCCCAGAAACTGGCTGGAAGTCCGCGGGCAGGGAGGAGTCTCTTTCACCAGTAATACGAACAACCAGACCGGTGTGGAATCAGACAACTCATGGATTTCTCTCGAATTGATTATACAAACAGGAGACTGAATAGAAGAAAACTCCTCGATTCCTTCATTTACATGAACTGTATGAAAAAATCTGACCTAACCCGAATCCATCACAAATACTCTACTGCAACACCGTATACAGCAGCGGCTACTTCGTTATACTCATGCATCAGTCCTCGACATACTGTAAAAGTATGCCTCCGGATTATGCATTCGCAAGCCT
>JAIOSV010000064.1 GCA_021107435.1 Candidatus Sabulitectum sp. | reverse complement strand
GCCAGCCAACATTATAGGTTTCTCCATCCACTGGCTCTGTGATCATAACACCAGGATCTGAAAGTACGATAGTAATTAGTAAAGATAAGATTAGCATTCAGTTCTCCATTTCCCATTGACCATAACGCTTGGGCTTAGCTGATTGTAAAAGAAACTACTCATTCACTGGCAAAATTCAGCTACAGCCCATTGTTCAACTTCTTGTTGTCTTATATTGTGTCTCATTAACCACAAGAATGATAATGGGCAATACTTTAAATCACAAGGGGCTTTGGGGATAGAATATTATTTTTCCGGATTATCTAATCGGAATTTTTTGTACACTTGACGAAAGTACTGATACCGTATATGGTACTATTGGAGGTGGTGATATTAAAACAGTAATGGATACGAATATCTTGTTTGCAGGGCTCTATTCAGTTCGGGGAGCATCATTCCAAGTGTTAAAAGCACTTTCTCAGGAAAAAATTCGTCCGGTGTTATCGGTTCCTTTGCTGTTTGAATATGAAGATGTGTTGAAGAGGAATAGTATGAAACTGGGTATTACCCATGAAGATATTGATTCGTTTTTAGATAATGTGTGCAATCTGTGTACATTCCATGAAATACATTATCTATGGCGTCCATTCTTGCGTGACCCCAAAGATGATCTTGTACTTGAATTGGCGCTAGCGGCACAAGCTAATACGATCACGACTTTCAACACAAAGGATTTTAAGGGAGTTGAACAGCTTGGAATAAGAGTACAAAGTCCCAAGCAGTTACTGGAGGAAATACAATGGGAGCTTTAAGCCTGAGATTACCGGAATCAATACATCGGCACATTAGGGAGATAGCAAAAGTAGAAGGTGTATCTATCAACCAGTTGATATCTTCTGCAATTGCTGAGAAAATATCTGCAATCATGACCGAAGAGTATTTAGAGAAAAGGGCAAAAAGAGCAGATATAAATAAAATGAAAGCTATCTTGAATGATGTTGCGGATCGTGAACCTATCCTTGGTGATGAACTATAGGATTTGTTTGAACCTGTCGCAAATTTCTTAAATGGTGTTTCGCCGACAGATGGGCGAATCCTTTGCAATTCCAGGATACTTGGGATCTCGACTTCATTATGAAAGCTCTCTCGACAATTACCTTCTGGATTCACGGTAAGCCATTTTCCTACAATTATCGTTCGTGATTCTTGTCTGTTCGGAGAATTCGGTTGGGATTGCGTAGCATCAACTGAGCATTTGTCCGGAATTGTATTGAATAATTTGGATGGTAAATCAAGAGCAGATTACGAGTTGAACGCCCTAAATCAGTAGACTGCAATAGCATGAGTGCTGGTACAGGAGCCGCAGTTCTGTTGAATTTAGTGTTATCATTTAGTTTCTTACAATTGCTTCTTCATCAAGCACGAAAGAGTAGATTCGAGGGTACTCTTCGGAATCTGTGTTTGCCCCAAGAATCCCATGGTCATCAATATGAAACTCCAAATCAGGCATTTCTACGTTTCTAGGAAATGAGACATTAAATATTAAATTATTGGATTCATCCCAAACATCAAAATTGAAACTTATTTCAGAACCATACCTTTGTATCCACAAGTTACCCTCTGGATCAATACCGGCCAAGGAAATTAAATCTTTATACTCAGGTGGCTGGTATCCTCCCATATAGGCTTGATCCTGCTTAGCCCATTCTTCGAATTCTTCTATTTCAAGTTCGATTTGTTCCGGTGTTTTGCGGATTCTATCAACTGATCCAATAATCTCTCCAATCTCAAGACCATCAAGATAAAGTACCGAGATTCTGTAATCTGTTACATCTGAAGCGATGTATACCCTTTCAGATGAGCCAGCCGTAAAATCTAGTAAATCGATATCCCTGTAGAAATCAGCTGAGGTCCAATCCCAGCTCATCTCACAGTAAACTTGTAAAGGATCAGCAACTGAGGGATGAAATCCCCCAACGTAGTAGATGTATTGAGGAATCTCAGACTCCATGTCAAAGACAAGTTGATCACTGACAATCGTGTTTGAGTTAACGGAGAACATTGAATAAGGTACGTAGCCACTTGTTGACAAGAAGCTACCAATGTATTCCCCACTAGAATTGAACTCCATCACTTCCTGCTTCATTTCATCAGAAACAAGGAAATTGTTGTTATCAAATGCACAAAGAGCCAGAGGATAAAGAAATTCTCCGGGACCTTCTCCCCGATTACAAATGATCTTTGCATCACCATCGTAAGGGATAACACGAACCTTCAGTGAAGTATTGTCAAGAATTAAAATGGAGCCATCTGTAGAATAGCAGAAGTCACCAATGCTACCAATCATATTAATTGAATCACCCATTTCAACACCGAAAGAATCTATCAAAGCAAGCTGATACTCTGGGATTGAATTCTCACTGCCGATGGTAGATTCTCCAGTATCTGAACCACATGAGGTAACTAGCAGTATTAAAGTGGCAAGAAAGAATACTTTTATGTGGTCAAGATTCATAATGTCCTTTCTGGATGATAACGCCCTGAATAACCTGCACAAGTGCCACAAAAGCCCACACCTAAGCGTTTGTGACAGGTTTCATTCAGTTATGGCATTTATCTCAATAAACACAATCCGGTGTTCTCAACTATTCCTGCAGACTCAATTCTGCAGAGGTACAATCCTGCAGAGACAGCTTCACCATTGGGAAAGTTACCGTTCCATATAACTGTGTGGTTACCCGCAAAAAGAGTTTCCTTCACGAGCTCCGAAACGATTCTTCCGGACAAGTCATAAACTGTTATCGTGGTGAATCCTGCATCAGGAAGAGAGAATGATATTGAAGTTGAAGAAAAGAAGGGATTCGGGTATCCACTTAGTGCAAGGTTAACCGATGGCGTAAATTCAATTCCGGTTGGGTTGATATAAAAACTTATCGTGTCCGAAGCTGCTGCTACACCACCGTCATATGAAGTAGCAATAAGTTCATTCCATCCGACCTGAGAATTCAATAACTCATTTAAGTAAGTGTACTTCAGACCTGTCCCGAATGCATAGAGATTCCAGTCGTGCATTGGCATGTAAACGACTCCGTCTACCAATGACGGGCTGCCGGCTATCCAGACTGAACTGTCAGCAATGAAAGACCATATTTCAGCACCAGTTTCGCAATCAAGAGCTCGAATCATCCCATAGTCAGGGCAATTCATGTTATCACCGTAGAATACCATTCCGTCAGCTACTGCTGATGAGCCGTGCTGTCGTCGCTCGGGATGGCCCCAAACCACACTACCCAAAGTTGCATCAAGGCAAAAATAGATTGCTTCCTCACCACTGTCTTGATTCGCGAAGTAAAGTCTTCCGTCGTAATAGGCTGGTGTAGCTGATGGAAATGCGTCCGGGGTACTTACAACCGTTTCCCATATCGTGGTTCCCGTTGCAAGATCGATACCTCTTGTTTTGCCATCGCATCCATTGATGTACATCACATCGTCAACAATTACCGGAGAAGAATCCCAATATCCATCATCTGAGTCAATGTTCTCCCAGACTGTTGAGCCAGTACTGGAATTGAGAGCATACAACGGAGCGGTATCGCCGTTCATCAGTACAGTCGTCGATGGCACTAAGATTAAATCTTCCCAGGGCGTTAGGCAGCAGGCAGTATACACATCATATATAGTACGGGTCCAGATTGTACTCCCATCAACAGCGTTCAGGCAAACCACGTAGGAAGTATCCGGGTAAGAAGACATGTGGTAAGCTGTTCCACAGTACACCTTCCCGTCCAGCACCACCGGTGTGCTGCCTTTATTGTCTGCATCCCCGCTTGCCCATATCCTTTCACCAGTTAACGCATCAAAACAAAAAAGGGAATCACTGGCAGAATAAACACGCCCATCGTACACGGTAACGGCATCATCAGTATATCCAACTCTATATTTCCAGATTATTTCTCCAGTAGCTGCATCCAGCGCATAAAGAGAGTCTGTACCAAAATTGGATGGATAGTATACAATTCCATCAACTACCACCGGAGTTGGAAACTCGTGAGTATCACCGGTAACTGGAGCTGTCCACAGTATTGTGTTATCCAGTGGAGCAGGTGATTCAGAAAATCCGTGATGCAGGTAGCTTTGCATGTATGTAGGCCAGTCTGTATTCAGTCTGGGGACTTGAGCAAATGGTTCTCCATTAAGAGAATAGAGAACAGAGTCCGGAATAGAATTTTCATTTTCAACGATTGTCCGGAAACCCGGAAGCTCGTCAAGATTGTATGCCGCACAGTGTTCAGGTTCGGTTATCATTACACTAGTAGTTGCAAAGATGGAAGAAAAGAACATGGTTAAGACTAACATTGATTCTCCTTCCTTAAGCCATAACACTCTGAATCAGCAGACTACAAGAACATTGCTTTCAGATAGTATTGACCGTAGTTCTGCTGAATTCAGTTGATACTCATTGAGGCTTCCCTCTATTCATATCTATTTGATATGCTGGAGGTGCGAACCCTAACCAAAGGAGGAGACCCCAATGAGGTTTTATACCACTACACACCAATATTACTGCGGAATCGATCTGCACGCCAGGGTGATGTATCTCTGCATCATTAATTCTGACGGTGAAATCGTTCTGCATCGTAATATGAAGGCTGATCCGGAATCCCTTCTCAAGGCTATTGAGCCTTACAGACCGGACATTCTTATCGGAGTGGAATGTATCTTCACCTGGTACTGGATGTCGGATCTCTGTGCTGAAGCCACCTTGCAGGAAACCAAGCGCTCCCGCTGCGATAGCATGCGGAAGAAGGACTACCATTTGTTCTTGGTCATGCCCTGTACATGAAAGCCATTTATGGCGGAAAGGCCAAGAATGACAAAATTGACTCAAGAAAAATTGCAGGGCTTCTCCGCGGAGGAATGTTCCCAATGGCTTATGACTATCAGGCAGAGATGAGAGCAACGAGAGATCTGCTGCGCCGGAGGACATACATGACAAGGAGAAGGGCGGATCTGCTCTCTCATATCCAGAATACAAACAGCCAGTACAACCAACCTGCATT
>JAIOSV010000124.1 GCA_021107435.1 Candidatus Sabulitectum sp. | reverse complement strand
TATCCTGTAATTGTCCGCGCTCTTGAACAGTCATCCCTTGAACCGGTAGATAGGCTGGAGTGGGCAGTGAATGCTGTCCTGGATGATGAATATGATCTTTGCGATGTTTTTTCTGAATACCTTAATCAAAAACACAGAAAAAATGTTTGGAATCTGCTTTCAGACCGGCTCCTGAGTCGACTCAGTACATTCAGTGGGGATATGACTGGCAGACGCGATTACCAGCGGGATCAGTTAAGCAGCATGATTATCAGTTCTCTTGATCAATCAGGCCGGATCAGTGAGATAATTCCGCTCTGTAAAATTGAAGCCGAATTGAATGGCAGCTACGAACGCCTGGTAGGAATACTGATTGAAGACCATCAGTATAAGGAAGCTGAAAAGTGGATTGTAAAAGGAATTCGTGACATTGGAAAACAGTGGTCGGGGATTGAAGGTACTTTGCGTAGGAATCTGCGGGATATTCGTACACTTCAAAAAAACTGGCCGAGTGTAGCCGCTATACAGATTAATGAATTCGTTGGACGTGCTTCAGAAAACGCCTATGCGGAATGTAAAAAGTCTTCAGCCAGAGCGGATGTCTGGCCACAAGTTAGAGAACACCTTCTGGTATATCTTGAAACCGGAGCAATTCCCTGGAAGCAGAAGAACTGGCCTCTTCCCAAAACCGTGTTACCAGCACCCGACCCCAAACGAGATAAAGATTATCCGATGATAAAAGAACTCATAAATGTGGCTATTTTTGAGAAAGATCCTGAGAGGATTCTTGACTGGTACGACAGGTTACCTGAAAAGCGGTACGTGTTCAATTCAGCGATCGATGATAGAATCGCTGAGGCAGTTGCAGATTATGCTCCCGAAAGGGCTGTCGCCATCTGGCAGAAAATGGCTGAAAGCCAGATTGCTGTAGTAAAACCAAAAGCATACAAGGCAGCCGCAAGATATCTACGCAAGGCAGAACGCGTTATGGTCAAGCAGAAGAAATCAGCTGATTGGGAGCAGTACTTACAGGAGCTTCGCAGGATTCATGCTCGTAAGCGCAGGTTCATCGAGATTCTGAATGGTCTGGAGAAGAAGCTGATAATAAAAGGAAAGGGATAAACAAAGTTAACGAATCACTATGCAAACATCAGTTATCGGAATAGTCCGATTCAAGTATAGACTTTACTCGGTTCAGGTCGGGTAACTTCTTGTCTTTCTTTTGAAACAACTCAATTAGCAGAAGATCCAAAGTGTCCTTCTCAAACCGGTATACGACTCTGATTCCAGACTTTGAACCGTTCCCCATCAAACTTCTGCATGTAAACCTTTTCGCGATGAAACAACAGTGGTTTTCAATACCGAGACCCTGAATCGGAAAGTGTCCCATATCTTCAGGTTTCTGCCCCAACAGATGAACAGCTCTGACAGACACGTCAACGAATGTGCGCAGATCTTCAGGTATTGTTCTGTACTTTTTGCCCAGCCTGCTTAATTCCTTTTCAAAGGCTTTATGCAGTGTTATACGTTGAATACCTTGGATTTCCATTACCCCGTCAGTCCTCTCTTACCGAATATTCCCGTGTTCTGTAAAAAACAGATTCATACTCGATTTGCTTACCTTCCTGTGCCGTCATCCAGGGAATATCCTTGTGAGAGTACTCGCTGATCCGACTGGCGTTCAGGCTACCTAATCTTCTGATTACATCGTTGATCACTTCAAGCTCATTTGCCGTGAATGCCGTCATATCGGGTTCAATACGTGGCAGATACTTTGTCTGTGGGTAATTGAAGTATTCATTTGATACTCGAGCAAGACTGCCCTCCTGTATCATTTCATCCACAAGCTTGTGAAAATGCGTTGGAGTAGGTCCGTAGGTGTTCTTAATGTAGGTTGCTCCGATAAGCTGTTCCTCGTACTTCTCATAGTAATTGAAGTCGATAAAGTAAAGAAGTTTGTACAGAACAGTCTCTCCGATGTTGGGTTTTGCCCCGACTTTAGTGAGAATGTAAAGCAGCACCTCCTTGAATTTTTCATAATTATTCTGAGGAATACTGATTCTTTCACTGCAACCCTCTTCATTCTCGTTCTCTGAAGGTTCAACTACCTGGTCAGGATAGAGCTCAGGGTTAACCAGGTGTTCAATAGAAACATTCATTGCCTTCCCGAACAGAACCAGTTCCTCAACAGTTACCCTGCGTCTGTCCCCCTCTATCTGAGCAATAGTACTTCGACTAAGACCAACCTGCTTCGCAATATCTTCCTGTCGCATACCAAGTTTCTTCCTGAGTCTCTTGATACTCAGACCAATCTTCATCTCTATCTCCTCCCAAAGGTGTTGACGAAAAATACGTTATATATATTAACATGTCAATGTTAGATTTTATCACATCACTTGAAAGAGTACGAAATGAGTTTTACGGAAAAGCAGAGGAAACTGATCTATGATAAGACCAGTGGTAAATGCCATCTGTGCGGAAAACCTCTTGCTTTGCAGAACTACAGCAGGGACAAAACCAGAGGATCATGGAACGTATCACAGCAATGTAGTTTCATTGGTGGCTGCAATCAGGTTAAACATATTTTGCTGTCTGAAAAATGAGCAGCACAAATTCATTTGTCTCTGATGGATCACCACTATTATTCCAGAGGCAATTGTCCATCAAATCTCACCACCAATCCTGAAAACAAAGTTCCCGGAAGGTTCCGGAAGGTTCTTATGATAGCAGTTTTACTTTGTAAACACAATGTATTTCCAAAACATATCCTTTACGAGCATCTCCCGGAATACCCTCCAGAATTCATGAATTCCCGTACTTTCACACCACTCTCCTGTTGCTGAAAAGCTAAAATATTACCATTTTGGGTATCCCGGAAAGAAGTCTTCATACCTTCCACGGGACCATCTTCTGTACATCAACAGTGTGCTATTTACTGCATCCGGATTGAAGGCAGCGGGATGGAAGTCTCCTCCAGACCAGTTCTTGTATTCTTCATGCTGAGGATTTCCGGTATCTGCAAGAGCAGCCAGAAAACGCTCGTAGTCCGGGGAACCGCCCACATCCTCTGGCGGACATGCGTTTTCACCACCGAGACACCATGGTAGAGGAAATTCAACCTCACCGGGAAACTGATACCTGCTGTTCTCCACTTTAATTTCGTGTAGCCAGTCATCGCCAAAATCGTACCAGTAATCAAAAGTACGACCGTTTTTCTTGATAAGATTAACAAGGCGGTGCCTGCCCTCCTCAACCCCGTCTCCAGGATATTGAGGCCTCTCGGTATACCTCTTTTTGCCTATTGTGAAAGAATGCTGATGGCTGTCGGTCCATCCCATTACTATCTGGGCAACATCATGCAGCCGGTCAAGTGTGATATCTCCTGGAACAATGAAACTTCTCCACACCTTCGGCTTAACATGAAACAACTGTATTCTCAACTGATAAATTCTGTCTTCCATAGTGACTCCTCCAAATTTCTGTGACTGACAGATAGACTAAACCCACAGCTACAAATATTAACATTCATTAATGTATAACCTATTATATCATTAGCTTGTCTGCTGATTGTCTGTAACTGAGCAGTTCCACAATGGCCCGGCTGGTGTCAGTAATCAGGGCATGGACATGGGGGTTCCAGTTGGCCATGCCGCCGAAGGTCTGCGGCACGAGAATACCGCCGGCGAAGACATCCCTGCGATCGAGGGCTTCTTGAAGAAACAGCGAGAGAGAGTCCCAGGCGCATCTGCAGAGCTTCGGCAGAAGCTTCCTGTGATGCAGAAAGTGCAGCCTGAACATCTTTGGAACACTCCATACCCAGTGCCGATGGGGAACCGTTCTGAAGAGTTCATCTTCAAGGAAGATCGCGAGGTCTAATGACTTCCTCTTCGAGCAGGATTGGGCAGAAACCGCGACACTTGCAGGAGAAGGGTCTGAGATATTCTGCACCGCACTCTTCGCATCTGATCCTCGCGAAACCGAAATGGGGATCACCACATTGCAGGTACTTCTCACAAACTTCATCGGTTACCTGCCGCCAATAGCCATATCGTTTCGCGAAGCGCTCATCATAGGCTTCAGGCCGTACACACTGTCCGGTCTCAGCACCGGAATCATCATGCGGAGGTGAACTTACCCGGTCAACGTGCCAAAAAGATGAAGCAAACAACTCTTGACCTGCGAATAAATAGGCAGTAGCTTCAAACGCTTGGAGTGTTATTCACAAAAATACCGTGAATGCAGGGTGTGGGGTTTGCTCAAAAACTCAGTTCGAATCTATTGTTTAATCTGAGGAGGGTCTAGTTGCTCGCCCCTTGCGGTGGTTGGAGTATCATTCGGGAAATGATTTCATCTTGTAATAATAGTAATAGGGGGACGAAATGAAGAAACTCAATCTCAACGGACAGTCAAATTTAACTAGTCTTGGATTACCAGCTATTTTGTTAATCCTGTTAATGGGATTTTCCAGCAACGGAACTGCTGATGCTCCGGAAGATGGAACTGTACTTTTAAGCGACGACTTTAGTGCATCGCTCAGTGCAAACTGGATTACAGGTACAAACACGGCACAGAATACTGGTGGACCAACTGTGTCTATTGAGAACGGCACAGTTGTATTTAGCCAGCGATACGACTATATACAGACGAAAGATTCATTTACAGGTGATTTTGAAATTTCATTCGATGTTCGTCGAGAAGCTGGAAGCAATAGCTGTGCGGACTATTTCATAGAACTGGTAGATGCTGAAATGACTGCTGGAATCATGAGATTCAGGTATGGAACTTATGCAAAAGAAAGCATTAATATTGGAACACCTCCTTCTCTTTCGGGATCAGGCGATTGGGATTGCGTCACTGATCCAAACTACCTTCAGGAACTTGCCCACAACGATGTGGCCGAGGGTCGAATTACATTTATTCACCAAGGAGGACATGTCTGTATCTCGTTTGAGAATGATGAAGGTGAGTCAATTTCAACATCATGGGTACCTGTACCTGGTTTTGAAAGCACAGCCATCCGTATTTGGGGACTTGGTGGTAGTGGATCACAGCGGTATGTTGACAATGTAGTCGTTACAGTATTTGATAATGGAACCCTCGTTACAAGTCAGGATTCACCGGTTGCTGGTGATGGAACACTGACTGTTTCCGAAACCATGATCGCACTTGTCGAGACTGTAATCACACTAGGTGAAAGCAATGCTGATCCGATTGAAGCTAATGATCCGGATGATTCAACCGTTGTTGAACCAGCTAACATCGGTGGACTTCAGCCACTTTCAGTTGGGAACACTTGGACTTATGCCTATGGTACGGGCAATATTCTTACAGACACTTTCACCTATACAGTTACTGAAATGGTTAATGTTTATGGCACTGATGTTTATAAACTCGATAGCGACTTCTTTATTGGTCCAGACGGAGAATATTTCCAGCTGTTGTTGAATCATGACGACGGCGTATACTTCTATGGTCACACCATGCATGACTTGCTTCAGACTCCAGTTCCGTGGTTCTTAACTAATCCATCTATTGGCGATCAATGGACTTCAAGAGGACAAGGTGGAGAAGTCACTTTTGAATGTATCTCGCTTGGCAACAGCATAACAGTTCCAGCGGGAACCTTTGAAGATTGCATAGAGATACGAACACTTGATGGTAGTACAACTCACTGGTACACATATGGTATTGGTGAAGTTAAAGCGTCAATGGACACTATGGGTCTTGTCTGGGAACTTCAAAGCTACAGCTTCAACTAGTACCCTGTCAAGGAATAACTGTCGCATCCTGCTGGCTCTTAAGAGCCCCAGCGGCGTTACTGGTTCAATTACATAGCAGTGCTATGCGCATAAACCAGTGCCTTGCTGGGACTCTGAATAGCGGCGCATTATACCGACACCTATTTCGTGACAGAGTACTAGCGTGAGTTTCCTACGAAAGTAGGAGATCCCAGACAGGTCAGATGCCATAACACGCTTTAACTGGGCGGT
The DNA here is from genome assembly GCA_021107435.1 of Candidatus Sabulitectum sp. Lineage (GTDB taxonomy): Bacteria > Fermentibacterota > Fermentibacteria > Fermentibacterales > JCC-6 > Sabulitectum. The sequence goes on along the minus strand of JAIOSV010000124.1, from coordinate 26,978 downwards.
TATAGAATACAATCTTCAAACTCCTGAACGAATAAATGAAACAGTGAAACAGGCAGTGCCTGGTAAAAGAAAAGTTGATATCGGAACAATGGTTCAAGCATTGGTTCTGGACACTCTTTCGGGGAGGAGTCCGCTCTACATGATGAAAGATTTCATCAAAGAGCAGAACTGTGAAAGCAAAACAGCCAGTAACTGGGAGCGTCCCGAGCGTTAGCACGGCAGTATTGTTCGGGCGTGATATTGATCATGAGTTATTCAATGATGCTGCTGTAGGAAGAGCCATGGATGCAATCTATGAAACTGGTACCCAGCAGGTTTTTTCTCATATTTCATTCAACGCTATCTCAGCACTATGTCCCAGTGAAGAAATCTGGTGTCAGTCAATCGACGGTCTGATCATACTGATATCCGCGGGTTGGTTACCGCATTTCATCTATTCGTCTGGGGTTACCTCACTCTTGTACTGTGCGTACAGATACTTCTGGAGATCCAACTCATCCCAGCTTACTCCCAGTCTGGTTCATTACCACTTGCTCATTCAGTTCCTGGATTCCTCAATTCTCTTTACAACTTCCAGCATATTCACAGTAGGAAGTACATAGGGACCGGAGGGGAATGCCCCTGTTACAGACGCAAGATGGCCCCTGAGAAGACCATACAGAATTGTGCAACCATTCACTCGAACGATACCTTCCATGTCAGAGATACTGGTTCCTTTGGAAAAGGAGAAGATACCGACAATTTCCACATCAATGCTCCAACCAAATCCTTCAGGAACTACCTTGACTCCAAGTGTAAGTTTGTAATTGTACTTATCATCCTGGTTTTTAGCAACTGAATATGTAATTGCCGAATTGTACTTGAGCTGTACTTTACCATCTACAGCAGACTTCAGTGTCTCTTCATCAGGAGGAAGCATTTCAATGTTAGACCTCATGATAACAAAACTGTGCAGATTTACAGCAGGCTCCATCAGGCACCTTCTTCAGCCATGTATGAGATAGAATCTTCCGCAATTACACAAGTTTTCTGCTGAAGTGATTCCTCATAGAAAATGTCTTTTAAAGAGTCCTCTGTGATACTCCTGGGGGCTGTGTCATACTCCTGGGTGGTGTGGAACCAATACTCATCCTGCTTGATGAAGGGTTTGATCACAACTTCATCCTCATAGTTCATTAGCCTGAGCACAATATCCTTCTGCAGAGCGGCGGCAATTTTTGCCACAGAATCGAGTGTGAAGTTTGCAGTTTCATTAAGAATACGGCTTACATACTGCCTGGATTTTCCCAGTCTTTTTGCAAGTTCGGTTTTGGAAATAGACTCTTCCTCCATAACAGTAAAAATGTCACTTGTAAGCGTAGCCTTCATGTAATCAACAAGAAAAAGGGGATCTGCCTCAAGTCTGGAATCTTTCTTTTCAGTCATTCTTATCCTCTTTCAGTAATTTCAGAAAGACAGTTCTCCGTCTGTATGCCTCTTTCATTGCATCATTCTGTTTCTGAATAGAGAGTGCTTTCATTGTTCTGTATCTGAACATCCCTTTGCAGATGCAATCAATATCTAACAGCTTTACATTACTCATGTCAACCTATGGGTTGCGCTCAGTTTATTCATCCACCCAGCCACCTTCCGGATATGCTTTTTTGTATCCCAAAAGAGCGTACGGGCTCCATGCGGCCGGGCAAGGGAAAAACACCTTCCCACCTCAGAACTTCCACAATGATGTTCCTCAACATATTGAAAACAGGAAAAAGGTTTTGATATACTAATGACAGATGCTGAAGTGGGAGAAATTCCTACATGATCGTGCATTTGAATACCAGTTCACTCTTGGAAGCAGATTCATGGGCAGAGTCGAGTTTCTGCAAGAAGAGCCCCACTTCATGTGAGTGCTTCATTTCAATCCTGACACTCTTCACTTCGTCGGCAAATTCTTTCTTCAATTCCTGGACTATTTTTTTGTTCGAGTATGCTTCAGGCATTAACTTCTCCATTCTTTACTAACCTGGCGACCATACCTTCAACACAGCCTATTAAAAATATACAACACCGCTCCACAAAGGGGAAACAGGCAGTTCAAAGCCATGTCCAGGCAATCTTATTGCCCACCTGTGGAATACATCTTCTTTCTATATATCCTCTCCCGGATTACTTCTCGGAATATCGTGTTAAATCAGAATTTATCATGGAGGCCAGTTCAATACATGTCATCGCCTCAAGATATGGACGGATAACATTTGATACCCGGCATATCTTTGCATGTTTCCAGATTGCATCTACGGTACATTTTCTTCCCTGCAGTGATTCGCGGAGTGCTTCCAGTGCTACATCCAGCCCAATCTTGTTGCGAAATTTAAAGCAGTCAGCAACTGTCTTAGCTGCACAATAGATCTTTACCGGTACTTGCTCAATCATATGCTCTTCTACGCTGGCAGTAAGGGCTTTTCCTGAAAATCTGAATATCCTGAGAGGAATCTCAGACTCGCTGGGACTCCAGCTCTTTGCATCAATTGCCATCCAGACCCTGGAAGGTATTTGAGTAGTGATATTGTGGAAGCGCAAAGCCGACAGCAGACAGACAGTTCCCCTGGGTACTCTGAGTGCTGCTTCTGCAAGACATTCGCACGACAAATGTCAATGAGTTTCTCTATTTCAAGATGTTCCAATATGCAATCCATTCGCTGCGCAGTTAATCAAAGGGATAAAATATCAGACATAATGCGCTTTGTAGACCTGATCAAAGACACTTATGAATTCGCCGGATTGCCTACTTATTTGGGAAATGGATCCTATGCTAATTTCTATTGCATAATCTGTGATATGGATCTTTCGTCATCCATACTCAGAAACATTGCCATAATTGACAATTAAGGTTATTATCATAGATGATTTTATTCTATTTATTCACAGCAATTCTTGTTGGTCCTCCTGCAGAGCAGACAGACAGCCTGTACTCTATAAGCGGTAATGTACTTGATTACGATGGTAATCCTCTAGTCGGTGCGACAGTAATGGTGGTTGGTACAGCGTTGGGAACCATGACTGGCACAGAGGGTAATTACCTTATCAACGATATACCTGTAGACAGAGGTCTGCTGAGGTCATCTATGGTGGGCATGGGTGAGTACAGCTTCCATGTCATTCCATTGCCGGGAGATACGGTTCATGCTGATGTGACTTTGTTTGGAAGTGGATCCTATTTCTTCAGCCTTGATCAGAAAAGAAACGGAGAAACATATCGGGACACCGTTGAAATAGTAATTGATAACTGGCGGGAACTTGATGTGGATCACAGCCAGATCTGGTCTCAGAATCAACCTGTTCCCGGCTGGAAACTCAACGACAGTACAGTTGTTGCTGCCCTTCCCGGGCGGGCGGAATCTTTCACTATTTCTGTATTCCCTGCTCCGGCAGTTCAGTTGGATGCACCGGAGTCCGGGTCAACCATTAGTGTTACCTGCGATTTGAGTACGGGCTCAGGAAATGAATACACAGCTGAAGGTATCCAAACCAGGTATAACTTCATAGACATGACGGAATGGGGCAATAACACTCTGGAAGACTGGGGACTTCTGGGAATAGAGGTCATATACACCAATTCAGGAGATCCCAGAATTCTGCTGGTCTATTGTGAGAACGCTGTATTGATAGATGAGTCCGGAAGTGAGATCGTAATAGAATACCCGTTTCCCACCTTTCACTACAGAACAGATTCCAACCTCAAGTATCTTCTCGTCTGGGATCTCTTCGGTCAGTATGCAGTAAGCGGAGATATAGCAGTGATATCCCTGGAAAACGGGGAATCCACAGTATTCGATCCCACACCTGAAATTGATGAATCCATGATGCATAATTCCTATGGTGGCTGCATGGTTATCTCAGCAGAAAGAATACCTCTCCGGGGCAAGTTCCATGTTACATCCTCGGGACAGGTATTCAGGTTGGACAATTCATATTACCGTTCCTTCCATCGAAACGGTTCAGTGATTTGCTGCCGTCCGCTTGAAGATCTTGGATTGGAAGCATTTTTCTATACTGATCAGTTTCTATCCCTTGATCAGACAGCCCTCTCTGCAGTGTTTACAGACGGTTCACTTAACTACTGCATCACCGTGAATACTCTCGGTGATGTACTCAACTTCTGCACCATACCAGTACCGATACAAACAAACGTAACAAGATGGAGCCCTCATGACCCGGAAAGCGCAGTGATATGGAAACCGCTTGAAATGGCAGGGATTGCCCGTATAGATTGTCTTTCCGGTGAATGTATATACAGACCTGGTCTTAGAACCAGCAATATCTGCGCATCTCACAACTTTCAACTGCTTGGTGTAACACTCTTCGACAACACAATGCCGGGATACAAAGTTCACGAGTTATGGGACTGGAACACTTCTGAAAGAATTTATTCATCCAGGGAACCATACTCTCAATCCCAAGCTGTTGTATCCATCAGCAACCTGGGCCATTCTTTGTGTCGAAGAGGTTCCAGACAGATCGGGTCAGAATTTCTTCTCACAGACAGTGCAGGGAGTCTTATATGGAGAATCCCAACCCTGTCCACTCGCTTTAATCCGGAATATACAGGTACCGTCTCACCTGACGGAGAACTCGCTGTCGTTCCTTCCGGCAAGTACCTCATTTTTGTAGATATCCGTAAAACACGTGAAGTATTATGATTTTTACTTTTGTGGCACTGTCAATTGTCATGGTAACGGCTTCAATAAGCCTTTCTGGAGCCTGGAGCAGGTCACCGGAGATTTCCTCTGAGTATTTAAATTCCTCATATACCGCGGATGTCATAGAGATAGATGTCTTATCCCTGGGCATTTCAAGAGACAGCATCCATACAATGAGAATAATTGAGAACAGCTATGGTTTTTCAGAGAACAATGATGCCTTTGCCATTCTTCTATACCTTAACGAGATCGTCAAGGTGACTGTTGATACAGATGGAGTAACCCGCGAACGAAGGTTCGGAATCCCGACTGATGACCCTTTCCGGTTCATTTGCGACGCACAGGGAAACACAGCACTTGTGATCGGTCTTCCGGATAGAAACCTCATTGCGCCAGCAGTTTTCATGGACCTGAATACAGGCAATGGTTCAGTGCTGGAGTTTGGAATGATGGACATGTATCCCTCTGAAATTCAGATATCAGGCAGAACTCTTCTGATTGTTACATCCGAGTATGCTGAATGCCGTGACATCACTGGAAATATCTGGTTCCATACAGACTCAATTAACAGAACTGATGAGCTCTTTCTTACAAGAGACGGAGAGAATCTGCTTCTTGTAAGGGATCATAGCGGCAGAGGTTCAACTATTGACAAACTTGATCTCCACCTGAGACCTGTATGGGTTCTTGATACAGGACGCAACAGCGTTTCCCTCCACAGACCTGATCAGGATCATATCGGATTCTGCAACTCAGTTTACCGAAACAGCCAGAGAGAAAATGTCTATGAGATTACTGCTTTCGATCTGGAGAGTGGTGAAATTCTGTATGAAAATGAGTCAATCGGTACAAATCCCATCGAGTACACCAGCCCAAACGGGTCATTCTGGTGCAGGATTAACAGAAACAATCAGAATGGGAATTCGTTGGGAATTTCTGCAGGATTCACACTTCTAGCCAATAGAATGACTCTGTACAATGACACAATACAAACACCCTCTTCTTTTACCGGATTAGGAACTAAAGGCATCTCCGACACCGGCTCTGTGCTTTTTCTGAAGGTCGCGGGATATGAGTCATTCCAATACATTCTTGTGAATATGACAGGTAAAACGATTTGGATGAGTGAGACCTTTTTCGGCGATGAGTTCCCATCATTTACAGGTCTTTATTCAGGAAACCGCATCTCCACATCCACCGATCTTTTCTCTACAACTCAGAGCCCTGCGCGAATTGCTCCCTCTGGAAACAGAGTGATCTACAACGATCTGCACGCCATAAGAATTGTCACCTTCAGCGAAACACCATAAATGAACTCCGATTCAAGGCACATACATAACCTTCCCCTGATACAGACCGAATCGAATTAAGGCGATACTTCCAGAGTATTTCGCCCTCTGGAAGATTTCTAAGGGAAAGGTATGAATCCCTGTCAATGTTTTGTGTAGACAACAGAAACTGGTTTCCTGACTCCTCTTCATCTAGCATATGTATACCCCTGTACATCTGTGCCACCGGCAGGGAGTGATCGGAAAAGCCATTCTCAATTCCCACAAAGTCAAGAGAGTCACTGAATCCACCTCCGTCACATGGAATAAGCATCCAATCATGATAGAAAGCGAGCGGTCGACCTTCTGCGTGAATAATCCACAGTGCCGGATGCTGCCACAGATTCGTACTCCTCCCTTCTCCGTATTCTCTCTCCCAGATCATCTCTCCGCTGTTCATATTGAGCTTGCAGACTGTTGCGTAGGAATAAATAAAAAGCGCATTTTCATGTACATCCGGACCCCTGTAAACCCCGCTTTCCTGAAAGGCTTTCCAGAGGATTCTCCCACTGTCGAAGGAAACAGCGAACAGGTTCATGAGATCATCGTTTCCAGAAGATCTTTTGGGATATTTAAGCCCTATGTACAACACTCCTTCATGAAGCAATACGCTCCCTGAGTATCTCTCGGCACGTGTGTCAACTGCATAGTATCCAGCAACATGGATAGGTGGTTTATTCAGTTCCAATGCCCATTGTTGTTCAACATCAGTAGAATTAAAGCAACAAATCTGATTTGGACAAAGCAGCACTATCCTGTCATCGACAATTAGCGGCGGAGCTAAAGCAGGTAACGCCCCTGAAGGAAACTCAGAGATTAGCTCACCAGATACAATGTCATAGCATCTCAACAGATACTGTGATGAACCCGCATGTTCCGCTCTCTGACTAAAATTGTAATGCCAGTCAAAGAACTCGGAACTTTCCCTTTGCGTAAGGCTGTCGGGGTGATGTGCCTGGACATACATTCTTCCTCGATCAACCGTTGCATATATTGGATATTTCTCGGTCTTCAGCGAATCAAGCTCCCACTGGAGAATACCATCTGAAAGAGAGTAACAGGAAATCCCCGAGTACTCGGAAAAGGGTGCCTTGTTGTAAAGCAAAAGCAGCCTGTCCGAGGATATACAGGCATCCACAATGTGTGAACAACTATCTTCCCACAAAAAAGATGGCCTTGATTCATAAAGAGATACATCCTCAAAACAGCTATCCGATATTTGAAACCTTCCAATCAGACCAAGGATCAGAAAATACAGCATCATCTATCCCTCCTTCCGCACAATAATGCAAAATATGAACATCTGAATCCATCAGTTTGCATACTCTCTTACTGAATACCCCGGTGTTCTGTAAAACATCATTTCATAATTAATTTTTCACTGGTATTGCAATATAGAGAAAAGGAACAGCCTCGACTGCCAGATGCTATTTCATATATTTGATAATCGTTTACAAATCGGCCACAATTATCGGCTTCAAATTAGAGGGGAATTAAACTATGGGACATAAGAATTCTGCAGTTATCTTTGCTGCGCTGATCCTTCTTGTTGCTGGAAATGCATTCTCGGCACCTGCTTATCGTCTTCACAGCAGTATCTCTCAATTTTCAGAGTTAAGATTTCTCTGGGAAACTACAAACTACTTTATAAGAATTGATGACATGGGAAACAACAGCTACAGATACTCAGTGTGGCCTGTCGGCTCAACTCAATCTGATGAACCTGATCTGGTACTTTATGGTGGAATCATGGTTCTCGACGGTACAGGTGGAAATCACCATTACGTATTCACGAACGATGAATATTCTTACAGGTGCGATGCTCACTACCTCACAGATGGCTTGCAACCCCCTGGTACACTTGTAGTTTATAGAAATAGTGAAGAGATCCTGCGAGAAGATGTGGTAAAAGAGTCTCACAATTTTATGATCGATAGTTAAGAAAGAATCATTTCGTTTCTTTGTTGGCTTCTCTCTACCAGGTTTGTGAGCTTTAACCTGTTGTAACACAAACGTTTTAGCGGATATATGTAATCTATCTCCTGCAATGAATCACCCGCAACAACGCAGTCAGAGCATACCACAGCAGCATAATTATCCACACCACACCCCAGAAGACTGAGGCAATAACAGCAAAAGTGAATTCAAGCGAGGAGTGTCCCAATCTGGGAACACGCAAAGAATGATATTTCGGTAACATAGTAACCGGATTTCTGAGACCGGTGCCCGGTATCACATCTTGTGTGAACTACCGGAGGTCTCCGTGCTAACGCCCGGGACGCCCTCAGTTACTGGCTCTGTTGCTTTCCTCCCGTCTGCATTTCGCGAACGCTATTTCCAACTCGATCCAACAATTGGTGAGTTCCCGGAATTTCCGGTAGTTGGCCACTGCCTCCGATACCTCATCAACATTTTCAGGCCGCACATAAAGGGTGTGCCCTTTACCTGCGTGGGTAAAGCTGAGCTGATGGTAATTACCACCACCTGACCTCTTTTGAACAGAGAGAGTTCCGGGGTGCATGTGACCGACCCTGGCAATCGATTGCTTAACCAGGGCCATCTTTTCTTCAAGTTCGATCATCGTCTGATTCATGATTGTATCATAATATGATACAATACTAATGTCAAGCCCCAATAAACGGACAACTAATGAATTGCCATTATCTTATGCAGTTATTGATTTGGATATTTAGTTCATATTGAAGATGCACAAAGGCTACAGAATCACTGCTTCCCGCACCCATTTTTCATTGGTTTGCATACATAAATTCAGGAGTTCAAGAAGAAGAACTTCTCCCCCCTCTTCAATGCTTCGGTTAAGGTCAAATTCCATACACCTTACATTTGTTCCGCTCCAGTCGTGACTGTATGGGTTCTCTGTAACAAATGGGTATATCAGCACAGCTTCAGAGCAACCCAGCTTGATGGAATATGCCAGTACCTGGTTAACATCTTCCGGAGACACCTTCTTCCCGATTTTGTACTTCGTGTCAGCAACCAGTAATGGCTGACCGGTCTCCCTGTCTTCAATTACCATATCCGGCTTGATGTTATATGAACCGGCATCCAGAGATTTCTGGGTGCGCAGTACATACCTGCCGTCGCTCCTTATTCGGGCACCAAGCCACTTTGCAACAAACTCTTCAAACAACTGATGCATGCTTATTACAAAAGGAAGCATCCTTCTGTTGCTAACCCCCTGGCACGGACCTGTTCTTTCCAGGAAGAACCTGCACAGCCCGTGCATTGACTCATAGTCATCATTCAGTCTGTTGTAGAGTCTGCCCATACAGTCTGTGTGTGAGAAATGCTGCAGGGAAGTAAACCTGCTTAGAATTCTGTATGCATGTCGCACTGTAGACAGGTACTCACCCCTGCAAAGCCCTGACCGAAGAATCGTTGCAAGAGTCCACAATATCAACTGGTTCTCCTCGACATCTGTGGTGTGATCCTCATACCTGCATACAAGAGCCGGATCAAGTGGTGCACGCAAAGATTCCCGCACATCAATTCTTCCTCGCACAAAAGCCAGTGAACTGCATTCACTGCGGTAAGTACGGTAAAGACCCTTTCTACTTCTTGCCAGCACCCGACGACCGAGAATAGACGCAAGCCGGGAATAGAAATCTGCAAGGGATGAAGTATCAGTAAGCCCTTTTAGAATGTGAAAGCTCTTCAGACCATAAGCCACATCAAGCATTCCAAACAGATTGGCAACAGATACTTTCGGTCGGATCTCTATTACTCCACCGGAAAACGGCAGATACCCCACATACCCTTTGGCCTGCAGCATCCACTCGGTACCGAATGAAGGTGAAGTAATATCAACATAAAGAGAGTACTCTCTGTGAATCTCATCAGCATAGGAATCAAACTCAGCCCTGGAAAACTCCTGCTTCTTCCATTCCTGCAGAACAATATGCATGAATACTATTCTCTGCCTGTAATTTCTTTACAAACCACTGACCAGACAAACAACTCAGCAGTAACTGCATATCCAGAGATACAGCAAAGATATAAATCATTTATCGAAAGATTCATCATTAGAACTCCAGACTCATTTGTGCTGAAGGAGATGGAGAAAATGGAGGATAAAACAGCCCGATGATGAGATAGGGGTTTGGAGCAATGTAATGCCACGCAGCAGTTGTCCCCAGAATAAGATACAGATCCCTGTCATTCATCAATGTCTCGATCTTGAATCTTACATCTCTGCAGGCCTTATCTTCATCACCGGTTTTGCCTGTACAATTTCGATAAAGACTGCCGATCTCCCAGTCTTCAACCATCATTTCAGATTCCCGACCGGTTTCATCTGCAAATTTGATTTTGAACTTGTAAGGAATCTTATCAACAGGTTTTGTTTGCCTGATAAGATCTTCATCGAAGAAACCCGGCTGATTCAATATTGCTTTACACGCTTCCAGCTTCCTGGGATCCCACTCATTCGAGGTAGATTCGATTGAAAACCTGATATACTTTGCCGGTTTGAAAACAGCAATTGATCGGTTGTGCATTTTTGTATCCAACAAAAGATCATCCAGGGAGGTATAGAGATAATCAGGGTTTAGAACAAACTCTTTACGCTTATTCCATTCGTTCTTACCTGTAGGAATAACCTCCTGCAACTCAATGTCGAAAAGATTTACAGGTCTGTAGCTTTCAGACCTCGGATCGCCCGGATTCTTTTTTAGCTGAATATTTACCCATTGGTACTTTTTGAAATGCAAGTCTCTATTAAATCTACGGTATGGAATAGGATATATTCTTATCCATTCACCGGTTGACTCACGAATACCGGCAGTGCAAACAAGTTCACCGTATTTAGTCGAGAGAGTTGGATAGGTTTTTACAGTTATCAACACTCTCTCTTTACTCACAGGTTCTGAACCTCAATTCCTGTCAGCTTGCTTAACTGCTTCACTACAATGGTTCGATGGCACTGTGATGGGTTGGCTTCGTAACAGGTCAATGCGATTCTACGCCCATTATTAACCATTTTCACCAGGGAATCAAGCTCTGAATCTCTATATCTAAGAATGTTTTTTTTGTAATCATCAAACAATTCATCGTAATCGGCCTGAGAATTCAGTTCTTTTCTCATAGAGTTATCAATGCCCAGAGACGGGATATGCAAATACTTAATTCCAAGATTCTCTGCTGCATTCTGAAGAGTTTTCTTTGAAAATCCATATTTCATGCTGAATGCGTTTTTCCGCACATCAACAAGTACTTCCACACCTGCTCTGAACATCTTAACCAGATATTCATCCAGTGAAACACCTTCGTAAGCAATTGAGAAAAGTCCCGCTCCCACAGAAACCGGTCTTGCTTTCTCAATCACGGCAAGTTCTGAATTTGAAAGCACACTGGATGCTATCTCGCTATTCAATGCATAGAAGGGATAAGTAGTGTAAGTCAATCTAACCAGTTCATCGCCGCTAAGATGCCCGTAACGCTTATGCAATGCATTGCAGTCCTGAAAGTAAGACAAATCAATGTGCCCCAGAGTATTCCTGCCTAATGAAGTCAGTTTCCAGGCCTCACAATCTTCAAGTAACCCCTTGCGTATCAGCGAACGCTTATCTGCATAAGCCTGATAGGAAAACCCGCCGAACTTGTAAGGCACAAAAGCATAGTAAGCGTCTGCTTTCCCAATACTCAAAAGCAGCAAATACTTCATAAAATCAACAGCATTCAAATCCCCGCCGAAAGTATCAAGCAGGGCAAGCAGCACCTTGTGTCTCTTATACAGAATAGTTTTTTTCATACACCAAATATAATGGTCAAACTGCACCAATCAGAAATCACGAAAAAGTCGGATAGATGAATGATCCCAACCACTGATATTGACATTCATTAAACAGACTACTAATTTACCAACCGCTCGTCTGCCATGTGTAGAAGGAGTAACGAAGCCGTTTCCTTATGAGAGAGGCGGCTTCAGCCTTTATAAACTATTGTTTCCCAACTTTTCATTACCTGAAAACAGTAAATGAATCCTAATCATACATATTTATCCATGGTTCACAGGGAAGTCACTCTTTGTTGAATGGAAGTTCACTATGACAACTCAACATTGGTTCTTACCGAAATGGATCCCTATCAATACTCCCTTCTCAATTTCTGGAAATGCACACTTTATACATAGCAGTCAGAGCATACCAAAAAGAGAGAGCACCCACACGATTCCCCAAAAGACTAAGACAAAAACTACAAATAAAAATTCAAGTGAGGAATGTCCCAACCGAGGGACACGCAAAGAATGGTATTTGGGTAACATGGTAACCGGATTTCTGAGACCGGTGCCCGATATCACTCCTTGTGTGAACTACCGGAGGTCTCCGTGCTAACGCTCGGAACGCCCTCAGTTACTGGCTCTGTTGCTTTCGGGACGCTGTAAAGTTATTGGCTATATTGCTTTTTGAACAGAGAGAGTTCCCGGATGCATATGACCGCCCCTGTCAATCGATTGCTTAACCAAGGCCATCTTTTTTACAAGTTCGATCATCATCTTATTCATGATTGTATCATAGTATGATACAATGCTGATGCCAAACCCTATTAAACGGACAACTATTGAATTGCCATTATCTTATGCAGTTACTCATCGGGTAATTAGCTTCCCGGTTAAAGTATGTGCTATAGTCAGTTTCCTTTGTAGCATAGTCTCCGGATCTTCGGAGGGATACGAACTGACACTCGTTACTTAAAAATTAAGCCACATTTTATGAAATAGGAAATTCCATAAGCTAAATGTTTGATTAGTAAATATTTGGTTGATGGAACAATTGAGCCAGCATGGTGTATTTCCCATAGAGAGGTGGCAGTGTTTGCTCGTGCTCGGGTGTGTGCATATATTGCACTTTAGCGAATGTCTCTAAAAAAAGTGAGGACAACATGGAGCCAAAACTAAGAACTGACTTCTTAATTCCTGAAACCGATTTTCTTACAGGTATGGGTTCAGTAGCTTCCACGCAAGGCTCTTATTTTGAATACAATTATTCTGAAAATGGAATTCTTGCAGACGAACGAGCTATTGAGTCTGACTGGCGAATGGTTGGCAAGGATATTCTTTCTGCTATTACTAAATTTCGACGCGAATTGTCTCTGAATGCCTAAGAAGCATAAAAATGCCGTCGCAAAACCAAGAAAACAAAATGATACCGTCTCTGCAAAAGCGACTGATTTTGATCCGGATAATGTTGAAGCCCTCTTAGAGGAAATTATTTCTGTTCCAGAAGAGAGGGTAAAGGTTCTATCTGTATTTCAAAGATTTCACTCTGGACCGTTACCAGACCCTGAAGCGCTTGCAGCTTACAACAGTATAATACCAAACGGTGCGGATCGAATAATGCAAATGGCGGAAAAGCAATTGGATCACAGAATTGATCTTGAAAATATTGTAGCACCAAGTAGAGAATAACAAAGCAAAAGGGGTCAAATATTCGCCCTCATTATCGCTATGACTTTTGCAGGTGCTGGAGTTTTTAGTATCACGAAAGGCTATCAGATACCTGCTACAGTAGCGTGGGGAACCACACTTGTAACAATAGTTTCTACATTTATCCATGGTAAAAAGCACCAGAGACAATCATAAATTCTCCAAACATGCAAACAAACCAAATCCACTACATTCCTCCTATAATGTCGCTTGGCTGAATCCAGTTATGGTTGCAGTGAAATCTTAAAATTCTCGTACTCGGGCTCACTCCCACCAAGGATCTCAAGCAGTTCTTCCTGGCGGGGCTGGCCGAAGGCCAACCTATACAGCGCCAGGCTCTTCTTCAGCCTTTCCAGCACGGATTGTTCCCGGCTGAATGGAAGCATCGGGATCACCCTTCTTACCTTGCTTGGGTTTGGTCCATCTTCAAAATTCCAGTGCCAGATCTCGTGACAGTAAGTATGGAAATCCAGCCCCTCCTGCCCTATGGATGTACTTGCAAGTACAAAGGGGCGGAATGGTGAGTTAAACGCTTCGCGAACCGTCCCGGCTCTGACTATATCACTATCCTTTTCACCTACAAGATCAGCAAACCTCAGTGCAAACCGGCACCGCATTCTGAAAGAGTCCTTTGTTACTTTCCCACCATTAATACCCAGTTGATCCACTGCGATGCTGGACATTCTCAGAGAAAGAGAATCATGCATACTCGCTGCAACAGTTTTAACAACCTCTGAATCGGCATGATCAAACAGCCCAAGAGATTCTTTAAGTACATGTGCATACTCATCAAGCACAGCCTGCAGATTACCATCGATAGCATAATGCAGTGTAGCTCGCCACAGAGGAATATCCTGACCATGCAGGTGTCTTATCAACAGCTGAGAATCCGGATTGTTAAAAAGGGATCTGAACCCGTTTGCCACAGTTGCAGCTGCACTCAGAAGTGCTGGATCATCCCAGGACAGAGAAGGTGCTATTCTATGCAGTGCTCTCGCAGCGCAGATTGTCGGGCTGCCCAGAACAATCTCTGAAACAATCTCAAGCAGATCAGCAGGCATTGAACCAAGTGTAAAATCAGACGAGAATGCGCTTGCGAATAGATCCACATGCTCGGGGAAACCTTCACCATCCCTGCCGGAACCTGTACCAATCTCTTTCCAGCCTCCCCGCTTCAACGAACACCAGCGAAAAAGTTTCTCCTTGAACCCGGTATCCATATCCATCTTAGCAAACACTGCCCAGTGCCAGCTTAAATCGTGGCGAACGGAATCTTCAGCGTAAACGCCAAGCCTCTCAATAACAGAGGCAAGTTTCTCTCGGATCAGGCCAAGCACATCACCCGCTTCAGGTAAACCATCCTTCCTCCAATCAAGAGCCATCTGAAAGGGATCAACAGAAGCAGCCAGTGAAGGACTGGGATAATGCAGTATCAATGAAGACATACCTGCAGGCTTACTATCCACCACTGGAAACCGAAGAAACTGACGCACTGCTCTGTGCAGTTCGGAATACTCCACTACTTTGTTGGAAGAACGCACCATTCGACGCTCGGATTCATAGGAACAGATGGATGCAATAGCATCCGGAACAACATTCCATGCGGAAAACACCAGGCTTTTCGTTGGAGACTCATCAAAAGAAAAAACTTCACTTGACTTGTAGTACGGCAGTGAAGGAGGCATCCAAAGCAGTTTCCACTGCCCATGATCTACAGTCGTATCAATCAGACGACGCAATCTGGGATTTCCCGGCTCAAGCGGTAAAAAATCTCGAATGGATTCTTCAGCAATAAGGCAAGGTAGATACTTACGTAGAGCATCAAGGGAACCCTCCGTTGGATTCTCCATCATCTTCTCAAAGTTCTTTTTTAAAACATACCCCTTCATAAAATTCAACAGATAAGGGGCTGACTTCCAGTATTCAATCACATTACCCGCCGATAAAGCAGCAGCAAGCCTTGCTGTACCAACAGCCTGCTTACAGCAGCAACAGGCACCTCTACAAGCATGGAATTCCTGTCACTGGTAAACCCTACTCTTTCCGTTCTTACCATTACAGACATAAGTAAGCTTCGCAGCGATTCCTGAACGCTCATATCCGAATCACCATGACCACCAACCAGTGCATTACGGTAAGCTTCAAGATTAAGTTTAACTTCTTCCAGCTTCTCCGGTGAATCGAACAAAAAGCTTAAAGTCTCAATGAAATCCGAGTAGTGGTTCTCATCTTCATTTGAAAGTGTGTACATTTTGTAAGGAGTTGCAGACAGCATCAGCACCCGGGCCTGGGTTCCTGAATCGGGATCAACAAACTCCATCAAACTCTTTGCCAGAAAAGCCGCTTCGTCTTCCCCGTGCAGTAGTTTCTTAAACCTTTGAAATTCATCCAGAATTACCAGATCGGGTTCCAGCTTGCTGATGCATACCCTTGCAAGTTTCTGCCGCAGTTCTGCAACAACACCGTTGCGCATACAAACAAGAGATTCTTCATGATTAATTCTCACATACAGATAACCGGCACTGCATAAATCAATTCGTCTGCACAAATCCGGATCACCCAGCACCACTTCCCTGAACTCAATAGCAGTATCCAAATCGTACTTTTTGCCGAAATTCCTGCAGTATTCCTTCCAGTGAGGAATGGAAACATAGCATCTGAGCATTTTCCTGAACCCGACAGAGGAAAAAACAGACCTGAGCATACGGTAGATCAATACCCTTTCCGTGCTAACGCTCGGGACGCCCTCAACTACAGGCTTCTTTGCTTTCCTCCCAGGTACCAGCACCCTTACTCGCTTCCAATGATGTTCCCGGAGTGAGACTCACAAAGTTGACTTTTCTGGAATTAAGTTTCTTCAGATGGTAAGGCAGCAGCGTAAGCCGTGAAGCCATCGCATAGTCTTTCTCACCTGTAACATTCAAACGATTGATATTCTGCCTGGCAATGGCTGCATTGGAGCAGACATACACCACATCTATCCTGTCAATTTTCCCATCCCGCTGCATCTTCTCAATTGCCAGGGCAATAATTCCCTTTGCAACAAGCGTCTTACCCAGACCAACCTCATCTGCAATCAGGAACTTCATCGCAGGATCAGCATCTTCATACATCCGCCTGTACACATACTCTACAGTGCGCCTCTGGAAAGGCTTAAGAGATGCAAGTACGGCAGCTGAATCTTTCATCACACATCCATCTCTGTTTGCATTAACTTGCAGTCACCGCAGTCAGCGCAGTCAGTGACAACAATGCTCATTCATTGCATTCCAATAGAGCAGGAAAACTGCAGAAAAATCTGAGTCCTACTTGCTTATCCATGGTCCACCTGGAAGCCACTCTTTGTTGAACGGAAGTTTACTATGACAACTCAGCGTTGGTTCCATTAAAAAACCTCTAATGAAAATTACCAGATTCTCCAGGGTATCAGGCGATGTTATTAATCTGGAGCGTTTAAGAAATGCCAACCACTGGGTATTCTTAAATGAATCATTTGCGAAAGCATTCGTAAGAGCTACCGGCAAAGAATGCGGTATCTCAGTATTACGCCTTTCAAAAGTTGCTCTTATTGCTTTTGAAGTTGCTATTCCGTCAAAGCTGTAGATCTTACTCATCATCCAGATATCACTGAAGTCTTTCATCCGACTATTGGCAATACCGAGTTTAACCATTGCTTCATACTTCTCAGCAACGAATGAGTATCTTGAGTATGTGTGCAGGAAAGGTGAAGGCATATTAAGGATTGTGGGAAATTTATTAAATTCTGACCTGGGGAAAATGGTGTCACCAAACCCAATGTCAATCTGCAGAGGAATAAGTGCTTTTTGAAGAAAAGCCTTCAGTTTAATCCTGATCCCATTGTATTCCTGCTGCCCTCTGATATCTTTGGCTTCCACTGAATCTATGTCAAATACCAGCGCATCAGGAAATTCCATACTGCAAATAGACTTGAACACTTCAATCATCCTGCTGGATGAACTCTCTCCATATCCGAGTAAATCCATGTCTCGTGTTGGCCGATAAGGATTCTCTTCCCACACAAGAAGCATAAGCCCACCCTTAAGCACGAAATCATCAGCATACTCTGACTTACTAAGCCTGTACAGCAATCTTTCCTGTGCGTATCTGGTTATGACAAAATTGAAATCCTCTTTTTTCTTCCTCGCGTAGTTAAGAAGTTTCTGCCGAACAGATGCTGCAAGATCAGCAGGTATTCTACTGCTCATACCGTTGCCTCAAGATACGGTCTGATAACATTTGATATCCGGCATATCTCAGCAAAATACCAAATCTCATCAACTGTACATTTTCTTTCCTCAAGAGACTCGCGAAGTGCTTCCAGTGCCACATCCAGCCCAATCTTGTTGCGAAATTTAAAGCAGTCAGCAACTGTTTTAGCTGCACAATAGATCTTTACCGGTACTTGCTCAATCATATGCTCTTCTACACCGGCAGTAAGGGCTTCTCCTGAAAATCTGAATATCCTGAGAGGAATCTCAGACTCGCTGGGACTCCAGCTCTTTGCATCAATTGCCATCCAGACCCTGGAAGGTATTTGAGTAGTGATATTGTGGAAGCGCAGAGCCGACAGCAGACAGACAGTTCCCCTGGGTACTCTGAGTGCTACTTCTGCAAGGGTTCTATTTGACGATGCATCACAGTCTACAGCTGCATACACTCCTCTTGCAATTCGTTCAATTTCACCATTGGCCACAAGCGAAGCAAGGCAATGACGCGGTATTCCATAAGCAACCAGTTCACGCGCTCTTACAAGCTTCTTATCTCTGACTATCTCTCGGAGTTGTTCTATTCTTGTCTTGCTCATCTCTCACCAATGTACTTTTCATATATACTTATTCATAACTACATAGGTATTGTACATGCAAAATTCCACAAAGTCAATTCATAACCAAAAGCTAATGCCTTGATATCACTCAACAGTTCCCGGAAACATCTACTGGACAAAGAAAGTACAACACCCTAACCATTCTTCACAAATCCTCCGATTCAAGCATCTCCCGAAACAATCCCCAGAACTCCAGAAATCCGGATGGAAAAACATCCAAAGAAGAAGCCCCCTCCTCCAGATCCAGCACAAGCTTATCCACTGCGACCAATTGCGCAGGATCAGCAGCCAGAGCTGCAACAATATTCTCAAGCAGTCTTAAATCCCCGGAGGAAGATCGTCGAATGAATGTAGCAAAGGAATCAGAGTTACCATGAGCAAAGTTATTTGATTCATAGCCTGACAGAAGCATCATCAGGTATCGCAGGAAATCTTCACTACGCCGTATCACAGATCGCAGAATAAAAGCAGTGCGCTCTTCAGGCATTTCTGAAACTGGAATATTCAATGCAAACCGCAGCACATCAGCACCGCACTTAAGAGAGAACGCCACAAAGCCTGTTAAAGACTCTGGAGCAACACAGGGTAAAAGAACACTGCCACCTAAAACAATCTCTTCAACGGCAACCGCACTGTTCTCCTGCATTGTTACCAGCCATACAGACAATGAAACATCTGCAGGCAACTCAACAGACCCTCCGAACCCAAGCTCCATCTGCCAACCCGAATCAGCAGCAACACATTTCAAAAACAATGGAATACCAAGCAACGAAACATGCACATCTGCAAGCACATCATCAGCCAAAGAATCCTCAAGCAAATCAGAAGTATCATCAGAATAATCAACCAGCATGGATTCAAAACCAGCCACAAAAGAATCGGGCTTACCTAGAAATTTATCTTTCCCTACCACCTCAACCACGAACTCAATATTCATACCTTTAAGAGCCCTCGTAGTAGCATTAGCAGAGCCAACTACCACATGAGTGTTGTACCACTCACGGTACACATAAACTTTTGCATGCAGCCCTATTTCACCAGCACCGGAAACATCATCACCTTCATCAGTTTCTGCAGCCTCATGCAGCACCAGTCGAGACCCAAAACGATCACAGGAAACTGAAGTAAAAGCGGAAGAGCGGGAAACAACAGCCAATGGAGCAGCAGATGTAGCAGCAAGAGACTTAACAGCCCACTCACTTAAAAACGGAGACACCACCACAAGAGATGATGACCAGGGAGGCATCCACCCACCATGGCCGGGTCCGAGCAAATGAAAGAACAATCCGAAACACCCCGGAGGCAACTCCCATTCAACGGAATCAACCAATGAAGCAAGAGAATCAACTACTGAAGCAGTAACAGATGAAACACCAACATGAGCCATAGCACACAGTGACCGAACAAAAGTAGCAAGAGGTAAAGAAGAAGAGGAGGAAGAATCCCTAAGCTTTCCATCCAGCACCACAGCAGCATCCCATGAGTTATCAGAGGTGATGTTCCGGGATGATACCATCAAGCGAAACACATCGGGAAAATCACCGGAGGGATCAGCAAAACGAAGTAACCACACCTTAGGGTGGAATGAACCCCCCGAAGGAGGGTCTACTTCAATTACCACTTCTTCAAGCATTGAATAAAGAATGTGGTTCTCACGAGGCACCAGCATCCTGCCTCTTTCGCAGAACACCCTTAAACTACCTGTAACCCTCCTCAGTGAATCCAGCAGAGCAACACCATCAGTTATCTCAGAATCACCCACAGCAGGCAGAGCCAGTTGCAGAGGCACTGCAAGCAGTGTAAGAATATCAAGAGAGTAAGTAGCAGCTACACCTGAAGCAAACACCATTCCCAGCGGAGGAGACAAAAAGTCTGTAAACAACCGCCGGGTGTCAGGACTAAGCATCGTCATTCTCCAAAGTGACTCCTCAACTAACAATCTCTCCACAATGTACTCATTCGATTTATGAATCATTATCGCACTAGGAAAATGAATAAGTAAACGCCTCACTCGCTACTTTAAATAGAAGTCTTACCAGTGTGGCATCCCTCTGCTAGTGAAAGAAGCATTCCTTTATGAATTTATCGAAGTGATGTTCACTTGTCAGTATATATTACGTACTACAATTACGGTAAATGTAGTTTATGCAGCTTAGAGAGGCATTCGATAAACTGCTTATCAAGAGAAAAAGATGTGTCAAATATCCAAAAGGGATTTACTAGAGGCTCCCATTGTTCTTTTAGTTTAAGATATGTTTCCCACCTGGCACCAGTATCGGAAGTTCCATCCCTATTGACCAAACGACTTTTCAGTAATTGGTCATTCGCAACTACCTCAATTAATAGAAGAGTCAGATTGTTCTCTCTGGCAAATGTCATTAACTCGTTTCTCGCCTTACACTTAGGAAGAAACACCTCTAGTACCAATATTTTATTTTTTCTAATGGGTAAGTAGTTATTGTATATCTCCATTTGAATTGCTCTACGAAGGTAATCACTATAGGGCAGGCTGTTGGTCACAACATTCGCGTAATCTACCTCACCCAGCATAACTCGAGCGATATCGTGTTTCCAAGTATCTGAATTAACAAATGGAGCATTCAATTCTTCACTTAACCTTTTTCCAATGGTAGTTTTACCGGTTCCAGGCAGGCCGTTAAGTACAATCAGTTTCTTCATTGGCATTGCCTACTCTGAATGAGATGGCATTTCGCGGAATAAATACTTCCCTTGATCTGATCACGATTGGTATTGACTCGACGCCTTTCAAATTCCATTATGAAGATTTCAAGGTTCCTTAGAAACACAAGAGATTGGCATACAATTCTGCTTGTCTCGGTGACGGATGGATACCAAGAGCCCATTCGCAATGCACTCTTTTTCTTCCACATCTTCATAGGCAAATTCTTACTTTGAAAGTCAAAGAAGAAATCAGAAAATGTAATCATGTCGCTTAAGTCAATTCCAAAACTTTTTGGAGAATTGAACCACCATCTCAAGGCATTGCTAGCACCCCGAAGAACTCCATAAAAACAAATTTCAACGACTTCGCAGCGCTCTGAAAAAAATACTGGTGAGAATGACAAATCCAGTCTCTCGTTTTCTGCCTTTTGCCAAATCAGGTAAGCTGAGCCAGTACTCTCAATAAGATCGCAACAGTGGCGAATTCCAAGTGGACCCCTAATAATGTCAGTAAGAGAAAGTGTAAAATATGTTTGAATTTGATAAACAGGAATCCCAAGAAGAGTTCGTGCCTCGCTTTGCCATGAGGTTTTAACCAATTTTAGCGGACTGGATTTGTAGCTGTCAACAGTATGAAGAAGTACATGAAAAAACAGGTTGATTCTTGTTTGGGGTAAAGGCTTCACCGGACCATCTGCGATTTGATATGAAATTCCAACATCTGTATCTGACATATTGCAGAGTTCAGCGAAAATAGAACTAACACAATGATAAAGATTCTTGGTCATTGGACCATTAACTATAACCAAAGTATCAATATCCATCACAGTATCAATACGTCTCTGAGAAATGGGTCGCCCAATTATGCTCAATGAGACAAGTTGCTTCTCTCCTGATACTGAGTTGCATAGGATTGATTCTTCAAACAAACCTTCTAATCTGGTATTTAATCTCTCTAACACGGATCTTATGTGATATTCTGAAATCAATTCTAGTCCTTTTCTAGAGAAGCAATACTCTCTTTAATTTGTTCAACTGCCCAATTAAGAAAAATAAGAAGTAGCTTTTTAAAGTCTTCCAGTTCTTCACTCAGTATTGAGTAAGTGCCATAATTTCTACAGTTACGTCTTTGTGCAAGCATTTGCTTTAACCCGATTATAGGCGATCCAGGGGGACTTAACTTATGAACCATGTCTATCAAATCCCCATCCTTAAATCCAAAGTAATTATTTGAAAAGTCGCTTCCCTCAAGTGCTATCAGCAAATTTAGGAGAGTTATTCGAGCAACATACCCATAAAACTCCAACCTCTCCCAAGGTTCCACTAGAATGTAATCAAGCTTTACTTTGCCAAAAACGCCTCCGCTATGTCCCCAGGTCGTGAAAGGAAATCTGCTTTGAGAGCAGTACTGAATTAACTTATCCAAGCTCCAATCGTTGCCACACAGTATACTAGAAAGCACTTTGCTATTGGTAAGGGTGCGTAAAGAAAGATCTGGGCAGGCAGCTTTTAGGCTGTGTATCATATATTCAGGCAAGCCATTAATGCCGTCTATATCAGTCAACATAAAATGCATTTGAACAACAACGGATCCATCTCTTCCAGGCGGTCTAGGGCGGAATGGACCAATTCTATTTTCCATTAGCAGTGTAATGCTATCGGTGGAATGTTTATCGCATAGCATTAATGCACAATCCCCAATCTCAATTACCAGTTGCTCATCAATGTTATCGCTTATAATAATAACATCGACATCATAAATCCGAGCTGGATAAGCAAGATTGTCATATATCGAAGAACCAACAATACTGATTGCGAGCATCTTTGTCTCGAATTTTGCCTTAAAATCATTGATAAACTCCTGTGGCAAACCCTCGGGCCCCAACTTTTTATCTTCCGCCAATAGCCTATGATATGTTCTATCTGTAAGAGGTTCTTTCGCATAAGCTTTGAAAAAGGGCATGAAGAGCTTAACTAATTCTTCATCCTGAAAGTAGATGGCATCGCTTTCTACAGAATCAGCTCTCGAAAAGTTTATAATTACATCCGTGTCGTCGACTATTAGAAGGTTAACAAATGGATACTCTGAATGAAGTCCAGGCTCAAAGAGGCTAGCTGAAACATCCAGTTTACTATCTTTTGCCAAATCTAAACATTTTCGCGCAAAATCTAGACGCTGACTACTATAAGTAGGATCTGTACTGCTTGCTGATAATACTCTATGCACAGAAATACCCTTGTTTTTTGACAATAGTTTCATTAGTGCGTCATTTGATGGTGTGCCAGACTTAATGAATGTTTGGTATACTTTCTTCCTAGCAGCATATAACAAGTCATGATTGGCCTTGCTAACAGCTCGTCTACCGTTGAATGATGTAATTGGATGAGTTTTGCTACCCACGCGATACTGCTTGTCCGGCATTCGTCCTATTCGTTTGTTTCTTAGCGGAAACGATTCTATAGTGGCAAAAGTATTGTCAAGTACAATGCAAGTAATTGTATTTGGAATTCCCTTGGGCATTTCTTCTTTTGTTGCAGCAGCTGATCCGCACCCTATAATGATTGTTTCATGATTTTCATCCGTCCATCGCTGAATTGCAGGTTCATGCTGATGACCATGAAAAAGAAAACGGAACCCCTTCTGTCGTAGAAAGCTTCGGAGATCATAAGGATTGCGAATGGGTGAGTCGTCAGTTTCTCCAGCCGGATCAAAACCGTGATGACCCATACATATTCTCACATGTTCTGTAGATAACTTATCCTCAGTAACCATATCCGTAACGCTTTTGGCTGGGAACAAACCATAATCTGCGTTTTGCTTTTCTCCGCACTTGTATGCAGAATTATAAGACAGCACATCTAATTTTAAATCCTTATTTCTGTGAAAATATCCAATACTCTCTGGGTTCCTGTCTCCAACCTTAGTATTACTTCTAGTCATTCTTAGTCGTTTTATTGTCTCCTCAAGCACTCTGGAATCATTTATGCGACTTGTAAGCCTTCCTCTTGCCCTAATCCATCGATCGCTGGGATCTTCCTTATTGGATTCTGATACATATGGCAATTCATGGATATAAAATCCGTCATGAAAATCCTTATAACTCCGGAAACGAGCCTTAATGATCTTATTAGCCTTACTAGAATCTCTGCTGTTTGAGGAATTGAGGGCAGTATATGTAGCAGTTGGAGGTCGTTCGTAATCATGATTCCCAGGACAAAGATAAATGTCTCTACGTCTCATAAAAAGCATTCCAGCAAAAACCAGGAGAAATTCCTCTATATGTTTATACTCGGTACCAAGAGCTATTGAAGCTAAATCTCCAGGCATGAATAGCGAATATACCGGAGTTCCTCCAGGCAAATCCTTATATCTACTCTTTATGTTTTCGGCAAGCTCAACTGCGAAAGTTAGATGCTCATCAGAATCGGTATCAATATCCCCATGAGGGCCAATCTGCAAATCGGAGATAAGTACCAAAACACGAGCAGAAGTAGAAACAGTAGGATCTTTCATTTGTTTGTTTTGAGCCAATCAAATCCTCCATTCTATAGAAAGCCACAGATCAGCAAACAGGGTGTAATGAATTATTAAGATCTTTCATCCCAAAATTTCCGTCATTGCTGAGAATACAATACTCAATCCGATTTCCAAATGAATATCCAATACATTGTATTTTACTAAAGTTATCATGATAAAACAACTACTCAAACAAGTGAAAAATACCGATTCTGGAAATTCCTCCTCAATGAAACATACAAGCAATAAGGTATTCAGTTGGCATTCTCCAACCCACTAAACAAATCACCCAGCAACCCCAGCACCATTGGCCACCTGTAATTCAACCGGTACATCCCCGAAGAACCGCCCCACTGAGCAAGAGCACGCTCATTCAAGAATCGTGATCGTGACCGCCCCTTCTTGAAAATCTCACGGTTCCGCACCAGAGACCGGGCCAAGGACAATGAAAGTAAAGAAAAATCTGAACAAACCAGATCTCGCCACGCATAAACAAATCGAATAGTAGCAGCAGACACTCCCGGCACGGTTGCAAAGAATGTACCAAGATCCCATCTCCGAATACAGTCAATCTCACGAAATACAGAAGCTTCCCAAGACTCAAACAAAGCGATCTTCCCGGAAAGATTATGAGAGCCAGACAGCTCAGCCAGCATTACATTGTAAAGAATAGAAGCCCCATACATAACCAGCGAGAACAACCTTGCTTGCTCCAACTGCCACACAAGCACATCAGGTAAAGCACCGGAATACTCCCATGGAAACAAAGAGGAAGCCAATGAAGAAGAAAAAGCAAGATGAGCAAGCAAACTGGAAGGATGACTCGCCTTAATACGCCCCTGAATAAACAAAGACTCTGAGCGCCTCATCCGAATATCAAGAACAGATGGAAAATCAGAAGGAGGAGCAGGTAAATCCGGGCACCAGGTATCCAGCCCATCCAGAGAAACATCATCGTAATTCTCACGGGACCGCTTATACAATGAAGCAGCACGAGTACGAACTGCATACAAAACATCAACATCAGCACCATACTGATACGACGAAGCCGAACTCAAACGTATCCCCCAGCTCCCCAGACCACTCCAGTAAATTGAACTGGGCAATCTCTTAACCGAAGTCCCTGCAACAGAACCGATTATTCCCTGCTCACCCATAGAACCGGTAAGCAGCACAGGAATCAGTGACCGTTCCAAAGAAGAAACTCGGGAAGCAAAAGAAGAAGACTTAACCCGCTGCTCTTCAAGATACTGATAAACCCACGGCACAATAAGCATGTACCGCAACCGTGTATGGATTGTACTGGTGCCTGGGAACAGTAAGTCAGATAAGGAATCACGGATAAAGCCGAGACCCAACTCGTCCCGGCTTTCTCTTTCCTTGAAAAGAGAAAGAATCCGGTTGGTTCTTTCTTTAGCAGCAGGGTCGTGGTCGAGCCAAGCTATTGAGGAGGGCATGCTTGATAACTTACAATAGAAGAGACTAAAATATGTGTTTGGAATGTAAATCTAGACAATTCATTTCCTTTTCTGGTATAGGCGCTATTCACACAATACTTGTTATCATCTGGCCTAATTCTCTAAGTCAAAAAGCATCAAAGGATTTACTGAAAATCCTACTATTTGATAGGTTATGGTTACAAACCAAGCCACTCACTTATCTCTCCATATCCAGTTATCAACACATTCTTTCTTGCTCTTGTAACTGCAACATATAGAAGGGCTTTCTCTGCTTTCTCACCTTCGCGGGATGTTACAGAATCACTACCCATTATTGCTTTGCTGTGCGGGATGATACCCTTGTTTGCTGAGGCGATTATCATGGTGTTGAATTCAAGGCCCTTTACTCTGTGCATGGTTGCAATTCGCACTCCAGGTTTGTCCTGAGAGTCTTTCTCGGAGTGTTTAATGATGCAGGTTGATAGACCGTGCTTCTTAAGTTCCTCGGAATACTGATTAGCCAGTTTGTTTGTTCGAACTGCGATGCAGACGCTACCCACATTTCTATACTCTGAGATAAGAGGAGCAATTCTTCCTACGATAAAATCTATCTCTTCTTCAAAACCGGGAAACCTGTGCACCTCTGGTGCTGCTCCGTGTATAAGTGAACGGTAACCATCCTGGGTGTCTACTCCGCCATCCAGATCATCAAAAGACAAGCCCTTAAGAAGTGCAACAGCCCAGTTTCTATTCTCTTCGGTGGTTCTGTAGTTAATTCTGAGTTTCTTACTGCGTCCACGAATATTGATTCCGGAATGACTCAGAACTACCTTTCTACCGTAGATACGCTGATGGGCATCACCTGCAATGAATAGGCTATTTGCTGGATCAACCCCTGTAAGTATAGAATTAATCAGGTTGAATTCCTGGGGGCCCATATCCTGAGCTTCATCCACTATCACTGCTTTGTAAGGAAGCATTCCCTTCTTCTGCTGAATAAGACTCGCAGCATCTCTCATTGCATCAAGAGGAGATTTCAG
>JAIOSV010000017.1 GCA_021107435.1 Candidatus Sabulitectum sp. | reverse complement strand
TCCCAAGCCACCTTCGAAGGAAATGAGCCAGTCTTTTCGCTCCGGTACTAGGTATAAATCTCCAGAAGCTGAAGAGGCAAAAAGTAGAATCAGGAAAAACATCATACTATTCAGGTTCATGGGATGGCTCCCCTTTCGGCTAACGGTTGGGTTCAGCTGCTTTGCGGAGTGTAGCAAAGTCGGCTGCAACCCATTGTTGAGCTGCGATTTACCTTTTGCGAGTGAATCTGAAATCACAGACGGGCAACCCCTGGGCCAAAGTGCCTTTACGCTCAAACTTGAATCCCACCTTTGTGCACAGGTCAGGAAAGTACACTTCATCCCCATAGCAGGTGGAATAGTAGCAATAATACGGATCACCCAATGCCCTGGCCACTTCCGCCCAAACACAATAGGTTACATTCAACTGAAACACATCCTCTTCATCTTCAGCAACTTCTACTTCCGCCAATCCCTTTTGCACCATTGCTTCCATCATCGCCACATAGTATTTCTTGAAGGCTGGTAGGAAATCCCCTCCTCCACACTGAACAAAAACCTCTGCCGGCGCAAACATCTCCGCAAACACAGGAATTGCGATTCTATGTGATAGCTGGTTGCGCAATCGGGTGGCTTTTTCTATACCCAACATCT
This sequence comes from Candidatus Sabulitectum sp., assembly GCA_021107435.1. GTDB lineage: Bacteria > Fermentibacterota > Fermentibacteria > Fermentibacterales > JCC-6 > Sabulitectum. Next base: position 58,294 of record JAIOSV010000017.1, on the reverse strand, counting down.
CTGCCATCACTTTTGCCAACGCTATCTTCTTAATAATCCTTTCAAGATGTTTGTCCAAGATTCCTTTCTCTTTGAGTCTGCTCCAATCGTACATCGCTGCTTTTCGTATTTCTTCCTTCACCTCTTTGACAAGTCGAAATGTTCCTCTCAAGCCCAATGTCTTGATTACGGCCCCTATATATTCCAGAACGGCCACCAACAGCGATAACTTCTTTCGAAATGACATCTTCGACTGTTCGCTTATGCTGATAATATCTTTTCCGTAATGCTTTAATCCTTCGACTCTCATATCTTTTCATCGGCTCTCGTCAGTGTTTTTGCCAAACAGGTTCAATCTTCTGCTCAATCACTAATGCCCCGCCGCCCAACGCTCCAAATCAGCAGACTGCATTGTTCCAACTGCAGAGACCTTTGCGCAGCTCTGCTGCATTTTGTGGTTATGGTTTTTATCTTAATAAACACATGCCAGTGGTCTCAACAATTCCTCCTGACTCAATTCTACAAAGGTATAAACCTGCTGAAACCAAATTCCCATTCTGATCAATACCATCCCATTGGATAGTATGTTTTCCAGCAAGCAGCTCTTGGTCTTGAATAACAGAAATAGTTCTCCCGGTAAGATCAAATATGGCGATTGAAGTTAATCCAGATTCAAATATTTCGAATGAGATTGATGTAGCGGCAGTAAATGGATTGGGAGATGCAGAAAGTCCCAGCAATTGTGATGGTTCAAGATTGATTCCAGTTTCAGTTACAGTAAAACTGATGGTATCAGCTGCAACAGCTCCACCGTCAAATGAAGTTACTATCAGTTCATTCAACCCAACCTGTGCATACAGGTCATTAAGGTAGGTGTACTTCAGTCCTGTGCCGAAAGCGTAGAGATTCGAGTCCATACCTGCAATGTACACAACGCCATCTGTGATGGCAGGACTGGAAAAAATCTCCGTTCCTCCGGTCTGGTAAGACCAGATCTCATCCCCTGATTCACAGGACAAAGCGACTAGTCTTCCATAAGCTCTATCAGCTCCCTCTCCGTAAAACACAATTCCATCTGCTATTCCGGAGGACCCGTGCTGAACCCCTGGAGTTGACCAAACGGGAATACCTGTAAGTGCATCAAGACAGTGGAAGGAACTAACCTGATCAGCAAAAAATAGTTCTCCGTAGGCGTAAGCCGGTGTTGCAGCAATGTAATGCACACCGGCGGTGATCCCTTCTGCCCAGAGAGTAGTACCGGTTGTAGAATCAATACCTCTGGCTATTCCATCAAAACCGCAGATATAGATCACACTATCAACAACAACTGGTGATGAATCCCAATATCCAGAAGGACTGTCTTCATTCGCCCAGATAACAGAACCTGTGTTTGCATCCAAAGCATAGAGTGGGCTTGCTGAAATTGGCGAATAAGTTGCTAGAAAGAGTGTTTCGTTCTGGAGAGACATGCAGCATGCGGGTCTGCCTGAAACAGTGTCAGACCAAATCTGAGTACCAGTTGCTACGTCAAAACATGAAACACTGGTATCTCTTGTATAAGGAACCCGGAGAGCAGCGTAAACTTTGTTACCTGAGACTACTGGTGTCCCACCCTCAGGACCAGCCAACGCTGTCGCCCATAATCTTTCTCCCGATAGAGCATCGAGGCACCAAAGTGAGTCACTGGCAGTAAAAAGGCGGCCATTATCTACAGTAACTGCATCATCTGTATAACCAGTATAGTACTTCCAGATTAGCTCACCAGTTGCAGAATTCAAGGCGTAAAGAGAATCCGATCCATAATTAGACGGATAGTATACGATACCGTTCACTACAACAGGTGTTGGAAATTCATGATCAGTTCCTGTAACTGGAGCTGTCCAGAATATGGTGTTATCTATTGGCGCAGGGGATTCGGAGTAACCATGGTTTTGATAATTCTGCATATAGGTTGGCCAATCGGTATTCAGCCTTGGAACCGGAGCAATCAGTGACCCATTCAGAGCGTAGTGAACGGAATCAGGTAGCTGATTTTCATTCTCTACAATTGCTCGAATTGTCAGCCAGTCCCCATCATATGATTCTCCATCAATAGGTTCTGTGATAATTACGCTGGTAGCTGAAAGAAAAGTAGAAATTATTAAGGAAAAGATCAGCATTTAGTCCTCCATTTTTCTTTGACCATAACATCCTGAATAACCTGCACAAGTGATGACTTAGCCCGTCCTCAAGCGTTTGTGTCAGGTTCATTCAGTTATGACATTTATCTCAATAAGCACAGTCCTGTTGTCTCAATTACTCCACCGGATTCAATCCTGCAGAGGTACAAACCTGCTGAAACTTTATCTCCACTCTGTCTGCATCCATCCCAGGAAACTGAATGTTCTCCCTGAAAAAGTTCTGAATCAAGTAGAGTTGCTACAGATCTGCCCTCAATATCGAAAATCTCTAAAGAACAATGTTCGTATTGATCCAGTGCAAGCCTGTCCAATATAGCATTTCCTCGATGAAATAAGAAAAGTGCCCTTCTTCTTCGGAATGAGTAGAATTTAAGCGCCAACCAAAACTCATTCACTCCTAAAAAAAGGCAGGGTTAATATGGTTCGTTGCGCAAGTTTATTCAATCAGCTACTTCAGCAGTTTCCCAAGCAGGATTTCCAGAGACTCGTAAACAAGCACCAGACAGAAAGAAATGCAAAGGGATTCAGTTCCTGGAGTCAGTTCGTATCCATGTTATTTTGCCACTTCGACATTCTTTATTGCTACTCGGCATAATAGACATTGCTTTGCAACCTATCTGTTGATGTCGGGTGTGGATCTGTGTGAGATACAGGAATTGCCTGGTCATAAGAGTCTGGAAACCTCCCGAATTTACCTGCATGTAATGTAAGTTTGTGGAATGACAGAGAACAGGCTTGAATCCACAAGTTGTCGGGACTTTTGCGCTGGTGAATTTTTATTGACATTCTTTTTTATTGCAGCGATTTTGCATATATTTGTGAAGCGATTGTATAATGGCTGTATGTACGGGAGAAGGAGCGTTAAATGAAAGACAAATTCGGTGGAAGTCCTGTGACAGTTTCCGGTGTCGCATGGTACAGGCGTGAACAGTGGGCACTACTGAAGTCTGTCGCAAAGGACGCTGGCGAGCTGGAGAACAGTTACGATGAATGGCTGGAGTTTGCTGAGCCCGCGTTTGAAGCTATTCGAAACACTGGAACTCATTTGATGAAAGTCGATGTCGATATCGAAGAGTTAATCCAGTGGTGTAAACACGAAGGCCGTCCGGTTGACGGACCTGCACGGGCAGATTTCGTTACCCGCAAGATGAAGGATAACGATTAAGCCGCAGGCCAGGAGGAGAATTGAGAGTTTAGCACATGCCGCGCAAAACATTAACGCGAATTCCACGGGAACAGATGAAAGAGTTGTCATATCAGGATTGCATTTCTCTAATTGAAGCTCTTCAAAGGGGAGTAAGAACCATCGGTATTCTGAAGGCAGTTAATGAATTCGGTGAAGCGGATTCCAATCCTGTGAATTTAAGTGCCAGGTCTATTGGTGAAAATATGGCAGATGGAAAGGATCTGCAAACATCCTTTCAGGATGCTGCTCCCCGGCTTCCCGACATGATTGTCAGGATTTTGGAAAACGGTGTTTTGAACAGTGTTCTGGATTATGCCCTTGACGATATTCTCATTGCACTGGAGGAGCAACGATCAGCTGAAGATATATCTGAAAACCTTGCCTTACTGGCTCGAAAGTACGAAAGTATGTCAAATTCACAGATTTGCACTGGGTGCTTTGAACGGGATTTCAATAAGCTCCTGGCGCGAGCCAGGACCGAGAATGCATTTGAAGTCATACTGGAACAGGATGGAGAATCCTTTCTTCATCAAAAATTCATATCAAACAAACTGATTCATATTATCGAACCAACTCACTCCATGGTGTACAAAACATTCCGGAACAGACTTGATTCAGCATGCAGAAATGGTTGTCAGCTGGAGATATCAAATCAAGTATTTCAGGTCACTCAAGAGAATCAATTTTCCTACCTGTTGACTTCGAATGGTGAAGATGTTTTGAAAGTAAAATTCAAGGAAGAAAAGGTATCCAGGGAATAGAGACAACAGTGCAGGAAGAATTAATTAGAAGCATTGTATCGGAGCAGGTAGAGCGTTATCGCGGGATGCTGGTTCAGGATCTTTACAAACTTGTGTATCAGGGTGTTATGGGCAGCGGTCACGCTGTTACCTCCGTTGCTGACGCCGAGAAGTGGCTGAGCAATGAACTGCTTTCCATGGGCGAGTGTCGGGATGATGAAGTGGTTGTTGAAAGACTGTCCGCTGACATAATCAGGGTGAACCTGCGCCCTTTTGTGGCATCAGGCGGTGATACTGATGTTCTGCTTGATGGATTCATTCGAACCGGAAGAGAATACCTGGGTAGTACTGATGGTCTTATCAGGGCGTGGAAGACAGTTGCGGGAATTCAGAATCTTTTCAGCCTTTCAGAGATGACTTCTTTTATTACCGGGCAGGAAGAAGCGGGTTTTCCGGCAACACACCATTCTCAGATTTATCGGGAACTGTACAGACCGGCTTACCGGGTGGTGGCAGAGAAGATTTTACTGTTGTCATAATGCACACAATGTGATTTGTATGGATCATGAAACGGTATCTGGGAGGTGATTGAAAATGAAACTGACAAAAGAGGAAAAGGATATGCCTGACTCTGTGGAAAAAGGGGAGTGGAAACAAATTTCCAATTTTGCGCAGGAAGCAGCTGAAGCCACTCTGAGAAAGTCCAAACGTGTAAATATTCGAATGACGGAACGCGACCTGACTCACTTTCAGAAAGCTGCCTTGCACGAAGGTTTGCTTTATCAGACTTTTATATCCAGTATCCTACATAAATATATCAATGGACGACTGGTAGAGAATACGAGATGAGGTAAAGAAAGGATAGTTCAAGGAGGAGAATGAATACTATCAGGTCTGCTGATATGGAAGATCTGGAGAGAGTGACAGCTATTGTTCGAAATGCCACATGTCATATGGAAGAGCAGAACATTGACCAGTGGGACGATATTTACCCGAATAGAACTACTTTGCGGAACGATATAGAAAACGGGCACATGCATGTGATTGAGAACAAAACGGGAATTGCCGGATTCGTAACCTTAAGCCCGGAAGAACTGCCTGAGTACAACGATGTCCACTGGATCTACTGCGGCAGAGTACTCGCCGTGTATAGATTGACAATTGCTCCGGAACACCAGGGCAGGAAGCTCGCTTCACGACTTATGGATTTTGCCGAAAAAGAAGCCGAATCCAAAGGGTTTGATACAATTCGTCTTGACGCTTTCACCGAGAATCCTCAAGCTGTAGCCCTTTATGAACGACGAGGGTACAGAAAAGCAGGAACAGTGCATTTTCGAAAGGGTCTGTTCTCCTGCTATGAGAAATTAGTCAGCAGAAGTGAAGACAGTTCTTAACAGTCCGGGGGATGAGCAGCATATGTCATCAAGTGACACCAGAATCAAGCTGAATGGTATAAAGGGTCAGTTAGAGGCTATTGAGAAGCAATGCCACAGCAGCAGTCTGGTTATCTACGCGCCAAAGCAGGAACACGGGCAGTTCTTCAACGATTTGTGCCAGATCTACCTGGATGCCTCCAAACGGGAACGATGGCTGATCCGGGATGCCGTATCCGGCAGGAAGGGTGTATTGAATTGCCTTCTCGGGCATGTTTATGAATCAGCCAAACAGGTCCGTTCAAGCGGGAACAGGAGCTGGTTGCGGATAGGGCTTGCTGCCGCAGCCATCCAGACAGGAAGCAATGACTATCGTGATTCCCTGATGGCTCTGGCTGAGCTGTTTGTGACTGCCGAGGAGGCGGGCATAGATCCAAACCCTGATTTTGAGGCAATTGGAGGGGGAATACCTGCGGATTTTCACAAACATGCCGTGGTGAGAGGGCGACGCAAGCGATCTCGATGACTGCTCAGGATCGTTTTCACGGGTAATTCTTTTCCGGATTGAACTGAGGATAATTTAAAAGATTGATCTGATGCGAGCGTTTGATACTGGAGTTTTCCGTCAGAGTGACGGTATATCTTCCATGGTGTAGCCCAGCAGCCTGCCCTGCCATGAATCTCTGTACATCAGCTCCCGCTTCACCCGATTCATAACGGCAAGCTTGTTGATAGCCCACTCGGGTGCCACAAGCATTCTGGGAGGTGCTTCACCGGTTACACGCTGAATCACAATATCCGGTCGGGTGCGTTCAATGAAATCAGCGGCGAGACCGGCATACTCGCTTCTGCGCATCGGTTCGAATTCACCTTTCTTGTATTGCTCTGCCAGTTGTGTGTCTTTGATAATATGCAGATTCTGGAGCTTCACACCGGCCGTGCCTGACTTGTTTACCAGCTTTGCTGTTGTCAGTGTTTCCTTTCTTGATTCTCCCGGAAAACCAAGGATCACATGGGCAGCGGTTCTGATGTTGCGTTTGTGAAGTTTCTCAAAAGCTGTCTCTGAATCGTATACAGTATGTCCTCTGTTCATACGCAGGAGTGTTACATCGCATCCGCTTTGAATTCCCAGCTCCACCCAGACGAAAGTTTCCTGTGAGAGGTCTTTCAGGAGATCCATGACATCTTCACTTATGCAGTCCGGTCTTGTGCAGAGGGAAAGCCCCCTGATACCCGGGAAATTGAGAGCTTCCCGGTACATCTTTTTCAGGCTTTTCACATCCTTGTATGTGGTTGTGTAATCCTGAAAGTAAGCAAGAAAGTGATCTGTTTCGTGTCTTTCTCTGACATATTCTGTGGCCAGCTCCAGCTGTTTCGTAATGGTCATTCCAGGCTGGTAGTGCTTTGGTTCACTGCCTGCGGGGTTGCAGAATACACAACCTTCTGTGCCCCGTGACCCGTCTCTGGTGGGGCAGGTGAACCCTCCCGCTATGCTGACCTTGTACACCTTTTCTCCGAATGTTTTTCTGAAATAGGTATTGAGAGAGTGGTATCTGTTTTTATTCATAGTTCTCGTTTCTGTTCCGGGGATTATAATAAACCCATGAAAAAAGCAGCTGAGATATTCTTTGAGCATTTTGCCCTTGCTCCAGGCAGAAGCGCGGCAGACATACACAGAATAGCGGAGACTTTCGGGGAAATCCCCTGGGAGAACCTGACCAAGTTTCTCCTTCGTTCCTCCGGAGAGAATCAGCCTCGTCTGGCAGAGCAAGTCATGGCTGAGCATGTGGAGCTGGGAACAGGTGGAACCTGCTATTCACTCACCGAAACTCTGGGAAGCGTTTTTACTTCATGCGGTCTTTCAGCACGGCCACTGACCGGGCATATGAACCACGGGAAGAACATTCACTGTGCTTTGCTTGTGGAAGGGGAGGCGGGAAGATTCATCCTTGACCCCGGCTATGTTGTGCCGGGAGCCGTGAAGCTTTCTGACTCCGGTGCCGGTGAAGTAGTTACTGCAGGGAGAAAAATGTTCTGGTCTCCGGTTTCCGGCGGGTGGGAGCTGCATACGGTAGAGAACGGGAAAAAGCAGCTCAGGTACAAGCTTGAATCCAGAGTGATTACCCGTTCTGAGTTTTTGCAGTACTGGACTGCATCTTTTGAGTCTGCGGGGTTAAACAGTCTGCATTTGAACAGAACAGGTTTTCTTGGTGGAAGAATCAGCGCTCACAACGGTAATCTGCGGATTGTGGACGGCTGCGGGAATAAGAATCTGAAGCTGCGTGATGACTACGCTATGAAAATATGCGAAGCATTCGGAATTGCACCGGAGATAGCAGAAGCAGCATGGGTTGAGCTCCAGAGGCGGAGGAGCTGATGTCTCTTCCTGAATCATTCCCCCCGGTACTGCCAGTTGTGAGTGTTCTTTACAGCAACAGTGCTTCGCTTAAGGGGGCTCTGGCATCTCTTCAACTGCTTTTCGGTGAAGTGGTACTTTTCAGTGAACCCTATGCTTTTGATATGACCGACTATTATGAGAGTGAGATGGGTTCATCAATACTCCGGGTGTGGATCTGTTTTGCTCCGCTCCGGGATCCTTCAGAGTTGCCTGTCTGGAAAGAGAAGTGTATTGAAATAGAGGAGGTATTCGGAGAAGATGGAAGCAGGCTGGTGAACATTGACCCTGGTTATATGGATCACGGCAAGCTGGTGCTTGCAAGCTGCAAGGCGGCTCCTGACAAGATATACATGAGTGGAGGAGTTTATGCCCATACCTGTCTTCGTTACAGAAGAGGAGAATTTCACGGGCCGGAACACAGCTTTGCCGACTTCATTGACGGCAGATTTGATGACTTCTTTCGGCAGGCAAAGCTGATGTTACGAAAACTTCTTAAAAACTGACATTTGTAAGATCCACATTGGACAGAGCTGACATCGCCGGGATTAGTTCTTTATCCGCTAGACATCCGAAGCTGAATCTAAGGTGTTGTTTTCCGGATTCACCGAATGCATCGCCGGGTATTGTGGCAATTGCGTATTTGTCAATGAGGTAATCGGCAAGAGTGTATGTATCAATTCCTGCGGGTGTTTTCGCAAGTGTAAAGAATCCACCTTCAGCTTCCCGCCACTCCAGACCCCTGGACTGTTGCATGGCCTTTCTGCAGAGGTGCAGTCGGTGTTCAACTTCAGTTGCCCTGTTTTCAACCCAGCCATCCAGGTTCAGACATTTCTCCAGAAGGATCTGTCCCGGTGTTGAGGGGCAGATAACAATCGAGTCCTGTATCTTTAGAGCTTCTTCCAGGATGTAGTCGGCACCGAACAGGTATCCCAGCCTCCACCCTGACAGGCTGAAGCTTTTGGAAAAGCTGCCCAGTGTGAGAACATGTTCTTCCTTTATCTCCATCCAGGGATGGTATGAGCTTCCTGTGAAATTGAATCTCTCATAGGTTTCGTCAATTATCAGCGTACAGTTGTTTTCTCCGGTGAGTTCGACAATTCTGCGGATTTCTTCCTCGCTGAGAGTTGCTCCGGTGGGGTTGCCGGGATTGACAAGCACCATGACCTTTGCGCCGGGTACTCTTTCCTCCAGCTTTTCCCAGGGAACGTTCCATCCTGATTCCTCAATCATAGGAATAGAGTCCAGTTGCAGATTTGAGAACTGAATGGCAAAGACATGATCAAAGTAGTAGGGCTCAAGAACTATTGCTCTGTCTCCAGGGTCTGCCACCGACATAAGCGCGCTAACGAAGGCCTGGCTGGCGCCGCATGTAAGGTGGAGTTCTGTTGCGGGATTCAGGCTTATACCCCTTCTGTTTTTCATCTCCCTTGATAGAGCCACTCTTGTGGACATCAGTCCAGGGTCAGGGCTGTAGAAATGAAATCTGCTGCTGCTCATTTCCAGTTTAGCAGCTTCAATCGCTTTTTGTGGCGGATCATACCAGGGAACTGCTTGAGCCATGGAGTAAATTTCCTGACCGCTTTCACGCATCTTCCGTACCTTGTTCATGATGGTATGGATTGGCGGCATGTGAATCAGCGCAGTTCTTCTTGATGTTTTCAGTGGCATCCGGTTCCTCTTTTCGGTTGCAGTGTCAGTTTCCCGATGAATGATTTATAAAAGGGGGAGCAAAGAAGGGAAAGAATGAGAATTCTTATTACCGCCTGCTGCGATTTTACTGATGCTGAAGTTACGGCCGGGTGTCTGCTTAAGAAGGGACATGATGTACTTCTTGAGGGTAGAGAATCTGGTTCCGCAGTTTTTAGGGATTTTCACCCTGATGTGGTTGTGTGTTACGGATTGGTCAAGGCAGCTTATCATGATTTTCCGGTTGTACAGGTGATTTCCAGGGCTGATGTGGCATTTTTTCACAGACGTACAGACCTTTTTGTGTTTTCCGGTGAATCCGCAGTGCCCGGTGGATTTCAGGACAGGGCAGTTGTTATTCCATTACCTGTGGATACTGAGATGTTTTGTCCTGCTGCTCAATCGAGGGGAAAGATCATTTTCGCCATGGGCAGGCTTGATCCTGTAAAGGGGCACAAAACCCTTGTGCAGGCAATGACCCTGGTGAATCCTGGTTTCAGGGCTGTAATCGCTGGAAGAGAAGATTTATATACAGTTAAGAAGATGCGGGATTATGCCGAAAGCCTGGGCGTTGAAAACAGGGCGGAATTTGCGGGAGAGGTTGAAGATGTAATTCCTTTTCTCAGACGTGCCGCTGTTGGGGTTGTTGCCAGCCTGGGGAATCAGGAGGCGTCCCGTACGGGGATGGAGATTATGGCTTCGGGGGTTCCACTGCTGGCTGCGGCTACAGGTGGCCTCTGCGATCTTGTAACTGACGGTGTTACAGGACTTTTGCATTCACCCGGTAACTGGAGGCAGCTTGCGGGGCAGATCAACCACCTGTTAGAGAATCGCGGGCTTGCGGCTATACTGGCTGAAAATGCCAGGGAGTATTGCGAAAAGCATCTTTCTTACGATTCAGTTGGAGAAAGGTGGACAGAGGTATTGGAACAACTTGGCTTCGGCTGATGTACATATTGCAAGGGAATATTTCGAAAGGATGATGAATGAAAATTGTGATAATACTGATTCTTGGGATTGCGGTTTCCTGTTTTGCTTACGGCTCCGTATGGGACTGGGGCGATTACGAGAGACGCTATGAGGAAAACAGTACATGGGGTCCTGGAGAAAGACTGGTATTCAGCGTTGAGTACGGTATAATAAAGGCGGGTACCGCTACTTTGAGCGTTTCCGGGCCGGTTGATCATGACGGTCTGCTGGCATACAGAATAACAGCGGAGGCTCGCTCAAATCCGGCATTCAGCAGTTTCTTTGAAGTGATAGATATCAACGAGGCTCTTCTTGACATTGTTCAGCTTCATTCACTGACCTTTATGAAAAGCATTCAGGAGGGTGATTTCTCCAGCAGCGAAGAAATGTACTTTGATCAGGAAGCGGGTTTTGCGTACTACCCCGATGAGGATGATCCTGAACTGGCTGAAATGCCAATTCCTCCCCATGCTCTTGATGTGCTCAGTGCTTTTTACTATGCACGAACTCAGGAGCTTGAACCGGGTGGGAATTTTTCCATTGATGTTCATGTTGACAACGATAACTATCCCCTTGAAGTAAAAGTTATGGGACGCGAGAGAATTCGCACAAGAGCGGGCAGTTTTGACTGTATCCAACTGCAGCCTGTTCTCCGCGGCGATGGTATTTTCAAGCAGCAGGGCGAGATTTTCATCTGGGTTACAGATGACGAAAAACACATGCCGGTCCTTATGAGTGCCTCAATTATCATTGGCTCGATAACTTGCATGCTTGAAGAGTACACTTTGGGAACAACTCTGGAAGTGGAGAATCCATTCCAGTGATTTCGGTTGAACTGAAAAAGCATCTGGAAGCAACCGTCAATAAGCTTTCTTCCATGGGAGTTTCTGTCCGGGAGCAGAAGGAATTGCCTTACGGAGTACAGCTCACACTGACCGGGTACGGATCTTCATGCAGAATAAACCTCTATTACTCAAAGAAAAAAGGCAATTCCGTCGTGCAGGCTGGAGGAGACAGAAGTTTTCTGGAATTGGTTCTGGCACAGATCAGCAGTGCGACAGCTCCCTCTGTCAATATTCCTCCGGGTCTTCGCGCAGGCAGTGATGAAGCGGGAAAGGGAGACTACTTCGGACCGCTGGTTGTGGCTGCAGTGGCTTGTGAACAGGCAGCAGCAAGGGCTCTTATTGCTATGGGAGTGGGAGATTCGAAGAAGCTCTCCGCAGCAAAGGTGCGGGAGTTGTACGAGAAGATTACGGTAATGAATGATGTGAGATATGCCGTCTGCTCGATTTTGCCCGGGGAGTACAACAGACTTTTCGATAGATTCAAGCTTCAAGGCAAGAACAGTCTCGACACTCTGGCTATGGCTCACGGCAAAGCTTTTAAGGATCTCTTTGCGGGAGAGGCTAAACCCGCCATGGTAGTTGTAGATAAATTCTGCGAGATGAAAAGACTCCAGCCATGGCTAACCATTCCTGTTTCTATAGTGGAGCTTCGGGTAAGAGCCGAGGACAGTGAGCCAGCAGTGGCCGCTGCTTCAATAATTGCCAGAAGCATTTACCTTGATGAACTTGCAAGGTTGTCTGACCAGTACGGGGTTACTCTTACACCAGGTGCCGGAGCGCCTGTGGACAGCATTGGGAGAGCTCTTGTTCTCTTAAAAGGTGACACTGTTCTGCTGGAAACTGCCAAAGTTCATTTCGCTAATACAGGCAGGATAACTTGACAAGACTTGACCCGGAGCCGTCTTCTATAGATAATTGCGAAGATTTGGGCTGGAATGTCCGTGATTCAGGGGTGGATCAAAAAAGCGGTTTCTGTATTGGAAACAAAAAATCCGGAGGGATTACAAATGAAATTATTCACGATCGCAATGATGGTTCTGACGATGGCAATCTTTGGTATGGGTTGCGGTGAGCCCGCTGATGAAGTTATCGAAGGCGACGATGCTGTCGAGGTCGAAGAAGTAGTCGAGGTCGAAGAAGTAGTCGAGGTCGAAGAAGTCATTGAGGGCGAAGAAGTCATTGAGGGCGAAGAAGTAGTCGAGGTCGTTGAAGTTGAGGAAGTTCCTGAAGAAGAAGTTACAGAATAACTATTTCTGATTTTAAAAGGGACGGCGCATCAGGCGCCGTCCCTTTTTTTATCCTTATTGTGAAAATGTTGCTTTAAGAGATGCCCATGTGGTTCTCGCAAGTTCAACAGGAGGAGTGGGATAGCCGTTGACTCGAATGAGAAAATCATACTGCCAGAAATCAATAACTGACGAGGTTACAGTGAAACTTCGAGGTTTTGTTGCGGGTGATAAATCGCTGGCTACAGATGGTGCGCCCAAGAAGGGGCTGAATTGAGGGATCTCAGTGACTGTAAAATTCATACTGGTTGTACAGGGAGCCATTGGATAGATGTAGGATGGTGAGAGATGTGTGGCAATACCTGTATCGTGTGCAAAAACCGTTCCGGGAGAATCGGGAGTTCCATCTGTTATCTCACCAATGAAATATGAAGTATCCCACGGTTGGGTGGATACATGAAAGAACCAGACTTCAGCATAATTCACAACAAATCCGGTGGCATCAACAGCGGGATAGAAGTCTTCAAGATTGAACCATGTTCCCCTGTACTCTCCTTCAAATGTAAACCAGTCGGCAATGCCGTCATCGTATTGAAGAAGGTCATCCGTACCGGAAGCCAGGGCAGTCAGTGTCAATGCCAGAAGAGAGGCAGAAAAAGCAATGAATTTCATTCGTCGTCCCCCTTTGTTCCGGTTTCTTTCTCGTATTTCGCAGTCAGGTATCTCGCTATAGGATGAACACCATAAGATAAACAACAATCTGTCTCTTCCGCAATCCAGTCATGCTCTGTCTGTGTTGAATTGTTATCCATTCCCAGTCTCCTTCTCAAAAATCCGGAGAGAGCAGCTGCCCTCTCCGGATATCTTGTGTCCTTGTTATCTTATTACAGTGACTGATTTGCTCTGTATGCCCTGTTCATTCTGTAGTACAACTCTGTAAATGCCTTGAGGCAATTTTTCACCGACAGTCCAGAACAAGCCATCGGATCCTGCCGGAACAGATTCTGTGTGTACTGTTCTTCCGCAGATATCCATTATCGAGATGATACCGCCGTTGGAACCTGTACTGATCCATGTACCGGAGGATACCGGGTTGTTCATCAGACCAAAGACTGAAACTGTAATTCCAGTACACTTCTCTTCAACGCTGGTGGGGTTAGTCCAACTGGTGTTTCCGCTGAACCATATCTCATGTGCAGGGGAGAGAGCTGCCGGCTGTCCGTGTCCTGTGGCTGAAAGATCGCTGTCGATCATTGTCCAGACAAAGTCATACCCGGGGGTGTACATGGCAGTTTTCTTGGTGGCTTCGGAAGGGAATAAATCATCGTGATCCGGATGATAGAAGGTTGTTTCATTGAACCAGCCACCTCCGGCAACCATTCTTTCTGCCTGATGGATGTTGTAGTCCGTTGCAGGGACAGTGTTTGCCTGCCACGCAACATAGAGCATATCAGTGTTGTCAACTGCTATTGAAGGGAACTCGTTTTCCTCCATGAATTCATTTACTATTTCGAATGGACACCAGGTTCCGAAATTTCTTCCGCTGTAGTAGATATCCTGAAGGAGAGTTGAGTACATCCCCACTTCAGGCCCGGGAAAGCTGTTCGGGTTCAGGGGATCAATACCGGGCATGTAGGGTCCCGGTGTGGTGGGATCATGAGGAATAACCCCGTGCATCCAGGCAACATGTGGAATGTCCTCTTTACTTACTGTGAGTGAAGGGTAACCGTCGCCGTCATAGCTGCCTGACACGAACGAAACATTCTCGTAGATATCCCAGGAATTTCCAGCGTCGGGACTGCTTGTGTACATGATAGATGGACCTGATGTGGGGCCGTCATCACTCCAGACAACATGAACTCTTTCAGAGTAGTAGGTGTAGTTCGAGGGTGGTCCAATGAAGTCAATAACTGTGGCGACATCCGGTGTCTGTGAGTTGAACTCAGTCATGCTCAGGTTCTGGAAAGGGCTCCAGCTGACTCCATGATCGAAGCTGTTGGAATAGAGTATTTCAGAGGTAAAATTCGGATTGTAATCCTCCTCCTGCCAGACAACGTGAACCACATTGTCCAGTGAGCAGTCTACATCTGGAACAAGAGAATGCTTTTCACTTGCATGTACAGGGAAAGGCGGCGTCCAGGCTCCCGGCACGGGCATAGTGCAGTTGAGGTTGGAGGAGTACATGATCTGATACACTCCTGAGATATCCTTGCTCTGCCAGACAACATGCAGCATGTCATTATCAGTTGGATCCACTGGTGAACCATGCTCTACGGCAATGGAAGGGTATCTGTCATCGGTTGATTCGTCAAAGGTTATCATTGTTGCAGGTGCCCAGTCGGCGCTGCTTGCGGGAGGTGCCGGCAATATTGTATGGGAGTACATGATGTCACAGTTGCCTCCGGGTGTACCATTGGGATCCATCTGCGAGTGATACACTACATGGAAGTACCCCTTCGAGTCTCTCACCATTCTTCTGCCGTTGTTAAAACCGGTTGCTTCCCATTCACTGGAGAGGTCATTGTTTACCTGATGATCAGCCAGCGCAGTGGCAGTAATCAGGAAAAGTACCGCCAAAATTGTCAGAGTTTTCACTTTCTTTTCCTTTCTTCATACATGGTTACAAGGGCTCTCTGCCCGACACTACCAGTAGCATGATTTGTGCCAATATCGTAAACAGTTGACGTGCAGTGCGATACGTTAATATTTATGAATTTGATGATGAATTGTGCTCGTGGATACCGGGGAATATTTCCCTACTGAGTATAATTTCACCTGTATTTCTTTCTACGGAGAAGTTTTAGCAGAAAATAGCGGGAAAATTCGTTTTCACGGTAATTGACAACGTCTGCCTATAGACACGAAGCATTTTAAGGGATATTTTCCCTACTGAGTGGAGGTTGTTATGCCTGGAGCTAAAAGAGTAATTTCAAGAAAGCATATCTCCTCAGGGAGAATGGAAGTTCTTTTCGAAGATGCTGCCGGTGATTTGCGGCTTGGCAGAGTTTTCTCCACAAATGGACAGGACAGTGCTGCTGAAAGGGTCATCAGTTTTGTTTCGCGTCTTAAGCCTGCTGGTGTTCTTGTTCCCGACAGACTTGATTTTGATATTGAAAATGGCAAATGCTGTTTCTCTATGCCCTGGGATTCAGAATGGGATTCTACCGGGAACTGGAGCGCAAAGGAGCTGATTACTCCTCTGAAGGCTCTTCATGAGGAAGGCTGGCTTCATCTGGATATCACTCCATCGTCATACAGAAATGTTAATGGTGAGGTGAAGCTCCTTGTTTGGGGTGATGCGCTGGTAACAGGACTCGCATGTGTTCCTCCAGAGTTATCAGCAGGAGCAGCCCCCACTCCTTTCGTTGATTTCTACATGCTGGGAAGAGCCATGATGGCTGGAAGAGGATTTATCTGGAACGGTTCTAATTCTTCCCTTGTGGAAGCGCTGGTAGCGGCGGAGATATCCTGTCGCGCTAAGGCTTTAAGAAAGGCCAGTCTGCTTGGTCGGGGCTTATCACCCAGAGAATTTAAACGCAACAGGGTGAATATTCTTAGCGGTGGCCTGTGGCGGGACAGAGATCTCATTACAGGGAACTGGGTAACAAAGGCATCCTCAGATGGCTGGCTGGTAAGTGTGGTCAGATGCAACCCAATGGAAACAACGCGACCACTTCCCGGCAGGAAAGCTACAGGCGAGAAAATCAGCTCCGGGGCATCACTGGTAAACAATCTTTTTCCGTCAATGAGTGGAGTTGAGAGACTTCTGGTGATAGACCAGATTGAATTCGCGTCTCCTGATCTTCTTGAAATCATCAGGGAGTTTTCCAATCTCCTGCCTCCGGGCCTGTCTGTGATTGTCACAGCTGGAGAAATTCCGGATCCAATCAGGAATTGTGATCTGCCATTTAATCAGCTGGAGGGAGAGGTCTCCAGCGCATGGGATGTTCCCTTTACTCTTATTTCTGAAGAGGTATTGGGTTCAGGTTATCCTTTCTCAGGATATTCAGGTGCTTCATACAGGTATACCGCATCAGGTGAACCGCCTGATCAGTTTACACTGCAACCGGAAGAACTATTCGCCGAAGGCGGGTACAGGGCATTGATTTCCGCAGCGGAAGAACATGCGGAGTATGATGATGAATTGATCGCAAAAGCACATTTTGAACTGGGGAACTTTAATGATGCTCTGCATCTCACGCCGGACAGTAATTTTTTACTCAGGGCGAGAATTCTTCTGGCAATGGGGCGATTTCAGGAGGTCAGCGAACTGCTTGCAGAAAGTCGATCTGATGATGAGACAGTTCTTCGCGCCTCCGCTCTGATAGATTTAATGGAACTGGAAGAAGCAATTGAGTTGCTGAAAAACATTTCAGGTCCGGAAGTAGCTCTTCTTCTTGCAAAGGCAATGGATTTGCAGGGAAGAGTTGCTGAAGCGCTGCCCGAAATAGAGAAGGCTCTTTCTCTTGCCGATGAATCCAGCAGAGTGAAGCTTTTATCTACAAAGGCAGTAATTTTCATGCGGATTGGAGATTACAAAGAGGCTTTAAAGGCGG
The DNA here is from genome assembly GCA_021107435.1 of Candidatus Sabulitectum sp. GTDB lineage: Bacteria > Fermentibacterota > Fermentibacteria > Fermentibacterales > JCC-6 > Sabulitectum. The sequence goes on along the minus strand of JAIOSV010000017.1, from coordinate 41,156 downwards.
CGGAGAATTCCGTGGCTACCGCGAAGAAACTTGCTGATGCGGCCCTGCTGGGGAAAAGTCTCACTGAGCGGGGAAGAGTTCGGGAGGTTATTGGGAACTGGAGCGGGGCGGTGGATGATTATCGTCTTGCTCTGCTTTACTATGCGGAGAACCCGGAGAAGACAGACAGACCTCCCCTTATTGATCTCTTTGTTCTGGAACTGAGAACCGGAGAGCTGAAGTCTGCGGAGAGCACTTTTAAATCACTTGATATTCGCCTCAGGCAAAGTGAAAGCGGGATACCCGGGGATCAGATGGCAGCAATGCTCATTGCATACAGGGGAGTACTTCTGGGTCTTGGCGCAATGCGTATTCCTTCCGCAAGGCGATCCGCTTCCATGGCGGCCGAAAAAAATCTGACTCTTGTTCATGCGCTGAGTCTCCTTTATCTGGGGCAGCTTCTCCTGCAGGAAGGCAAACACGAGGAAGGTCTTGAAGCTCTGAAGCATGCTCGCGCAAAAGCAGGGTTTATGGGCGACAGACACCTTGCTTTGCTGGCTGATCTTGCCATGACACGCGCAGGTGCTGAAATTGACACATCGAGACTGCTGTGGGAAGCCCGGGAGCTGGGGTTGAGGCCGGAAGAGCTGGAAGCTGAGGTGATTTCTTCGGATGACCCGCAGGTTAGAGACAGAGCTTTTCTGAACATCCTTAACATGCCTGCTCCTCTTCTTGCATGTGAACTGGCCTCCAGCTTTGGTCTGCCGGAGGAACCGGGCATTAGAAGGAGGGTTCTCGAGTCCTTCAAGGATATTTCTGAACTGCTTGATGACGCGGAGAGGAAACAGTTCGCCCGCTCAAACAGTCGACTGGTAAGGATACTTGAGAACACCGCCGGATTCTCCGATATCTCTGTTCTCAGGAATTCGATTGAGAAAGTATCTCAGTGGCATGAAAAAGCCAGTATAGGTCTTAAGGATTTGAATTCTCTCGCGGCTGAACTTGGACTGTTTTACCTCGGTTCGATCCCCAGCAAGAAGGCAGGGGAAGTGCTGATTTCAAGTTCTCCTGAACTTTTTGCAGTTGGGCCGGATCTTGCTTCTGTCAAGCTGCTTGCGCCGCTTATTGTTGCAATCGCCGATGCGAGCCCTTCGCCGGCTGTGAGTACCCATTCTGGCGATCGTACCCTTTTCCCGGAGATCATTGGCCAGTCAGATTGTGTTTTAAAGCTGAAGTCCACCATGAAGCGAGTTGCGCAGATGCCCGTCCCGGTTCTTGTTACAGGGGACACTGGTACGGGTAAAGAACTGGTTGCCAGGGGGCTGCACCAGGAAGGCCAGGCAGCAAAGGGACCATTTATCGCAGTGGATTGTGGCGCAATTGCGGAGTCTCTGCTGGAATCAGAGCTGTTCGGGGTTACAAGAGGAGCGTTCACCGGTGCTTCAGAGAGTAGAGTTGGTCTCCTGGAAGCAGCTAATGGAGGTACACTTTTTCTTGATGAAATCGGAAACATGTCTGTGAGTCTTCAGGTTAAACTGCTCAGGGTTCTTGAAACAGGTAAACTGAGAAGACTTGGGGACACCTCCGAAAGAGAAACCGCATTCCGTCTGATAACTGCAACAAACGCTGACTTGCGCAAGGACTCGGCATCGGGAAAATTCAGAACAGATCTTTACTACAGAATTGCTGTGATGGAACTCAAAGTACCTCCTCTCAGGGAAAGAATGGAGGACATCGCGCTTCTTGTGGAGCATTTCGCTTCAGAGCTTCGAGGAGATATTCAATTCTCCAGGGATGCTGTAAATGCAATGCTTAAGTACGACTGGCCAGGCAATATCAGAGAATTGCGGAATGTTGTTCAGAGAACTGTTCTGTTGTGCCGGGGCGAAATAGTCAGAGCAACTGATGTATCTATCGGGGAAGGAATTCAGAAAGACAGTGCTTTCAGAATGGAGCCCCTGGAAACCGCAATAGGAAGACATGTTTCCAGTGTTGTTGAGGCATGTGACGGGAACAGACTTAAGGCATCAAGAGTTCTTCAGTGTGATCCGAAAACGGTTAGAAAATACCTTGCTCTTAAAAAGGACGAATAAGATTTTACGCTGCAGCGATGGGCGTTTCCACCGGATCAGCTATGCTTAAGAGGTAACGGGAGCTGAGCAATTAAAATATTTATGATGGATTCGGGTTAAAATCTCTGTATCCGAAAGGGTGGTAATTCTGAACTGAAAATCTCGTCACAATTCTATTACCGTTCAACTGCATTTTTTCAGGAGAATTTTGTATATAACTGGAGAAGTTGAGGACTGGAATAGTTTTCCCCGTGAAGACGTATTTAATTGGAGGAATTTCCAATGTATCGCCTGATTCCCGCATTCATCATTGAACAATTTGAAAAGAAACAGCTCAAAGGTGAATTCCAGTCAACCACGATGTTCGTTGATATTGCCGGGTTTACGGAAATGACACAGGCATTGATGGATAATGGCAAAGAGGGTGCAGAGGTGCTGGCTGATGCTATTAATAAGGTTTTCACACCAGCCATTGATGCAATCTATATGCACAGTGGTTTTGTTTCTTCTTTTGCCGGAGACGCGTTTACAGCCATTTTCCCTTCTGATTCCGCTGCTGTAGTTCAAGCTCTTTCAGCAGCCGTCAGTCTTCGGGAGTTGTTCCTGGAGCTTGGTGAACAGCAAACTAAGTTTGGTTCATACAGTCTGTCTGTGAGAATAGGATTGTCGCACGGTCTTGTCACATGGGGAATCATCCCGCAGTACCTGCAGAATGGTTACCACTTCGGTGGTGACGCAATCATGCGCTGTACTGAGAGCGAGCGGAATGCTTCAAGTGGTGAAGTCATTCTGGATGATAACATATTATCACAAATTCCGGCTCTGGATGAAGTGATCCGCAAACACAAAGTCAATAATTTTCATACTCTGCTGTCTGCTCCTGTAACAGTTAATATTGCTCCAGAAGCACACATGCCTGAAGCATCTCTTTCTCTGCAAAGCATGTTTGTTCCGGAGGAAGTTCTTTCCCTGTCCGGCAGGGGAGAGTTTCGCGACATTGTTTCCTGTTTCATTTCTTTTGATGAGAAGAGCGATCTTGACAGGGGAGCTGCCAGAGTAATAGCACTGACCCACCGCTTTGGCGGATATTTCAACAAGATTGACTTCAGCGGTAAAGAGGGAACAATGCTGGTGTTGTTTGGAGCGCCTGTCAACCCTGGAAATTTATACAACCGTGCTTTGAACTTCGCTCTTGCCGCAAGGGAGATTCCTGGGTTCAGTCTGCGTATTGGACTGACTTGCGGAACAGCGTTTACCGGATTCATGGGTAGTGAACTGTTCGGTGAATATACTGCGATGGGATCGGTTGTAAATCTATCAGCACGGTTTACGCAAAAGAAAAGACAGGCTGTTATTTACCTGGATCAGGCAATGTACAAACAAGCTAGTTGTCACTACGAGATTCGTGAGTTAAAGCCAAGAAAATTCAAAGGATTCACAGGCAAGATACCACTTTACCGCTTAACGGCAAAGAAGAAAAATGTTCAAGTATCGCCGTTTGATGGAGACATGATCGGTCGCGATGCTGAACTGAGTTTTCTTGAGAAATTACTGCAGCCGGTTAGAAACGGTAAGTTCGGCGGCATCGTCTATATCTATGGCAATCCCGGTATAGGTAAATCACGTCTGGTACATGAACTGATTCGACAACAGGGTATCAGAACAGCTGCCATGCAGACTGACAGCATTCTCAAAAAACCTCTGAATCCATTCGCATATTTTTTCAATCACTACTTCAAACAGGGACAGATCGGTTCACCGGATGACAAAAAAGCTGGATTCAAAAAAATATATCAGGAACTCATCAACCGAATAGAGACCCTGCCGGAAGCGAATATCACTTCTGCTGAACGATTGAGAATCTCAATGGAATTGAATCGTGTGGAATCAATTATAGGCGCTCTCGTCGGATTGTTCTGGGAAGGATCAATATATGATGTGATTGACCCTCAGGATCGGGCTGTTGTAACAGAACAGGCAATTAAAGGGTTCTTTAAGGCACTTAGCCTTACTGAACCGATCATTCTGATTATCGAAGACATCCAGTGGTTGGATGATGCATCCCTTGGGCTATTTAAAATCCTTACCCGCAGGATTGAGAACTATCCTTTGATTATTATTGCATGCAGCCGGTTCAATGATGATGGTTCCAGACCTGAGCTGAAGGTTGATGATGATGTACCGCGCTGCTCAATAACCCTGGATGAATTACCCGCTACTGCAACAGGAATACTGATTGAAGACCGTCTGGGAGATAAAATAGATGATGAGCTGGCTGCTTACATACAGACAAAGACAGAGGGTAATCCGTTTTACACTGAACAGTTCTGTCTGTACCTGCAGAAGAATGAGATCATTGAGGTTCGGAATGAACAATATCATCTTGTAAAAGAACTGACCGATATCCCCACGGACATCAACATGATAATTATTTCCCGCATTGATCGCTTGTCTGCGGAGATGAAGGAAATCGTTCAAATTGCATCAGTACTGGGGCGCGAGTTTGAGGTTGAGGTGCTGCGTACTTTAGTTGAGCTGCTGCAGGCAACCGATGGAGGAACCGGTCTGATACATACAGAGATTGCTTCTTTGATTACAGGAGTGGAAAGCGAACGGATCTGGTCCGCTTTGACAGATCAGAAATACTCTTTCAATCATGCTCTGCTGAGGGATACGGTTTACGATATGCAACTAAGGACTCGACTCAGGAATCTTCACAAGCTTGCGGGTGACGCGATTCTTAAACTCAATCCCGGTAAAGAAACAACATGTGCAGACTGTGCCTTTCACTACGAACAAGCGGAGGACTGGGAAAATGCGCGGGAATACTGCACAAAGACCGGCGAGTATTTCCAGGAATCGGTCAGATATGATGAAGCTTTATCCTATTATCAGAAAGCTCTGTCAATCTGCCGGGATACACTTGGTGAGAAACACATCTTTACAAGTACTGCCTACAATAAAATCGGATGGGTTTATTCTGAAAAAGCTGAATACGATACAGCTCTGGACTACGACGGAAAGGCACTTGCCATCAGAGAAGAATTGCTGGGAGAGAAACACCCTGATACGGCAGAGTCATACAACAACATCGGAGAGATCCATTTGCGAAAAGGCGGATATGATACAGCTTTAAACTTCCATTACAAAGCTCTTGCTATCAGACAGGAACTTCTGGGAGAGAAACACATCTTTACAGCGACTTCATACAATAACATTGGAGAGGTTTACTGGAAAAAAGGCAGTCTTGACAAAGCGTTGGAGTACCACGATAAAGCTCTTGTTATCAGGAAAGATCTTTTGGGTGAGAAGCATCCGTCTACAGCAACATCATACAACAATACAGGCCTTGTTTACTCGGGTAAAGGCGATTATGACACAGCTTTGGTGTTTTATGAAAAAGCTCTTTCCATACAGAAGGAGTTGCTTGGCGAGAAGCATCCGGATACTGCGGCATCTTACAGTAACATCGGGATGATTCACTGGAAAAAGGACAACTGCAACACAGCTTTAAATCTTCTAAAAAAAGCACTTTCTATACAGAGAGAATTGCTTGGTGAGAAACAACTGTATACTGCAATTTCATACAGTAACATCGGATCGGTTTACTACAAACAAAAGAATTATGACAAAGCGCTGGCATTCTATGAAAAAGCTCTTGCGATACAAAAAGAGCTGCTGGGCGAGAAACACTGGTATACTGCAACTTCCTACAGCAACATTGGATCTGTTCACTGTGAGAAAGGTGATTACAATGCAGCTATAGACTTCTACAAAAAGGCACTTGCTATACAAGAAGAGCAATTGGGAGAAAAACATCCGGATACAGCAATTTCATACAATTGCATTGGAGTTGCATACCGGGATAGAGGCGACAACGATACAGGTTTAGGATATCTGAATAAAGCTCTGGCAATTCACAGGGAATTGCTGGGAGAGAAGCACCCCTCTGTGGCAGGATTATTGAGGGATGTTGCATCAGTATATGTTGCTCAGGAAAAGTACAAAGAGGCTGAACCGCTTTTCAGGCAGGCTTCAGGTATTTTTAAAGAGTCATTCGGAAAAGATCATTCAATTACCATCAAGTGCTATAAGAGTATGGCTGACGTGTATAATAAAATGGGCGATAAGGCTGAAGCGAACAGGATACTTGAAGAATTGAATCTGCTTTAATCTCAATCTCCAGCAAGATCAAGCCTCCCAGGGCATAAGCAGCATCTTTTCTCTTCCCGCACCTCTGCAGTAAAGGTGAAAACATAATCCACCGGACACTGCTTGACCTGGTTGAAAACAGTACTTATGCTATAGGCCTGTTCGTATATATATACTTTTGTTAGAAGATCAGCAAAGATGAAAGGGGTACAGGATAATGAAGTTGTTTCTTTTCCTGCTGTTGTTTGCAATGGCTTTCACTGTGAATGGTGAAGTGTTGTACCGTAATCAGGCTCAACCTGAAGCTGCTCGATTGATTCAGAATGATGCCAGTGGCTCAATCGTTGAATTCAACCTTATAGATCTCGAGATTATTGAGGCAGACATGACCGAATACGGTTATGCCAGTGCATTCAGGATTCCTACTGACGGTGACTTTCTGGGCATTGTTGGATCTCCTGACCTTCCGGTGGTTAGAAGAATGGTTCTGATCCCGAATTATGGAGATGTGGAGCTTGAGATAATCCACGAAGAAACCTCGCCTCTTGGCAACTACAGAATTGCTCCCTGGCAGGAAAGACCAACCTATTCCGGACCGGTTCCTGAATACAGAATCGATAATGCTGTTTATGAGAATTCAGAATTCTTTCCCGGTGCTTCTGTTGAGATTGAAAACATCAGCATTCTCCGCGACATAAGGGTTGCATGGGTCAGGTTCAACCCTGTAAGAATCAATCCCGTCACGGGAGAGGTTCTGATGACTACCAGTGTTACCGTAAGAATCAAAGGGAATGACCAGCCCGGGGCGAACGAGCTCAACAGAATCCCAAGGGGATACACCCGAAGCTTCCTTCCGCTTTACGAACAGGTTCTCGGCTTTCAGAATGATCTTGATGCGGTTGATGGAAGTTATGTGTTTATAGGGACTACAGAATCTATCGGACTGGCGCAGGAGCTTATTAACTGGAAGAAACAGAAGGGCTACGATGTTCAGATTGGGGATTTGGCAACAATAGGAAGCACTGTATCGGAAATAGATACCTGGCTTGAAAATGCTTTCGGCAGCTGGCCCAACCCGCCTGAGTATATCATGCTGATCGGTGATGATTATGTTGTACCGACTCCTCAGTACTCCGGCTCCGTGACTCATGCCGCCGATAACCAGTACGCCGTGGTGGGAACCGGGCCTCTTCCCTCAATGCACATCGGGCGAATTACCGGCAACGACACCGATGATCTTGCCTACATTTCCTGGAAGATCATGATGGCCGAGATGGAGCCATATCAGCCTGCGGGTGACAGCTGGTTCAACAGCGCTTTCAGTATGGCCTGTACTTCCCCTTTTAACGCGGCTACTGAGTCTTTAATGCTTCATATGCTCTTTATGGCCAATGCTCTGCAATCCACATTTTACTGCGATGCTCTCGGCGGTGCTGCTCCCACTCTGGCAAATGTAACTGCGGAAATTAATGACGGAGTCAGTGTCATCAACTACATCGGCCATGGCAGTATCAGCAGCTGGATCACATCAGGTTTCAGCATCAGCAATATGTCCAGTCTTACTAACGGCAGGAAACTGCCCTGGGTATTTACAATAGGATGCCAGAACGGTGAATTTGATGGTTATTACTGCTTCTGCGAGGGATTTCTGTCAGAGGGAACAATAGGCGACCCCAAGGGAGCCATTACTGTTATGGGTTCTTCTACCAATACCCCAATTGGCCCGGGGGATACACTCCAGATTCACACTTTCAGAGGGTACTTCACTGAAGAAATCCATCACCTTGGAGCTGCGCATACCTATGGCAAGGCCGGTTGCTATACCTCATTCGGCTCTGGCGGAATAGACATGGTCAACATGGCACATGTATTCGGTTGTCCCGAAACTGACATTTTCACAGACACTTCACCTATAGCCGCTCTTACAAATACCCACTCACTCACAGTAACAGCAGGTGCTTTTCAGGTCACAGTCACTGACGATACCGAAGTTCCTGTTGAGGGCGCTCTTGTGGGCGTCTACTATGCAGATACGGAAGAACTTCTGGATGGTGAATACACTGACGCATCAGGCGTGGCCAACCTCACAATCGCCAGTCTGCCAGGGGCAAATGAAGTTACCATTACCTCAACCGCTCACAACCGGGCACCTGCCGTTACATATGCCAACAGTGTGGGAACCGAGGAGGGGAGTGGAACAGCGGCCCTTCCGGCATTCTACCTTAACCATGTTTATCCGAACCCCGTTACATCTGCTGCATCCATTGGCTTCAGCACATCCGCAGCCGGCAATATCAGTCTTGAGGTTTATGACCTGTCGGGAAGAAAGATTTCGGCAATTCAGACCGGTGACATGGAAGCAGGAGTACACTCTGTTACATGGGATGGAACAGGCATTGGAGGTAGACCGATACCAAACGGTCTGTACTTCCTGAACCTTTCCACACCTGAGGGAATACGCACTCAGTCTTTTGTTATTCTCAGGTAACTCCTCAGATAACATGAAGGGGCGGTAGATTGACCGCCCCTTCAATGCTTCTAAAATGATGTCATCTGATCGAACAGAGATCCCAGAGAGCCGCCCGGAGATCCAAAGGAAGCAACTCCGTTATTCATTGCATCTTCGGGAATGATGAACTTCGGTTTTGAATGATCTTCTATCAAAGCACCCAGAACATCGTATTTCTGAGGTTTGACGAACGCGACAAGATTTCCTCCGCTGACATGGGCAATGAATCTCCCAAGTTTTCTGCCTGGAGAATTTTCCACATACAGGGGATTAGCCTGCACCGGATCCACGACCAGCACCGGTATTCCCTGTTTGCCAAGGTGTACAGCCTGTTTCCTTACTCGTTGATAGATATCGCAGTTCCAGATATCACCTACCGGGACCGGTTCCGGGTAGCAGTCCGAGATCAGAATTATGAAGGTTTTCCCGGCGTTTGATTTTGCGATTCTTCTCAGTTCAGCCGCCGACAGGGCAAGCAACTCATCTAAAGGACTGGTGCCCCGGGGCTGCAGCTCACTTATCCTGCCGAACACCCGGAGTCTGTTCCTTACCGGCGGAAACAAAACTACAGAACGCCCGTTTTTTATCACAGAAAGACCTACCCGTGAGGACTGATCGAACACACGGTTGAAAAGACCGTCCAGCATGGTGCCCATATCCCGAAGGTACTCCTGTGATGATCTGCTTCCATCGACTGCGAGCATGCACACCACTCTTGGTCTGGATGATTTTTCCCATTTTCTCCAGTATTCTTTTTTCAGGGGTGTAAAAGGAAGCTTTTCTCCGGCCATAGCAGCAGCCTTTACTGACAGGAGAGGGTTGATCTCCCTTGCATTAGAAGTAGAAACCGATCTAACCGGACGGCCGTTAACCGGGTCAATAACCATTCGTGAGGATTCCTTTGCTCTGCCGGTTCCCGAAGCACCCAGATCCGAGGAGAATTTCTTCACCTCCCGGAAAAACCTGTTCCTCATGGCTTCAGAAAGGCCCCCAAGTATTCCGCTCTTTTTCCCGGAGGAAAGGGTTTCATCTCTTCCCGTACTGGATTTCGTGTTTCTTATTGAAGTGAATACCTGGGAAATGATGTTGTCTGTAAGTTCCTGCATTCTCTTTGATGTGATGTTTTTCGCATCCCGTCTGGCCAGATCAACAGCGTAGTTTATCGATTTCGCGATATTATCCGGGTCGGGATGGTTTCCCGAAGCACCGCAGGATCGGTGTCCCAGTGCAAGTGGAGCAACAGAATTCAAGTGATGGGGGTTAACTTCCGTATCTCCAAGAAGAGCGGCAAAAGCCACACTGCTTCTGAAAAGAGCTACTTCTCCCCGGTGTCCTCTGGTTTCCAGAGCTGAGCATGTGAAGGCGCACGCCTTCAGAAACCATCCCGGGATGCTGACAGTTCCAACGGAATTCCTGGCTCTAACGGCAGCTGTCATCAGGTCAGTTGCTTCCACCGGGCGAAAATGGGAGACAAGCGCCCGAAGTCTTTCCTCCTGACCGGTAATCGTATGAAGAGTGGCGCACAGTCCGAATCTGTCCAGCAGTCGGTCTCTGATATCGCCTGCGGCGGAAACGGTTCCCAGTATGGTCATGTCGGATTCAAGAACAATGTCCTGAATTTCATCTTTGAACAGATCCAGGTGTTCCATTACAAGAATGAGATCAGATATTTTGTTAATCAGTCCGGGTTTTCTAACAATCTGTCCTGAACGAAGAACTGATTTTAGATCGACGCCTCCCGTGAGAGCGCTGGAATCGACACCCAGGGGAACTCTTACCGAGTTGATGCAGCACTCAGTTTCCCGAAGCAGTTCACTTTTCCCGGTCCCGGAAGAACCTTTGAGAAGTACTCCGCCAGTGCGTCTGTCTACAACCAGCAGAGCCGCGGCCAGGGCAGCTTGAGTCTGATGAAGTGGGATCAACTGTTCTGCCGCAGTGCTTCACGCCAGTTCCAGGGTTTTCCTGCGGATTTGCTCTTGCCGTGTGTTGAATAGCTGCTATGCAGTGTTTTCAGTATCTCATCTTTATCAGGAGCGCTTTTAAGACCACCCTCGCGAGTCCGGTGACTTACACAAAGCGGGGCCACCTTTTTCAGGCAATTGAATGTTACTGTATTTTCTCTGTTGAAGGCCGCAAGAGCTCTTGCAGCACGGAGTGTGACAATATCTGCTCTCTGTCCGTCAAGTCCCATCTCGGCCATAGCAGAGGCAACTGTGCCAAGCATTCCGATTGGAAGATCAACATCTGACAGCTTACTCCTGGCCTTGTTTATACTCTTTTGAAGTTTTTCATCCTGCTTTGTGAATACTTTGTTGAACTCAACAGGACTCTCGGCGAAAGCCAGTACCCTTTTTACTATTTCTATCCGTTTTTCAGGGTCATCAATAGTTTCAATCGGTACACTCATGGCGAAACGGTCAAGAATCTGAGGTCTCAATCTGCCTTCCTCGGGATTCATGGTGCCCAGCAGAATAAATTTCGCGGGATGGGTTATGGATACATTGTCCTTCTCCACCGAGTTAATTCCTGACGCGGCGCAGTCAAGAATGTTGTCAGCAATGTTGTCCGGCAGGAGATTCACCTCATCAATGTAAAGTACCTGATTATTGGCGAGGGCAAGCAATCCAGGTTCGAACTCCACCCTGCCCTCCCGTAAAAGGGCATCCATCTTCAGTGTTCCAAGCAGCCTGTTCTCATCTGCCCCCAGGGGAACATTTACAAGGGCGGGTTTCAACACAACAGTATCACTCTGCTTTTCACTGCACCCGGGGCAGAGGAGGACTCCGCCGGGCAGGCAGTGGTAACTGCAATCGCAAACCTCAACAGCAGGAAGAATCTCAGGCATTGCCCGTACAAGGGTTGATTTACCGGTGCCTTTCTGACCGGTGAGCAGAACACCGCCCATTCCCGGATCAATCGCTGAAAGAATCAGTGCAAGTTTGGCTTCATCCTGGCCGACAACAGCGGAAAACGGAAATGTTATTTTCATGAAATCTCCTGTTTTAAAATGACACCGATCAATCGGTCTTCAAATCGGACTTATGAATTCGCTCTTGAGTCCTGAATCTGCTGCAGCTTTCAACTGTCTTTTGTCTGAGGTAATAAACAAATCCGCTCTCCACTCCAGGGCACAGGCTACATAGAGTACGTCCATGCTCCGCAACGTGTTGTTCTCCAGGAGTCTGATTGATTGTGCAACAACTGAAGGTGTGATCTGAAGAACAGAAGCATCATGCACATCAGCGAGCAGTTGTTTTCGTGCTTTTCTGTAAGCTTCTTCAGTTAAGAAGCCTTCTCGAACTCTTCTGTTCAAAGCGGAAACAATTTCCGGAACCAGAATAATGCAGAGCCCCAGTTGAGAAGCATTCTGAAGAAAATCGTCAAGCAGATCACTTCCTGGCTCCCGGATGTATCTTTTGGCAAATACAGAAGAATCAACTGCGAGTTTCACAGGTACTCTTCTCTTTCCTCCAGCACTGCCGCGGACAGGTCACTGCCACTGATCTGCAGGTGGATTCCCGGTTTTTTCCATGCAGGCAGCGTCTTGGGTCTGCCCGAATATGGTATTACTTCCGCAACCGGTTTTCCCTGTCTTAGAAGAACAATCGTTTCGCCGTGTTCAACTTCAGTGATGAAGCTTGAAGCGTTTTTTCTGAAGTCAGTGAATGAAACCATTTTCATAATGACCTCCAATCTGTACATAATAATGTGCACCATGGCGGGCAATGTCAAGAAGCTGCTGATCGCAGATGGAATCATCGAATATGATTATCTTTCAGAATTTCCACGAGGAGTTCATCGCTACCGAGTTCCGGTTCCGGACAGTCCCCTCGAAACTCAACGGCAGGTGAAGGATGAGTTATGGTCACAATTGCTTTTATAGTTTGAGGAAGAGTTCGGAAAGGCCCGCATTCCGGTAAACCGAACCAGGATACACCTCGACAATCTCGAAACTCAGTCTGTCCTTCTCCCTCAGATTCAGTGTCAGGGGAAAGCTGACAGTCTGAATTGCGGTCACATCAAACAATTGAGCAACCATCAGCGGTTTGTCATTAAGACATACAAACAGCTTCCTGACTCTTGAGTATTCATCCCGGGTGTCAGTGAATTCAAGACAGCCATTGACCACCCAGAAGCCCTGAACACTCATCCCATCTCTGATAGTGACAGTAACGGACTCGCCGTAACCGTATCCGCCAGAGCCTTCCAGCCAGGATGTTTCATGATTGTAGTCGATGAGATTCGCACACCGGTAATTGTCGTCATGCTGCCCGGAGTATTCAGAAGATGCTTCAATGGATAGAGCCTGAGGAGGGGAAAACATGTCACTGACGCATGTACTCCGAACAAGCGGAATTTCGCACCCGCCTCCATCTCTCCAGAATTCACGTACCTCTGCTCTTGAAACGATGCTTCTTGTATAGTCCCTGTAATTATTAACATAGTCTTCAGTAAACCGGTTCCGCATTGGAGAAACTTCATCCGGCAGGAACCATCCCGCGAGCCAGAAGAGGGATTTTACGGCAGGATCGATAACAGGCTCTCCATTGACTGCGTCACTGATGTTTTCAAGAAGAATGAGATACGCTATCTGCTGTCTTGGATAACGGCAGTACATTTCCATGTTCACGTCGAACCAGTTTTTCCGAAGAATAACCATGGGGAGAAGAAAATCAATCCCGGCGGATTCCATGGTATTCCTGCAGTCTGCAAGATGCTGCTTTAGTTCAACAATGGTGTCCAGGATCAGCTGATTGGAAACCGGTTCATCAGAAACGAAAAACCTGTCAAAGTACCTGTGGGAATCCGGCTCTATCATTCCGCACATGATGTATGCCCACCTTTCAAGATAGGCAGAGATGGTTTCGGCAGATAGTATGTCTCCGGATTCTGTGAAGATCTCCAGTGTCCTGGGGTAGAGCTCTTCCGGCTTCCAGCTTTCAATAAGCGCTTCACGCATACTATGAAAAATATAGCGAATTGTGTTAATGCGGGCGAGGCAACCATATGCAGTGAAGGTGATGTCTTCTTCAGGTTCCCAGTCGGTGTAATGCCAGGTCAGGGTATTGCCTTCAATAGTGGGAGAACCTCCCCAGAACCAGTAGCAGTAGCAGGTATCATTCGCGGAGTAGTACTCCGGTACGGTAAGAGAAATGACCGCGTCTCCAATACTACCTGCCCACGTGGCTCCGGAGAGGGTTATATAGGTGAATGAAGAGATCCATTCGTAGTATTCTTCATAATCCCATCCGGTATTGTACGTGTTCATGAGTCTTATTCTTTCACCGGGATCGAAGTGCATGTTCCAGCAGGCCATGAGTGGCCAGAAAACAAGTCTCATGTCTTTGTTCACAACTCCCTTTCGATAATAGACATCGAACTCTTCTTCGGCTGTGAAAGCCCTGAACTGAAGCCACTCCGGCACAAGGGAATCAGCCGGGATGCTGCTTCCTTCCTCACTCTCCATCATCTCTATTGCAGCATCATAGGTCATTTCGTTTCTTAGATAGCCCATGTCTCCGATTGAGAACCGCAGGCGAGGGTTGTCATCGTATAAGGATTCGAACGGGAAGAAAACGGAAACATCAAGAGGCTGGTCGGTCAGATTTCTGAGATAGAATACGCAGGTGACGTTCATATCGGCAGAATACGGGGATGGAGCGAGGGTATCCGGAACAATGGATACACTCTCCGCTTCCATCGTGATCTGATCCGTTTCCATGGGCATCGCACCTCTTCCATCTGTAAATGCCCACCCAAAGCCGGCATCAGCGAAAGCTGTACCTGCCATGCACATCAATACGATGATTCTGATTCCATGTATTGCCTTCATACATTCCTCCTAGGATTGCCGCAATGAGCAATTCGCGGTAGGAATGCTGGTTACCCAAAGCACCCCCCGCACAGTCCCGGATGTGCAGTTTTCCCGCATCCGGTTCCTCGGTTATACTCGCTTCCGTACAAGAGCAGCAATTTGTGCAAACACTTTACAGAATCTCTTCTGCTTGATTCAAGGACGAGCAATTCCTGCATGCTTTAACCTTGAAGTGTTCCTTATCATAACTCTTTCGCTGACCATCTCGTCTATTCAGCCACTTGAATGTACATCGAAGTGACCAGAAGTAAAAGCGGTCTATCGCCTGTGAGTTGCCAATAATCCCGTAGTAGTTGTAGTGTCCTTGAATCGATGGTTCAAACCTCCTGTACATAATAACTTGCACCATAATGAGCAATGTCAGGAAGCTGCTGATCGCAAATGTAACCATCGAATATGATTTTCTTTCAGAACTTCCATCTCAGGTTAAACTGGCTTCCTGAGATTGAGGTTGGAGCTGATCCTGCTCCAGGAGGAAGGTATATCCTGCAACGAGGTTTATATCAGTTATCAGTAATCCGTGAATTGACCGGGTAGAGCTGCAGATGTATCATCAGTTTGTGTAGAGAAATTAAGGCATAAGGGGAAAGACATTTCCAGAAAACATGCGGAATCTGAATAATGATTTCGCGGTATGGTGACAATTTAAACAGCATTTTTCGTTTAGCACAGGGAGTGAACTATGGGCACTGAACTCGATACGAGATTATCAACGGGCAATCCGTTGATGGCTCAGGATGATCTTGAAGCTTCAGTCGCGTTAATGGCTAAGGTTGGAGCCTGCTGGTCTCCTGCCTTTTCGCCGGATGGTAAACGAATTGCTTTTATCTCCAGCATAAGTGGTTTGCCCCAGGTATGGATTGTGCCTGCTGAAGGTGGCTGGCCCGAACTGGTAACAGCACTTCCGGATCAGATCTATAGTGTATCCTGGTCGCCGGATGGAAATTGGCTGGCTTTCAGCCTTGCACCTGGAGGAGGTATGAACGAGCAGGTTTATCTTGTTCGTCCGGATGGCAGCGAACTGCGACGACTTACCCGGGGTGGTAAAGAGAATAACTGGCTTGGTTCGTGGACATATGATGGCTGCAAGTTGTTGATTGCATCGAATCATCGAAGCGCAGATGCAATGGATGCCTGCGTTTTCGATATAGAAAGCGACCAGTTGCGTTTGGTTACAGAAAATCGAGGTGTTGGTTATTTCACAGATGTCAGCCGTGATGGGAAATATGCCCTGCTTTACCGGATGGTGAATAGAAGTGATAACAATCTTTATGTCATCAATCTTGAAGACGGTGAGGAAATACTTCTCACACCGCATGAAGGTCCCGGAAGCTTTGATGGTGGTCGCTTCGCGCCTGACGGAAAAACTGTTTACCTGTCATCAAACAAAGATCGTGATAGGATTGCTTTCTGCAAAATGGCAATTGACGAAAACGGCAAGCCTGGTGCAATAGAGATCCTTGTAGACAGGAGTGATGCGGAGCTGCAAGGGTTTGACATTACAAGAGATGGAAAGACAGCTTCATTGCTTTGGAATGTCGCAGGATTTAACGAAATTGAATTTTTTGATCTCACAACCTCAGAGATTACTCCCGGACCCGATCTCCCAGCAGAAATTGCGGGGACTCCTCTCTTTTCGCAGGATGGGAACCTGCTTGCCATCGTTCTGTCAGGTTCGATTTCTCCTATGGATATACATGTTTACGACAGGAAGCTGGAGCGGTTATGGCAGGTTACGAAGAGTCATCATCCGGGAATCAACCTTTCAAATATGACAAGTCCGGAACTCGTTCATTTTCCTGCCCATGATGGAATCGAGATCAGTGGATGGCTTTATCAACCAACAAACTTCGTAGCTCCCGGTCCGATTGTACTGAGTTTTCACGGCGGTCCCGAGTCACAGGAACAACCAGTGTTCAAGGGTCTTTTCCAGGCTCTGCTGGCACAGGGAATCGCTGTTTTTGCCCCCAATGTGCGAGGTTCGGCAGGTTTTGGCAAGCGTTTTGTGAATCTTGATAACGGGCCACTGCGCTTCGATGCAATACGCGATATTGAGACATGTGTTGATTATGTTGTCTCACTTGGTGTAGCAGATGGCTCGCGCATCGGGATTATGGGGTGTTCCTACGGGGGGTATTTGACGATGGCCGGGCTTACGGAATATCCAGAGCGTTTTGCCGCGGGAGCGAACTGGTTTGGCATCGTTAACTTCGAAACATTTTTTAAGCAGACCGAACCCTGGATGGCGGATATCTCAAGGATTAAATACGGTGATCCTGAAACACAAATCGAGTTACTGCGTGATTTATCCCCCATTCACAAGCTTGATCGAGTTACAGCTGCCACGATTGTTCTTCATGGGGCAAATGATACAAATGTGCCAGTCGTAGAAGCTGAGCAGGTTGTTCAACATCTGAAAAAGTCCGGTGTCAGTGTTAAATATGTGCTTTTTCCTGACGAAGGCCACGGATTCTATAAAGAATCCAATCGGATTCGAGCATCAGTCGAGACGGTACGCTGGTTTTCCGAACATTTGAAAGCCTGATAATTACTGGTGCAGCTGTCATACAGAATCCGCAGAGTAAATGTGTGCCCGGGTGAAGCCTTTCCGCGGATCGTTCAGAAAGAAGATATCTACCTCGTAAGAACAAACCTGAGCCGCTCTTCATGCCCGGAGTGCCTGAGAACAGCCGTGTAAACTCCCGGGGAACCGCCGAAACCAAAGATGCTTTCACCTGAAACAAGTTGCCCGTCGTGCAGTAGTCCCACCAGTCTTCCAGAGAGATCGAAAACTTCAAGACTAATCTGTCCTGGAGTTAAAAGATCTACAATCAGGCCTGCGGAACCTGTGGAAGGATTGACGAGCATTCTCAGAGCATTCGTCCGGGAAACTGAAGCGCAGTAATCGTCTTCAATCGCTCCGAATATCGGGATTGACAGGGCGCTGATGTAGTATTCCATATCCAGCCCCTTGTAGCTCCAGTATACCAGACCCTCAGGGCTCCATGTAAGTCCCAGGGATTCTGAAACGGGAACAGGGCACGGTTCCTGACCGTACTGTGTGTATCCCCCATAGTAGAAGAAAAACTCATGACCGAACCTGGTGGTAAGTACGACAGCTCCGGGAGGATATCCGTAAAGGGTGGCTATTTCGTGTCCCATGAAACCGCTGATCTCACCGTTTACTCCCGGCAGCGCGTAGACATCGTAATCAGATCCGTCCGTTTCAATTGCGTAGAGCTGGTAAGGGCTTGTAGCGGATACCTCGAAAATCTGGTCTGGAGAACCAAATAAGCCCTCGAAATCCATACCGGCACAATCGGTTCCCGCCGGATTTGAAAGCTCACTCCATACTCCTGATCCATCGGAGTGGAGTATAAAAGGTGCCGTGTCGCTGTTGATGTAGTACTCCGCCGGGTACGATGGGGATATTGCCACTCCGAAGCCTTCCGCACCGGCAGGCAGATCCACTTCACCGAGATATCCGCAATCCGACGGGTCTGCAAGAAAGAGTTTTCCGTCGGCATTGCTGCGGATAATCAGAATATTTGAATTCCAGTTGAAGCTAATATCGAGTATCTCCGAAGCGTAAGGCAGCTGCCATGTATCCACCACATGTCGGCAGCAGGAACTTCAGTTCCAATTGCTCCCTGAAAGCAGGTAAGAAGAACAAAAAGAAGAGTTATCATTGCTTCTCCTTCATGTAAAACGTAAAACCACCTTTAATTAGCATAAAGACGATTGGAGCAATGGTCAAGAGAGGAATGAACATCATCTCTTTCTGTGCTTCAGTGAGACTCTTCTGTATCTGATTACCCTGAGAGGGAACCAGTGATCGGGCAGGTGGCTGAAGTAAGGGTTTCTTATAAATCTGCCCCCAAGGAGGATCAGGTCAGCTTTCTGCTCGCTGTTTCTTATCAGTCTGCCTGCGGCCTGAATTACCCTGTTTATTCCGGGAATGGCGAAGGCATGCAGGAAACCGTCTCTTCCCGTCTCATTGTATCTTTCCTGAAGAAGTTTCTGCCTCAAGGAGATGGACGGCAGTGAGGGGCCTGCTATGAAACAGCCTCTCAGATCAGGGATGCTCAGGTCTATACCCTCTGCGAAGAGACCTCCGGCTACCGCCAGAATCAGATGATCTCCGCTGTTTATCAGTTCAACGAATTCAGTTCTGTCCTGTTCTGTCATTTCTCTTTTCTGGGCTATCAGTTCCAGTTCTGAGTCTTCCGCCGCAAGGGCGATCTTCTCCATCCAGGAGAATGACGGGAAGAAAGCCATCCAGGTGCCCGGGGTTTTTGCTCTGGCTCCCTGCAGCTTCTCAATTATCAATTTTGTCTGTTCATCCCGGTATCTCCA
The DNA here is from genome assembly GCA_021107435.1 of Candidatus Sabulitectum sp. Taxonomy (GTDB): domain Bacteria; phylum Fermentibacterota; class Fermentibacteria; order Fermentibacterales; family JCC-6; genus Sabulitectum. The sequence continues at coordinate 22,213 of JAIOSV010000017.1, read as the reverse complement.
GCGGGTGTTGATGCCGGTGTCCACCCACACTGTGAGGTTTTCCCCGGGGAAGGGCCAGCCCACTGCTTTCGCGGTAAGTGCATCTGTCTTTCCAAGCCCAAGTTCTGCAGCGAAATGGTCCATCGGTTCCAGTGTGGCGGAAAAGCCGGTTACACTGGAGCACCTTGAATGCTCTTCAGCAATGAATGTTGAAGGATCAGTGCAGTACCACTGGATCAGTGTGTCGTCTCCATCCTTTCTGGCTATCAGATGAAATCTTTCGTCCAGTCTCTCGGATACACGGGAGAATCCGTAAATTGCTCTGCACAGGAGACCCGCTTCCCGGGGTGCATTCAGGTCTCCGCCCAGTATCTTCTGCCATCTTCTGCTGTTGATACCGGGGAGATCCACTTCATCGGGAAGACGGATCTCACTATCCCGGTGAGGCCAGGGCCGGTCTGCGTAGGCCTGAAGCAGTTTCCGCCACGGGCGGAGGAGTTTCTGGAGTCTTCTGTTGCCCCTGGCGTATTTCCATGTTGTTTCCATCCACCGGGTTTTTATCTCCGGTGACCAGATTCCCCGAACTCTTTCCGGAAGGTTGGCAGCCTCATCAATCAGAAGAACGCATCTGGATGCAGTACCGTCATCATCGAAGAATCTTTTCAGCCGTATGCCCGGGTCAAAAACATAGTTGTAGTCGCATGCGATCAGATCGCACCTCTGTGAGAGATAGAGGGCAAGTTCAAAGGGACAGACCTCAGCCTTGATCGATTCCCTCATGATGTCCCCGGGTTTGATGAGGACATTTTCTGTAAGCTTTTCAATTATGCAGGACTGCTTTATCCGGGGTCCGAACTCCTCCGCGTAGGGACAGAGTTCAGGATTGCACCTCTCTATGTCCATGGGGCAGGAGTTTTCTCTGGATGAGAGAATGATTGTGCGCAGGTGAAAGCCCTGATCTATGAACCTTGTCATTGTTTCAGCAAGTATTTTCTTCTGTGTGTTTTTTGCTGTGAGGAAGAAGAGAATTCTCCAGTTTGTCACCACAGGCGGAATTGCGCCAGCCAGCACCGCTGCTGTTTTCCCGGTACCGGTGGGTGCCTGTAAAAGTAATTCCTCTCCCTCGCTTCCAGCTTTCCTTACAGAGTTTACTATTTCTTCCTGACCGGGTCTGATGCTGTCGAAGGGGAAACTCAGATTCTCAAGTGCCCCGTTAAGTTTCACATGTCTTTTCCACTCATTTTTAACGAAAAGGGAAACATCTTCGATGAAGCCTTCCCAGAGATCAATCATTTCCTTGCCACCAGGGTCAACAGGGAATTCCAGTGATTCTTTAGAATCCGGGTCGGTATAGACCATGGCCGCATTTTTCGCGCCCAGAGCGTTTGCATAGAAGAGTACCTGGAGAAGGTGGTGGGTGGCAGGGGACAGTGGCATTGGCTGTGCCGTCTTTACTTCGATGACAGTGTCACCGTCTTCTGTGAGCAGATCAGCTCTTCCGGTGATCTGAAAGTTGATTCCGTTTCGTTCAGTAATCAGCATTGCTGGTATTTCCCAGGCGCAGTCTCTTTCTTCAGCCAGCTCCCTCTGTTTTCTGTTGTGCTCCTTCTGTCTGGTACGAAGGTCAATGGATGCGTCACCGCTCCGGAGTGTGTCAGGCGGTCGGCACAGACCGATAAGCACTTTAATAGCGGACCTTACGGTGCCAGTATTTCTATCGAATGGAATGAGCATTGTTTTTCTTCCGGTTGTGATGGCTTTTCCTGTTGTGCAATATAGCCAATACAACCTCTGCAATGTGCTTTCCAGAATAGCCGATAAGCAGAACAGGCATCATTGACTTGCTGGCAAAAACAGGATATTCCTATGTATGAATATGAATGAGGAATCTGACTACTAACACAGCCAATAGAAAGAAATGAACAATTATAAGAGATGAGAAGAAAATGGATTTATCAATACCCAGAAGACATTACTATGGTAGTGAACACTGCCTGACTATTTGTCCTGAATGCAAATCGGTATTAGTAGATGAAAAATGTACGATTTTACTTGAAGTAGAATCAGATTACGATGATGGCGAATTCATGACAAACTTTTCAGGAAGTCATTTCTGCAGTAACTGTCCTGTGGTCGTATTTGATAGAGAAAAAATTGAGCAGGCAGTAATAATATCAATGGATGGAGAAAGCAGTGGTCTTAAATACTTGATTTCAGGAATAGTGGATATGGATGCCATTCCGGAAGAGAAGGCAAATGCTGAAATTGGAACTGCTGAAAATCCCGTTCCGCTGGTTCGCTTCCTGCCCGATTTGAATGCAGCGACACTCGTATCACATAGAAAGACAGGCAGAAATGATCTTTGTCCCTGTGGGAGTGGAAAGAAATACAAAAAGTGCTGTGGTAAATAATAAACAAAGAATGCTCACGCCGAAGGTGTGAGCCTGGCGCAATGTTTAAGGCAACAAAAAAGGGAAATAGCGAAATCTATGGATCAAAGGATGCGACCAGAGAAGCATTTCGATATGGAATTATTGAAAATGGTGAAATATGGATGGATATGATAAAGAGTCGCAATAATACTTCACACACCTGCAATGAAGAAACTGCCGATAGAATTGTAAAGGCAATATTAAGCGATTATCACATAGAATATGTGGAGCTGCACAGGAAATTCTCAGAATTGAAGTTGCGGGAGCAAGGGTGATTTGATGTACGGGCTTAACACACGTGTTATAGAAAAAATCAATACTGTTTTCACCAGTTGTTCAGAAATAGAAAAAGTTATTCTGTACGGTTCGAGAGCAAAAGGCAATTTCAGGAATGGCTCGGATATTGATCTGGTTGTTATCGGCAGTGTTGATCTTTCTTTGCTGCACAGAATTGAGAACGAACTCGATGATTTGTATTTACCCTACACTATTGATATTACCATACTCAGCCATATCAGGAATGACAGTTTGCTGGATCATATTGACAGAGTTGGGATAGAATTTTACACAAAACTTTCAAGATGAACACTTCTGAACCGCCTGTTCTGCCCTGTACCGGCTTCAGAAAAGCCATATTCAAATAACTCGCAAAATCTCTGTTGTCGCTTTTGTGTTTTTATGGGGTCAGTGAATCGCTGTTTTGATATATATTCCACTGTCAAAATAGAAAAGGAGACCACATGCAGAAAAAGCCCCTTATAAGTGCTTCAGAAAGACTCAGCAAGTTGCCACCGTATCTCTTCGCTGAGCTTGACCGTCAGAAGAAAGCGGCCAGAAAAAGAGGACTTGACCTGATAGATTTCGGTATTGGTGACCCTGATATGCCCACCCCTGACGCTGTTGTGAAAGCCGGTCAGGAGGCTATGACCGACCCGGCGAACCACAGGTATCCCAACGGGGCAGGATGCGATTCCTTCAGGGAAGCATCTGCCCGGTGGATGAAAAGTCAGTTCAGCGTTGAATGTGAAACTGCCGCGGTTATCGGTTCAAAGGAAGGCATCGCCCATATTCCAATGACGTTCTGCAACAGGGGTGATCTGGTTCTTATACCCAATCCGGGATATCCTGTTTACAGGGCTTCCGCCATTCTGGCAGACGCTATCCCGGTTGATCTACCGCTGCTGGGGGAAAACAATTTTCTTCCAGATTTTGAGAAAATTCCCCCTGCTGTTTTAAGAGAAGCCAAGGTTATGTTCCTTAACTACCCGAACAACCCTACAGGAGCCGTTGTATCCCTCGAGCAGATGACGGAAATGGTTGAATTCGCAAGAAGGAATAATCTGCTTCTTGTAAGTGACAACTCTTACAGCCATATCAGATTCGACGGGGAACAACCCACCAGTTTTCTTCAGGTTCCAGGGGCGGAGGATGTTGTTCTTGAATTCCACAGTCTTTCAAAAACCTTCAATATGACCGGCTGGAGGATAGGATTTGTCGCCGGTGGAGTACATCTGGTGAACACCTTTATGGGAGCCAAGGAAAACATAGACTCAGGTGCTTTTACAGCCATTCAGAAGGCAGCTGAAGCTGCCATGGATATGTTCCCGGATCTTTTCAACGAGAGGATGGAAACATACAGGGAGAGAAGAGACATCCTGGTGGAAGGACTCGGAAAGCTCAACTGGGATGTGTTTGATTCCCCCGGCACTTTTTATGTGTGGGTTAAGCTTCCCAGGGGAGCCGACTCTATGGTATTCGCCAGGAAGATGATTAACCACGCCGGTATTGTCATCACACCTGGAAGCGGTTTTGGAACCTGGGGAGAAGGATACATCCGTTTTGCCCTTACAATCCCGTCAGCAAGAATTCATCAGGCAGTTGGAAGACTTGAACAGATGGAACTGCACAAGGGAAGGCTTCTCAAATGGCTGAAGAAAACAGGAGACTGACAGGTACACTGTTTCTGGAGGGTATTTCCCTTACAGTGCGGTTGGGGGCATTGCCTTTCGAGCGGACTGAACCAAGAAGCGTAAAAATGGACCTGAAGTGGATCGGTGAACTGTTTTCCGGTGGGATTCCCGTTGTGGATTACTCGCAGGTCTGTGCTTCATTGAGGAACAAGCTAATGCCGGAATACAAGTATATAGAAGAACTTGCCAGTGATGTTATAGTCATTCTTGAGAATGACTGGCCGGGCAGATGGACTGTGGCTGTGCACAAAGATCACCCTCCAACTGAACCTCCCATGGCAAGGGCTACGGTTATCATTGGTGAGTAGATCATTTGCTCTGGGACTGGGAGGAAATCTTGGTGATGTCCGGAGCAATTTCCAGAGATGCGTTTCTATGCTGCGGGAGCATTGTTTCGTATCAGACCTCAGAGTTTCTTCTCTGTATCAGACACCTCCATGGGGAGAAGTAGAAGGGGGAGAGTTCCTTAACGCGGCAGTAAGCGGTATGTGGCAGGGAACAGATATTGAGCTTTTGCACCTGTGTCGTTCGATTGAGGGTGAGTTCTCAGTTCCTGTGAAGAAGAGTGGCGCCGCAAGAGCTCTGGATGTGGATGTTCTTTTTATTGATGGCGGCGTTTCATCTGAGGAATTGACACTTCCTCATCCCGGAATGACTCTTCGAAGGTTTGTACTGGTTCCTTTGTGTGAGGTTTGGTCGGAAACAGTGCCCGGCCTCAGAGAAACACCGGAAGTACTTCTAAAGCGGGTACAGGATAGCTCTTCTATTATATTCCGGGGTGGTTTGTATTCACAGTAGCAGGGAGCAGCACCAGTTTGAAAAGTGCAAGGTATCTTGTTGTAGAAGGCCCGGTCGGGGTGGGGAAAACAAACCTCGCCAGGAAGCTCGCTACAAGGTTTGAGGGTAGAGCGATACTGGAAGAGACCGGAGAGAATCCCTTCCTTAAACTGTTTTACAGCAACAGGAAGAAGTATGGATTTCAAGCTCAGGTTTCGTTCCTGCTCGCAAGGTATATCCAGCAGACCAGGCTTGTCCATCCTGATCTGTTTGCCAGGTATCTAATTTCAGATTTTCTGTTCGGCAGGGGGATGATATTTGCCAGGATAAGCCTGGAACCTGAGGATCTTATTCTCTACCGGCGGCTGATGGATCAGCTTGAACCCGGAGTGCCCTCTCCTGATCTTGTTGTGTATCTGCAGGCTTCCACAGGAGTTCTGCTTGACAGGATCAATAGATTTGGAAGAGACTTTGAACGGGACATGGACAGAACATGGCTTGAAGAGCTTGTTGACTCCTACAACAGCTGGTTTCTAAGGGACAGACAGTATCCTGTTCTCGTCGTGAACACGGATTTCGTTGATTTCCTCAGTGACGAGAACTCTTTCAAGGGGTTGATTGGGGCTATTGAGACTCACCCCGGCGGCATACAGGGTTATAACCCTTTGCCGAACAGAGGATTGCTGATTTGATAGTAACTGACAGTGAGCAGCGGATCTCAGACATCTGTGCCGGGTGGCGGAAAGATGGGCTCACTGTGGGCTTTGTTCCTACCATGGGTGCCTTTCACAAGGGCCATTTAAGTCTTGTGGAGATCGCTGCAGCTTCTTCAGCCCGGGTTGTTGTGAGTATTTTTGTAAACCCGACCCAGTTCGGACCGGATGAGGATCTTGACAGGTACCCCGTGGCTCTTGAGGAAGACTGCAGGCTGCTTGAAGAGCTTGATGTTTCGGCAGTATTTACTCCCCGGGTTGATGTGGTGTATCCGGAAGATTTTTCTACCGGGGTGTACGTTACCGGAATAAGTGAAGGACTTTGCGGCTCAGTCAGACCAGGGCATTTTAATGGCGTAACTACTGTCTGCGCAGTTCTGTTCGGTATCATTAAACCGGATCTGGCGGTTTTTGGAATGAAAGACGCTCAGCAGCTGGCGGTTATCAGGCAGATGGTGTCTGATCTTCGAATGGGAATTGATATTGTTGCGGCACCGATTGTGAGAGAGCCGGACGGTCTTGCAATGAGCAGTCGAAATCAATATCTCTCTGCTGATGAGCGTAAACAGGCTTGTTTGATAAGTACTGGCCTTGAGGCAGCTCTGAGTCTTTTCCAAACGGGTGAAAGGAACTGTGAATTGTTGAGGAACGCATTTCTCGACACCCTGAAAGATGCACCGAAGCTTCGCGCGCAGTATGTTGAAACAGTTGACCCTGACACTATGCTCGGGGTTGAAATAATAGAGAACCCGGTTCTTCTGGTTGTTGCTGTATTTGCCGGAAAGACCAGGTTAATAGATAATATTCTTATTGAGCCGGAGGTTTAGATTTGCTTAGATGTTTTTTGAAATCCAAGCTGCACAGAATGGTTGTTACCGAGGCTGAACTGGACTATGTGGGTTCCATTACCATTGACAGAGATCTGATGGATATGACCGGTCTTCTACCGCACGAGAAGGTCCTTGTGGCAGACATTAACACCGGGAACCGGTTTGAGACCTATGTTCTTGAGGGAGAGCGGGGAAGTGGAATCATTTGTATTAACGGCGCTGCCGCAAGGCTTTGTGATCCGGGCGACAGGGTAATCATCCTGCAGTTCGCATGGCTGGACACTGCCACAGAGCCTGCACCGGCACCTGTCGTCGTTGTTGCCGATGACTCCAATCTCAATCCCAGGAAGCTTATATGATTACAGCAGCGGTGATTCTTGCCGCAGGTATGGGCAAGAGAATGAAATCGGATCTGCCCAAAGTGCTGCATCCTGTTCTTGCCAGATCTATGGTTGAAAGAGCAGCTCTTGCTGCCAGAGCGGCAGGTGTTACAGAGATTACTGTAGTGATAGGTCACGGCAGGGAAAAAGTTATTCCTGTTCTTGAAAAGAACGGGTGGAACTGGGCAGTTCAGGAGGAACAGCTTGGAACGGCTCACGCGGTAAGCTGTGCTCTGCCTGAGGTAGTGAATGCGGATGAAGTGGTTATTCTTATGGGAGATGTTCCACTTTTGAGAGAGGAAACTATTAGTAAACTTCTTCAGGCGCGAAGAGGTGAGAAAGCCGCTCTCGCAGTTCTGACAACCACTCCGCCTGATGTTACCGGATACGGAAGAATTCTTCTTGACGACGATGGCAGGATTGACAGAATAGTTGAGGAGAAAGATGCCACTCCAGAGGAAAGAGAATGCAGGATAATCAATACAGGAATTATGGCATTTGACGGATCTGTTCTTTCTGAAGTTTTGTCAAGAATCGGTAATACAAATGCTCAGAACGAGTTCTATCTTACAGACGCAGTGGCTGTCGCTGGAGAAATGGGCAGAAAAGCCCTGTCGGTTTTTACTCCTCACTGGCAGGAGGTTGCCGGCGTGAACAATCCGGTACAGCTGGCAAGGTGTACCTTGGAGATGAAGAGAAGAGTCGTGGAATCTCATCTGTTGTACGGGGTCATTATTCCTGATCCTGATTCTGTATGGATTGAAGATTCAGTTATCATTGGAAAAGGCGCTGTGATAGGACGCAACAGCAGACTCTCCGGCGATGCGATGATAGGGACCGGAGCGGTGATCGGTGACGGATCAATAATTGACGGTGTGGTTGTTGAGCCTGGACAGACTGTTGAAGAATATTCAGTTCTCGGGGTAGAGTAATGACGGAACGACTCTGGGCGCCATGGAGATACGATTATGTAACATCTCCTGACGATGTTAAGGACGAATGTGTTTTCTGCAACGTCGGTAAAAGTAATCCATCCAGTGACCGGGAGAATCTGGTTCTGTATCGTGGTGAACTTGCCTTTGTTATTCTCAACAGGTATCCCTATATCAACGGTCACCTGCTGATTCTCCCCTTTCGCCATGCAAGTGATTTTTCCTCCCTTTCGAAAAAAGAAAGAATTGAGATGATGGAGCTTGTTGTGCAGGCCGAAAAGGCTCTCATACAGGGAATGAGATGTCAGGGAATGAACGGTGGATGGAACATCGGCTCTGCCGGAGGAGCGGGGATACCCGGTCATCTTCATATTCATATGCTTCCAAGGTGGAGTGGTGACACCAACTTCATGACCACAGTGGGTGCAGTAAGAATCGTTTCCCAGTCCCTCGAGAAAGCTTATGAGCAACTTTCAGTTTATTTCGGGGGGAATTAATTGAGAAAAGTTTCCACCAGGCGTAAAAAGAAGAAGAGTAGAAGCGTGCTTCCCGCTGCGCTTGTATCTCTCGCAGCAGGCTGTCTGATTACACTTGCTGTGGTGTATTCGCCTTCCTGGTTTCAGACTGAACATGTTCTGCTGCCGCTGATACCGGCATTTCAGTTTAACGATTCAACTCCATCACCGGACACAATTCGAATAGAGGTCTGGAACGGGGCGGGGGTATCGGATCTAGCCATGCGAGCTCAGAATTTCTTTGAGACACGAAGGGGAGATGTTGCCTTTTATGCCCCGGGACCACCACTGAACGCCGAGGATATGGATTACAGTATAACCGTAATCATTTCTCACGATACATCTTTTTCAGCCGCCATGGAAGTAGCCGGAGTGATTGGCCTGGGAGATTCTTCCATTGTAATGATGCTTCCACCTCCGGGGCAGACCGCTCCGGTGGATGTAACGATAATTCTGGGAAGGGATCGGGATGATCCCTCTGATTTTATACCATACAGAGACTAGGAGGATTTTTTGAGCACAGAGAAAGAGAGCCCCGATGTACTTGAACAGATAGTTGATGCTGTTCATCAGCGTCATGGACATAATGTTCTTGCCATGGATATGTCAGAGTTTCCACTTACCATGGATATTTTCCTCATGGTTTCAGCTGACAACAGAATTCAGAGCAGAGCAATAGCAGACCATGTTGAAAGAACTGCAAGAAATCTGGGGTGGAGACTTCATCACAAGGAAGGTTACGATGAGGGAAGCTGGATACTGCTTGACTTCATTGATCTGGTGGTCCACATCTTTCTTCCTGATGTTAGAAAGTACTACAACATCGAGTCGCTCTGGAGTGATGCTCCCGTGAAGAATTTTGAAGACAAATCAGCATCGGAAGCAGATGAGGAGTTTACCTTTGAAATCACCCCTTCAGATTAGAACTGACCTGGGCTCAGCCATGCAGATGGCGCTGGTTGAGAAGTTTCAGACAGAAAGTCCTTCAGTTGAGGTTCTTCCTTCCAGGAACCTTTCTTTCGGTGATCTGGCCTGCAGTTCTGCAATGCCTCTCGCCGGGAAGCTGAAAAGATCTCCGAGGGACATTGCAGCGGTGATGGCAGACTCCATCAGCAGTCAGTTTCCTCAGGTGGAGAAAGTAACGGTTGACGGCCCCGGTTTTCTTAACATCACGCTGTCCGGTGAGTACCTGGCAGAGTTTACAGCAGCAGTGGCTACCGGCGGGATCGGACAGTTCATACCTGCCCCGGGTAAGGGGAAGACAGCTCTTGTAGAATTTGTCAGCTCAAATCCAACAGGTCCGCTTACTGTGGGCCATTGCCGTCAGGCTGTGCTTGGTGATGCTGTTTCCAGGCTGCTGGAAGCTACAGGCTGGACTGTCCAGAGAGAGTACTATTTTAACGATGCGGGCAGGCAGATGGAAAGGCTGGCGGAATCTCTTGCCGCCAGATACATGAATTTCCTTGGAGTATCCATGGAAATTCCTGAGGGCGGTTACCGGGGCGGGTATATAAAAACATGGGCTGAGGATCTCAGAAGAAATCAGGGAGATTCTCTTAAATGGCCTGATCAGAAAGATATGTTCAGAGAGTACGCCGCAAACAGAGCTTTTGTTCTTATCAGCGAAGATCTGAAACTTCTGGGGATTACATTTGACAGATATTTTGCAGAGAGTGAATTGATTCCTGACGCAGTTGAGGAAGTTATCAACCTGCTGAGAGAAAAAGAATTGGTTTACAGAGATCATGATGATTCCCGCAAGATATGGTTGAAGTTGTCCGGTATGGGTCGTCCTGAAGACAGAGTAATTATGAGGGAAGACGGCACCTACACATACAGAATGCCTGACATTGCCTACCATCTTAACAAGTTTCGAAGAGGCTATGACTTGATGGTGGACATCTTCGGCTCAGACCATATAGATACCTCTAAAGATGTGGAAACAGTTTTAGGCGAGCTTCTCGGAAAAGACGAAGTTTCAGGCCGCCTCCGAACAATCCTTCATCAGTTTGTTACCTTGATCAGAGGTGGTGAGAAGGTCAAAATGTCCACCAGAGCGGGTAATTTCGTAACTCTCCGTGACCTTGTTGATGAAGTGGGTTCCGCTGATGTTGTACGTTACATCTTCCTTACAAGAAGAGCCGAAGCGCACATGGATTTCGATCTGGAAGCCGCCGGAGCAGAGAACGATGAGAACCCTGTGTTCTATGTTCAGTATGCCTTTGCGAGAATCGCTGGAATACTGAGAAAAATATCCGATCCGGAGTCCCTTCTCATCAGTGATCCGGCAGGATTGGTGACCCTTCTTTCCGGTGACAGGGAAAGAGATCTTATGAGGCTTCTGGAGACAATGCCTTTGAGAGTTTCCGCTGCGGCAGCGGCTCTGGAACCACACAGGATACCTGATCTTCTGGCTGAAGTTGCCAGAGCCTTTCACGGTTTCTATCAGCATCACAGGGTTGTTGACCCGGATGATGATAAAACAACTGCTGCCAGGCTTACTTTGTGCATGGCCGTTCGCGGTACACTGAGTGGTCTTTTAAAAATTCTTGGAGTTCGCGCTCCGGAAAAAATGTAGAGAGGAACAGTCATGTCTGTTCTTGTAGTTGGTTCAGTAGCTCTTGATACCCTTACTACTCCCGCCGGGAAAGTCGAAGATACTCTGGGAGGCTCCGCAGTTTACTTCGGTCTCGCCGCGGGACAACTTGCCGGAGTTCGCATAGTCGGTGTCGTTGGACCTGATTTTCCCAGCAGGGAAAGAAAATTCCTTCAGGAAAGAAACGTGGATATTCAGGGATTGACCATAGGCAGAGGACCCACATTCCGGTGGGAGGGAGTTTACGGCCCGGATTTCGGTGATGCCAGAACAATAAGAACCGAGCTTGGTGTTTTTGCAAGTTTTAAGCCGGTTCTTCCTGACAATTACCGGAAGACCCCCTATGTCTTTCTTGCCAATATCGACCCGGATCTTCAGTTGCAGGTTCTTGATCAGGTGGAGAACCCTGCCTGGATTGCCATGGACACCATGAATCTTTGGATAGAGCACAAGAAGGATGTTGTTCTCAAGGCAATCAAAAAGGTTGATCTTCTATTTGTAAATGCTTCTGAGGCCAGACAGATATCAGGATCAAACGATCTTTTCAGAGCAGGCAGATACATTCTGAAACGGGGTCCGCGGTTTTTGGTTATCAAACTCGGCGCAAGCGGCGTTATGGTTCTCGGCGGATCGCAACCGTTTCTGCTGCCCGCATGCCCGGTGAAGAAGGTTATTGATCCCACTGGAGCCGGCGACAGTTTTGCTGCCGGAATGCTTGGATTCCTGGCAGGAGTGGGGGGTGAGCTTACCTTCAAGAACATTACTCGTGGTCTCTGCTACGGTTCAGTCACGGCAAGTTTTGCCATCAGCGGTTTTGGCGTTGAGGCTCTCCGCAATTTAAGTAAATCTGAAATTGATGAGAGACTTGGTTTTTACCTTTCCACAAACCAGCTTGACAGGGTAAAAGAATGACTGGAATAGACTACAGGAACAGCGGAGTCAATATCGATGAAGGTCTCAGGGCTGTGGATCTGATGAAGAGAGAAGTAAAGAAAACCTTCAACGAGAGTGTTCTTTCAGAGCTGGGTCACTTTGGTGGTCTGTTCAGGGCTGACTTTTCCGGTATGGCAGAGCCTGTTCTTGTTGCCAGTATGGACGGTGTGGGCACAAAGCTGAAGGTCGCGTCCCTGATGGAAGATTACTCCACAGTCGGCCGCGACCTTGTGAATCATTGCGTAAACGATATTCTTGTGCAGGGAGCCCACCCGCTTTTCTTTCTGGATTACATTGCCTGCGGCAAACTTGACGCAGTGGTTGCAGCAGAGATAGTAACCGGTCTCGCGAAGGCATGCTCTGATAACGGATGTGCTCTTCTTGGCGGTGAAACCGCCGAGATGCCGGGATTTTACAATACCGGAGACTATGATGTCGCGGGAACCATTGTTGGCTCTGTTGACAAAAACCGGATCATTGACGGTTCCGCTGTTGTTCCCGGACACAGTATCATAGGTCTTGCTTCAAGCGGGTTGCACACAAACGGCTTTTCTCTCGCCCGGGCAGTTCTCTTTGAGAAGGCGGGTCTTACTGTATCAGATCACCATTCGCTTCTCGGGGAGGACACTGTTGGCGAGGCGCTGCTGAAGGTGCATCGCAGTTATCTTAATCAAATGAAGCTTCTTCTTGATCAGGAGCTTGTTACCGGCATGGCACACATCACAGGTGGTGGCGTTCCAGGCAACCTCATAAGAATTCTGCCGGAGGGTTGCGGTGCCATGATTACCCCGTGCTGGGATGTTCCGCCAATTTTCAAGCTCATTAAGGAACTTGGTAGCATTCCGGAGAGGGAAATGCGCAGGGCATTCAACCTGGGCGCGGGTTTTCTTATTGTCACTTCCCAACCGGAAAAGGTAACAGACTTGCTCCGGCAGGCTGGCGAAGAGCCATTCGAAGCGGGCGAGATAATCAGCGGAAACTCAATAGAATACCATGGGGAAGGAGCCTAGATGGCAACAGATTTGGTGTCCCGGCTTTCCCTTGATCACGGCGGAAGCATTCTTCTTGCAGTAATGGATGGAGTTGGGGATATCCCCATTCCGGAATTCGGCGGGCTTACTCCACTGGAGAAAGCAAAAACTCCCAATCTAGACAAACTTACACAGAGCGGAGCACTGGGGCAGCAGTTGCCTGTGGGCAGAGGTATTACCCCGGGCAGCGGCCCCGGCCATCTGGCTCTTTTCGGATATGATCCGGTCAAGTATCTTGTTGGAAGAGGTGCTCTTGCCGCTCTTGGTATAGGCTTCAAACTGCAGCATGGAGATCTCGCGGCAAGAATCAACTTCTGCACTCTGGATGATGCAGGTGTAATTCTGGACAGAAGAGCAGGCAGAATATCAACAGAGTTGTGCACCGAGCTTGTAGAGGCTCTCAAGCCCATAACAATTCCCGGAGTTGAAGTTTTCGTTGAGCCGGTTAAAGAGCATAGAGCCTGTGTTATCTTCCGGGGACCGGGTCTCTCTGAAAGCATTCACGATACAGATCCCGGTCTGGTTGGAGAAAAACCGCTGGCTGTTATCGCAACAGCTTCAGGAGCAGAGCGTGCTGTTGAGGTAGTTGCCGAGTTTATCAGCAAGGCCTCAGTAATCCTGAGGGATAAAACTCCTGCTAACGGATTGCTCCTCAGAGGTTTTGCCCTCCATGAGGATCTTCCAACACTGAAAGATCGTTTTAAGCTTAATCCTGCTGCTGTAGCCCTTTACCCTATGTACAGAGGAGTGGCGTCACTTGCTGGAATGGAACAGTATCAATCCGAACCGGCAGACCTTTCCGGTGAAATCAAGGCGGCGAAAAACGCTGTGAAGGACGGTAAAGACTTCGTATTTCTTCATCATAAATACACGGACAGCTCCGGTGAAGATGGCGATCATGAAAGAAAAGCAACTGAAATAGAAAAATTTGACAGCGCGATTCCAGGACTTCTGGAATGTGGTTTTGATGTGATCTGCATAACCGGTGACCACTCAACTCCATGTCCCATGAAGCTTCACAGCTGGCATCCCGTGCCTGTTCTGATCTATGGTGGACCGCAGAGAACAGGCTGGAGTACACGGTTTACAGAGAGAGAGGCTGCATCCGGTGCCCTGGGAACATTCCAGGGACACGAACTGATGTCTCTTCTTCTTGCCGCAGCAGGAAGACTGGCAAAGTTTGGTGCCTGAGAAGAACTACTCGTCGCTGGTTTGCCTTTCGGGCGGCGTGGATTCCACAGCCGCCCTTCTTCGTTGCGGCAGGCAGTTTACCGGTGTCCGAGCTGTTTATGTGGATACTGCCGGTAAAAAAGCTCCTGAGCAGGCAAGAGAATCCTGTGAGAAACTTGGCATTGAACTTATAGTGGCGGATGCACAGGATCTGTTCAACAGGGAAATCAAAGATTTTGCCCGGAGGGTCTACAGGCAGGGTAAAACTCCCAACCCGTGTGCTCTCTGCAACGCGAAAGTAAAACTGGCTGTTCCATTCTCAATGCTGCAGGCCAATGAGTTTCTGGTCACCGGACACTATGCGAAGTACTCAGGCGGTGTTCTCCGGAGGGGCCGAGATCCGTCAAAGGATCAGTCCTACTTTCTTTCGCTGGTGCCCAAAAAGATTCTTGACCATTGCTGTTTCCCTCTCGCGGAAAGTATGAAAGCTGATGTAAGAGAGGAAGTACTGGAAAACGGTCTTTCGTTCATTACCGGAGAAAGTCAGGACCTCTGTTTCGACTGGAACAGAACTGGTATTTCAGGTGACATAGTAAACACCGACGGAGAAACAGTAGGCCGCCACAACGGTCTTGACGGATATACGCCGGGGCAGAGGAAGGGGCTTGGAGCCCACTGCGCCAGGAAATTCGTGATAGAGCTGGACCCGCAGAATAACAGGCTGATAATCGGGGATGAGGAGAACCTTTACAGCGAATACTGTATTCTCAATAATATCAACTGGCTGAGAAAGCCGGGGGGAAGCAGATTCAGCTGTAAGATTCAGATCCGTTACCGGAAAGCAGCAACTCCCGCGGATGTGATTCTGCATGAAGACGGACAGAGCGCAAGAGTCAGGTTTCACCACCCTCAGAAAGCTGTGGCTCCCGGGCAGGTTGGTGCTATGTTTCAAGCAGACAATGTACTGGGTGGAGGCATAATTGACAGATACGAAGGAGACAGGAATGCCTAACAGAATAAAGGAAGAGATAGAGAGACTCAAGAATGAGCGCGGGGCTATTATTCTAGCACACAGCTATCAGCCGGGCGTCATACAGGACACAGCTGATTTTGTTGGAGATTCTCTCGAACTGTCAAGAACTGCGGCAAAGGAATCCGCGGAACTTGTGGTTTTCTGCGGCGTTAAATTCATGGCTGAGACCGCGAAGCTTCTTTCTCCGGACAGTACAGTTGTACTTGCTGCCCCCGATGCGGACTGCTCACTCGCCGCATGTATGAGCGGTGCGGATCTCAGGGAGATGAAAAAGAAGTATCCCGGCGCGAAAGCTGTCACATATGTCAATTCCACAATTGACCTCAAAGCTGAATCATGGGCATGCTGCACCAGTGCCAACTCTGTCGAGGTGGTTGAGGCAGCGCCGTCAGATGAAGTTATTTTCGGTCCCGACAGGAACCTGGGTACCTGGGTTGCAGAGAATACCGGCAAGAAACTTCACATCTGGCCCGGTGGCTGCCATGCCCACAGCGGCGCTGATATTCGCGATCTCCGAGAGAAGAAGGCGGAGTGGCCTGACGCAGAGGTTCTGGTTCATCCTGAATCCCCATCTGTATTCCTGTGGGAAGCAGACGCGGTGCTTGGAACCGGCGGAATGATCCGACATGTTGAAGGGTCCAGGGCTGAGAGATTCATTATAGGCACGGAAGAAGGTATGATCTATCGTCTGGAAACCCTTTTCCCCGACAGAGTATTTGTGGCAGCAGGAAAGATAGTCTGTGATGACATGGGTTTTACAACTCCTGAACTTGTATTGAAAGCTCTTGAGTCACGGAATAACGGGATTGAGATTCCCGATGAGCTTGCAGACAAAGCCGCAGCGGCAGTGCGAAGAATGACGGAGATAGGTTAGGAGTATGTTAAAAATTGCCATTACACAGGTCTGGTATGACAACCACCCTGATATTCACGGATCCTATGGTCCATTTATGTATGGGCTTAACCACTCTTACCCGGCATTGTTTGACAGGGCAGGTCTTCTTCCATACGCAATTCTGCCGGTAAAAAACACCTCGCCTGAGGATATTCTGAATGGCTTTGACATGCTTGTTCTAACCGGTGGAGGTGATCCTTCCCCCTGCCTTTTCGGCAGAGAGGATCAGGGCAGCAGAAATCCGCGCCCCTACCGCTCTTCCTGGGACATAAAACTTTATCATGCGGCAAGGGAACTTGATATACCGATACTGGGGATATGTCTTGGAATACAGGTTATTGGTATTGCCAGGGGAACTGCCCTGATACAGGATATAGAATCGTTAGTAGAGACAGCTGATTTTCATGACGGCTCCGCCAGAGAGCCGGTTTTGCATCCAGTTACTCTTTTCCCCGGAACCAGACTTCATTCTCTGCTGGGAGACGAGATCACTGTTTCGTCGTTTCATCATCAGGTTCTTGAAGAGGTTCCTCCCGGATTTGTGATTTCAGCCGAGAGCAGTGACGGACTCATCGAAGGCATTGAAAGCGAAGATGGAAGGGTGATAGGGGTTCAGTGGCACCCGGAAAGAGACAGCACAGGTGTGCCTATCCTTGAATACATGATTCGAATTGCCGGGGGAAAATGATCTACAAGTGTCTGCCGCAGACGGTCAGTAGAATATGGGGCTCTCTTCCGCCTGAACAAATCGGCGAAGAACCGGGCGGTGAGATCTGGTGGTTTTTCAGCGACACAATCCTGGAGAATGACAGGGGAGACAATTGCGGAGCCTGTGAGTTTTTTCCAGCCGATTCATTCCCGCTAATCATCAAAACCCTTCATGCAGCGAGAGATTTGTCAGTTCAAGTGCATCCCGGCAAAGACAGAACAAAGCCCATGAAAGATGAATCCTGGGTTGTTCTGAACGGGCATGGCAGAATTATGCATGGAGCAATCGATGGGACAACACCACTTCAATTCAAGAATGCTCTTGAGGACGGATCAATTGAGAGTATCCTGCAGTATGTAAATGGAGAACCCGGTGTGTTCGTTCACCTGCCTGCTGGAACCATTCATGCTCTTGGCGCCGGGCTCACAGTGCTGGAAGTTCAACTTAACTGCACTGTTACTTACCGTCTCTGGGACTATGCCAGAAAAGACATTAATGGAAATCTGCGGGAGCTTCATGTCGAACAGGGACTTTCGGCAATTAACTGGGAAACTATGGGAAGAGCTACTGAAGTATCAGGATGCTATCTTGATGCAGGTTCGTACTACATGCGCAAAACCGGACCTGGTGAGATCATACTGAAATCGCTTGAGATTGCTTTTCTGCCAGAGGAGCAGCAGTGTTTTTTCGCGGATTCCGCAGGTGGTATCATTTCAATTAACGGGGAAGCCTGGATAGTGGGGATAGAGGAATGAAACAAAAGAAAATCTTTGCAGTGATAATGGCAGGAGGACGCGGGACGAGGTTCTGGCCAGCTTCAACAAAGCTTCGTCCGAAACAGTTCATGGATCTTCTGGGTGGCGGCACCATGCTTCAGAAGACCGCAGGCAGATTTGCTGGTATTTCCGGTCCGGAGAACATACTGGTTATTACTGGCTCAGATCACAAAACTATTGCTTCAAATCAGCTTCCACTGCTTTCAAAAAGAAATCTTCTTCTTGAACCTGTCGGCAGGAACACTGCCGCCTGTATTGGCTGGGCTGCTGAAACCTTGAAGCGAAGAGGTTTTGGAGAAAGCGTGATGGTTGTTGCCGCCAGTGATCACAGGATTGAGCCTTTGAACGGCTTTGAGAAAACAATAAGAAATGCCATAAAACTTGCGGAAAAGGGTTATCTCTGCACTATTGGTATCACTCCTGACAATCCAGCAACAGGCTACGGTTATATACAGACCGGTGAGGTGATACAGCCGGGGAAAAAGATTAAAAGCTTCAGGGAGAAACCCGATTCGGCAACCGCAGTGGAGTACCTGAAATCAGGAGATTACCTGTGGAACTCGGGAATGTTCATCTGGAGAGTTGACAGTTTTCTTGAAGAATTCAAAAAGTACATGCCTGAACTCTACAATGACATACAGAAGCTGCCTGACACAACATCTCCATCCATGGAGGATTACTCAGCCCTTGAATCCCAGTCTATTGATTACGGTATAATGGAGAAGACTGACAAAGCAGTAGTTGTACCCGCACTGTTCCAGTGGAGTGATATAGGCGACTGGCCCGGTGCCAGAGGAGCTGGTGTTTCAAAAGGAGAGAGCCTTGTCATCAACTCAGAAAACACCCTTGTATTTGATGAGACAGGAAGGCTGACAGTCATAATAGGGCTGGATAATGTCAGCGTGGTTTCCACAGACAAAGCCATTCTGGTCATGTCAGATTCGAATTCACAGAAAATAAAGGAAATAGTTACCAGTCTGGAGCAATCAAGACCCGATCTTGTTTAGACCGAAATTATCTGATAATTACCCTGGCGCCAACCGGGAGCCAGTAGTAAGCCCATCTGGCCGTGAAGTAGCCCATGCGTATACATCCGTGCGAGAGAGGTTCACCAAGTTGGTATTCCGTAGAGGGTGAAGCCTGATGCAGACCTATTGTTCCAGTCTCCTCAAGGCATTGCCAGAAGGGCATACTTACTCTGTATGTGCTGGATACCGGACTCCACCTTTTGTAGAGAACCTCAAAGTCTCCACTGGGAGTGGGAAATCTGGAAGGTCTTCCGGTGGAAATCAGAGCCAGGTTTGCTTCCCGTCCACCATCAAGGAACACGATAACCTGCTGCTCTTTGCTTATCAGAGCAAGTCGCTCGCCTGGTTCGTTGATAATACATTCTTCCCGAAATGGAAGAAGAGCGAAAATCCCTCGTAAAAGTAGAAACGGCATTAGAAAGCAGTTCAGTATACAACCTCCTTGCAACTGTTTATTCTGCACTGATTCATTCCTCCGGTCAAGGGAACATGAGTTGACTTCATCATCGGTATGAAGCAGATTTCCCCATGATGTGCCTTGTGGCATTTTTTGTTTCATACTTGAATACTGTCCGAATGGAGGATTGATTTGAATCTCGCAAAACTTTGGGCTTCAGTGGTTGTTGGACTTCTATTTATTGCCGGTTGTTCATCTCCCGCTGTCACGGGTATTAAGGTTCATATACAGAACGGTGAGTACCAGGAAGCTATTCATCTTGCTGACAGCGTAATTGCCAATGGTGAGGGATCCAGCGCAGAGGTCTGGTATTGGAAGGCCAGAGCTTACAGTATGATGCGTGTATGGGATGAAGCTGCTGTTTCTTTCGTACAGGCTTACGAACTTGATTCTCTTATGGCAGGCAGCATGACAAATTACTGGCCTGCATTTTACAATACTGCTGCCGGCTATATTGAAGAGGGAAGAATTGAGGATGGCATCAGCATGCTTGAAACCGGCTCGGCAATCGTTCCCGAGCGTCCGGAGTTTGATCAAATGCTTGGTGATATTGCTCTTAATGAACATAATTATGATGAAGCAATTAGCAGATTCAGCGAGTCTATTGAGATTGCAATAGCTATGATAGATGTCACTCAGGCGAACATCGCAGAGTGTCAGGATCCTGCCTGGGCTGAGCAGCTCAACAGTGAATTAGACAATATGACTAACAGTGTTGTTCTTTCAACGTACAACACTGGTGCAATCTTTAAGAACTTTTTCATAAACAGCGAAGATGAAGCAGAAGCAGCCGACTACATGGCACAGGCTGTTGTGATTTACACAAGAGGTCTTGAAGTTGACCCGTCCAGTGCTGATCTTATGACCGGTCTGGCTGAATTCTATATTCTCTCCGAGCAGTATGATGAAGCTATTTCTATCTATGATAGTGCTCTTGTCGCCATTGACACTGGTGTTGAAGAGGGTTGGATCAGCGAGGAGGACGCTGCTGATATGAAAGCTGAAGTTCTTCTTACAAGAGGATTCACTTTCATTGAGATGGAAAGATTCGACGAGGGCATTACTGCGTTGGAACTGTGCAGAGCCCAGATGGGTAACACTTATCAGGTGCTTGCTATGATCGGTCATGCCAACTTCATAATGGAGCAGTACAACGAGTCCATTGAAGTGATGGAACAGCTCACATTGATGGATGGTCTGACAAACGATGAATATGCCAATGCCTGGTACATGATTTACGCAAACTACATTCGTCTTGAAGAAGATACTGATGCTCTTCAGGCACTGTTGACCGCGATTCAGTACGATGGTGACAACGCTGACTACTACGAGTATCTTGCCCAGACATACAGTACCCTTGGCCGGAACAACCAGGCCATGGAAGCTATGCGGAAAGCACAGTCACTACGTTAGCACCGTAACGCGTCCCGTGCGTCAGCAACGGCAAGCACAGTCACTACGTTAGCACCGTAACGCGTCCCGTGCGTCAGCAACGGCAAGCACAGAGTCTGCGCTAACACCGTAACGCGTCCCGCGCGTTAGATCGTATCAGAAAGAGTCTGCAGAAACGCGGGCTCTTTCTGTATTGTCTCAGTATATTTTTTCAACAGATGTTTAAGAAGAAACAAGCTGGCTGGAACAATTGTTGTTTCATTGACAGATGATGCTTTTCTGGAGTATCTTCAATTCTGGAAGCAAAATTTGATTCCAGGTCACAGATTATCTGCTCCTGGAGCCGATTGGGAGGTTCACAGTTATGTCATATTCGAGGGCACTATTTTCTTTACTTGCAGCCGTTCTTATGGTCTTTGGATGCGGAAGTGATCCCGCTGGCGGAGGATTAATACCGGATGAGCACACTCTGGGCTGGGGCCGTAACCTTGCAGATGCTGTTCGTGATACAGAGTTTCCCGATGGAGAGCTTTTCATGGCATCATGCGTTGACTTGAACGATGAGGGAAAGCCTGAGATTGGTTTCCCCTGGATGTTTTATTACGCTGAATCTTCGGATTCCACCAATGTGCTGATTGTGTTGGTTCAGTATATAGGAACCACCAACTGTATCTGGGAGGATTCAACATCTGTACCCCTCGGCGGACTGCCTGACTATGACGATGCCGCCCCCTGGCTGGACGCAGCCAGAGATTCAATGGGTACGGCTTACAGCGACTGGGAGGAATACGCTCTGGTAGTAAAGGGTAACGATTACCCTGAGTTTCCCGTGGTTCTAAATGTTGCTGTGTTGCAGTTCATGTCTCCCGATACCACCAGTCAGCTCAGTGCAATACTTGATTCAGACAACAATAATGTGCTGGGTATCATAGAGTACTGAACCAATTTGCCAGACTTGCCCGGGATTTATCTCCGGTGGATGTGAAGAGGCTGGCAATGAACTCCATCGAGGATTCTGCGATGACTGAAGTATTCCTTCACAGATAGCATATTACCAGCGATTGGCGCTGAACGGATTCAGGATTGACGGAACAGATTTTGGTAGTACAGGAATAAAATATTCCTGTTAAGTGCATTGGATATTCCCGGGAAGGAGGAGTTATTATAACTGCTTGCGCTGCACTGGCAATTTCGGTTTATGTCTTCTCAGGGGTGTTTCAGCCGCTTCCCCTGGATGAGACGGTGGGTCTGGATCCTGAGGTATTTCTTGATGATACTATCTCTATGATGATTGAGGCTTCGGATCTTGCTTTTACTCTGGAAAGCGTTACCCGATGCATCTCCATTCTCGGCTGGGCATCTGAACGGTATGACCTTGAAGTAGGGGAAGTGCTGAAAGGCGATCTGCAAGAGGATATGGTTAGTTTTTTCGTGTTCCCTGAAAGTATGTATTCCCGGCAGTTATCATTTATGACTGAAGGTTCCGGGGTTGTTGTATTTGCTTTTGCAGACAGTACTCACAGCTGCATGGAGGGCTTTAGTATCGCTGAAGGCGACCGGGCTGTTAGTCAGATATACATCCGACTTCCGATTGAAGCTTTATAAAGGCAGCAATTCAAAAATACTGAGTTATTTCCGAGAAAGATCTTTATACAACCCATGCTG
>JAIOSV010000047.1 GCA_021107435.1 Candidatus Sabulitectum sp. | reverse complement strand
CTTGGATACAGAAGAATAATTGACTATCTTCGGTCTCACATCCAAGCGGTGTCCCCGTAGCTCAGTTGGATAGAGCGCCGGCCTCCGGAGCCGGAAGCCTGGGTTCGAATCCCGGCGGGGATACCATAATTTCAATCTATAGCTCTACACTAAAAGTGTGGACAGTTCCAATACATTTAAGCACACAGTGTTTTCACACGTAATCTATAACTCTCAAAGTTTCTAAGACTTGACGGGAGCAGAATTAATGAGTACTACTAAGAGTATGTTTAGATAAAACAATGCTTAGTGTAATCAACCTTGTAGGTTGGAGGTTCCCGTGTATAGAAATTGTATTTTCTCATTTATTTTGCTTGTTCTCTTTTTTCCAGTAGCGAATGCAATTGCAGATTCTCAGTGGCAGTGGATGCATCCATATCCAACTGGTGCTGATATCCAGGGGATATTTTTCGATGATGAGAACAATGGCTGGATTGTTACTGACATCGGAGAAATATTCAGGACAGATGATGCTGGTGCGACCTGGCTCAAACAGATAGATGAGTTAGATCTCAGGGGAGTATTTTTTATATCACCAACCATTGGTTTCGCCTGCGGTATACATAATACCGAGGGAATTGTCTGGCTGACAACTAATGGAGGATCTTCCTGGGCCGGAGTTGTTATCGGATCTGAACGGTTGAATGCAGTGGAGTTCACCGATTTAGATTATGGCACCATGGTTGGAGAGAACGGTACTATCTACAGAACCATGAATAGCGGTTACAACTGGACTTTGCAGGGAAGCGGAACCACAAAAGATATTCTTGACGTTTCGTTTATTTCATCCACTGAGGGTTGGGTATGTGGTGACGACGGTCTGCTGCTCCACACGGAAACCTCAGGTGCTTTCTGGGATGAGATGGCTACTCCATATGGTGCTGATTATTCCGGTATTCAATTTATTGACAGTGAAAACGGTTTTATGGCTGGTTGTCAGTACATCCTGAATACCAATGATGGGGGAGACAGCTGGACAGTATCTTTCACGCAAGCATACAACTCCTTCAAAAGCATTGAGCTTAATGGGAATTACGGTATTGCTCCGGGAACTGGTGGTGTAGCAGTATCTACTGATTATGGGGCAATGTGGGCATGGGAAGAACTGCCCGATCAGCCACCTACTTCTACTTGCGTTCAGATGCTTTCATCAACTGTTCCATCCAGTTCTGAAGCATACTTGGCAGGAAATTACGGTTTAATCTACGGCAGAAATTCTTCCGGTGAGTTGGACTTGCTGTCAAAACATGAAACACTCAGGTTTATGAGTTCCATAACTCACTTCGGCGTTGAGAATGTGTGGGCATGTGGCCTTTATGGAACATTGATGCGTTCAAGTGATGGCGGGGTTAACTGGGTTTCGCAGATATGGGATGAAGTAGAGATGTTTAGTGATATTGTCTTTTCGTCACTTTCCACCGGATACTGCGTTGGTTCAAACAATATCTATGGTGACGGAATTATCCTTAAGACATTGGATGGTGGAGTGAACTGGGAAGACATTACACCAGTTTCTTTCGATGTAGAAGAACTTGTTTCGGTGGACTTTATGGATGAGAATAACGGACTGGCTGTAGGTTCTGACGGTGAAATACTTTACACCACAGATGGTGGTGCGAACTGGACTGAGAAAACAGAATACCCTGCGATAGACTTTCAGAGGGTTAGATTCGGAGATACAGACAAAGGCTGGGCAGTGGGTTCCTCTGGTTCCATTTTATGCTTCGATTTCAACTCTGATTCATGGTCAGAACAGACAAGTCCAATGACGCAAACATTTTATGGTCTGTACCCTCTTAACAAAGACACTGTATGGGCTGTGGGCTGGAATGGTACAGTAACTAGAACAAACAACGGTGGGGAAAACTGGGAGACAATAGCTATTACAGGCAACGACTACAGCGATGTCTGGTTTGCAGATAATGGACTTGATGGGTATTTCGCAGGAAGAAATGCCTTATTCGGATCTTCCTCTAACGGTGGTTACAGTGTTTCACACTCTGACGAAGATTACATTGAGAACAGACTTTGGGCTTTATCATTCATAGATGCAGGTTACGGCTGGGGTTGCGGTGCATTCGGTGCAATACTGCGTTTGGGCGAAAACCCCTCGGGTATAGAAGATGATACTAATACTTTCATTAATCCTGTCCAAACTCAGCTTCATGTTGCCTGCAATCCTTTCACAGAGGCTTCTGTGGTTTCGTTTACTATTCCTCATCAGAGAATGGTAGTACTAAACCTTTTCGATCTTTCCGGTAGAATTATTCAGAACATCCACAGAGGAGAGCTTTCAAGAGGAGAGTATTGCTTTGTAATTGAAGGTGCAGACCTTCAACCTGGAATATATTTCATTATGCTGGAAACGGATGGAATTATTACTTCCAAACCCATAGTGAGGATTATCTGAGAGTTTACATCTGGCAATTAAATGGTTTAGCATTTTAAACTCAGCACAATCCAATAAAGGTGGGCATATAGTGTCTTCACTCGTATACTGTATTTCTCAAAGTTTCTGAATCCAAATGCTTTTTCAAACAATCATTTTCATCTCGTGAAGTTTGTGCGGTAGATCCTGTTGCATTCATGCAGGCTGTAAATAGCGAAGATCTGGGTGAAGTTGCCCAGCAGATCAAAGCAAAACTGCATAGTGTTGTTGAGAATCTCAGTTAATCCCTGAGTATTCTTTAAACATCACTCAAACCACCTCAGTCCAATTGGACAAATGGTATTCTGAATGAGTCTGCGATTTTCTGCACTTCTTCTCCATAAAGCTACCCTCCTTCTGCCTTACGGGGAGCGGGAAAGGCTTACTGTCCTCAGGAAAAGACCCAGAAGAAAGGAAAGCCGCTATGAAGCCTGTTTCTGGTATGAACAGGCTTGAGGTGGTATTCTAGATCGCTTCAAGTCTGCGGGAGTGCGAGATTTCGATTTTTCTGAGCGTGGTTCATCAGTTTTCTCTAAGCAATTGATCCATGATTGACATGTATCCTCATATGTTGAATTATCTATTTATATGGAGGCAGTCTATGTATTCACTTATCTCACTTTCGATACTTTTCTTATCTCCTGTGACATTTGCATTTTCATCAACCCAAACCGATTGGTCAGGTGGATACGGGGGTGCGGGGCCTGTACCCTTCTGGTCAAAATTCTCACATAGCATGCATTTTGCCGATTACTACAACACTCCCGGTGAAGTATCGGCCTCATGCCGGGCCAATCTTTTCCGTGACGGACTCGAGAGAATGTATTCAAGTACAGGAGATATCGACATGGACGGTGATATTGATATTGCAGGGAGATGCCAGTATGTAGATGGTTTATTCTGGCTGGAGAACTGTGACCTGGGAAACAGCTGGCAACAGCACTTCATTACGACCACAGGCAAATACGCATGGTGGCTGAAACTCTGTGATTTCGACGGCGATGGAGATGAGGATCTTCTGGCGAGTTGGGGAGAGTACAATCCCAATGCCGGTGAAATCGTGATCTTCGAGAATACCGGAGGCGTATTCTGGCCTGACTGGACTGTTGCAGAGAATGTTCCTGGAACGATGAGCGGTGATGATCCTTTTTGCTACCCTATCGATGTCGATGGAGATAATCTGATCGATATCGTAGGTGAATACTGGACCGGAGAACCTCCAGATCACACTTTGCACATTGCCTGGTGGAAGAATCCCGGATACATGACGCATAACTGGGTAGAGAATACTATCTACACCAGTGATATCTGGTGTGTTGTGGAATCAATGCATGCCGGAGATAAAGATCAGGATGGAGATGTAGATGTCGTTTTGAACGTAGAGTGTGTTCCCGAGGACAGTACCTTCTGGATAGAGCAGGGTGGGGCGAATTCCTGGATAGTCCACCCGGTTGAAGATGAGCATGTTTACATGCTGGGGTTCTTTGATTTCAACGGTGACTCCTTCCTGGACATTCTGGTAAATGAAGGGGATTACATGTACTGGTTGAATGAAACCGAACCCGATACCTGGGAATACACGCTTATAGAAGACAGTATCAAGAATTCTTCGTTAACCTGGGCCGAGGATTTTGACGGAGATGGTGACCTGGACATCTACGGCAGCGGATGGGAACTTTCCTGGTGGGAAAACATTGACGGTTCAGGCTCAGAATGGGAAAAACACCTGCTCCATCCCTACCAGTGTTATGGGAATTCCAATCTCGGTGATTTCGATCTCGACGGATATACGGATGTGGTTCTTACCGGCTGGAACGATGCTTACTGGGTCGAAACCGAACGCTACTCAAGTAGTGCCATGATAGAATCACAAATTCTGGACGTTGGTTCTTACGTTTACTGGGACAGTATTACCTGGGCTGAAGACCTTCCACCGGGAACGGAGATTTGCCTTCAGGTTAGAACGGGTGTCGACGGAACGACCGAGCCATTTATGGAAGAGTGGTCGGAGTGGATTTACGAGCCTGATGACTTGTCTAAATATGTTTCGAACTATCGACGGTACATTCAGTACACCGCTCTTCTGAAAACTTCTGATCCAGACGTTACCCCCGTTCTTCAGGAGATAGCAGTATCGTGGTTCGGGTCAGAAATCGACGAAACCGCATATCCGATGCAGTCAAGCGGTTTGATGACTATCTCTCCAAATCCTTCCACCGTTCCAATAATAGAATACAGACTTTCCGGAGCTTCACCCGTAGAGATCAAAGTATTCAACTTATTCGGCCGGGTGGTGTTCGATCATAGATCTGAACTCGTAAACTCCGGAAATCACGAAATCTTTCCTGGGGAGCTACCCCCGGGTTTGTACTTCTGCCGCATGGTCGCAGGTGGAGTAACCGACTTTAAGAGCTTCGTTGTTATAAAGTAGATTTTCCGTTAGCCTACTCTAATCCAGTACTATCGCCCGTAGAAAAGGAGTGTTGGTGTTTCTATCTACCAGGAAATAGACTCCGGGAGGTAATTCGATGAAAGCTTCTTCACCGTCAGTCATCGAAATATCGGTGACACTTCTTCCGGTTATGTCGACTACACAGACTTCAGCAGAGACTTCACAGAAAATACAAATACCACCTATGCAGGGGGAAGAAGACAGTTTGATCGAAGCTTCTTCGTATATTGGAACATTTTCGTTCTCTTCTATTTGAACCTGCCAGGAAGTTCTAACGGCGCATACTCCCGGGCTTGAGCCATCCATGGCAACGCACACCAGAGGGGTTGGAAACTGATCTGATTCCAGAAGACACAAGTCTGTCGCCGGTGAAGATGGCAGTGGTATGCTGGGTTCGGTCTGAGGGTCGGTCATGGTAAGAATAGGACAATGGAGATTTGCAGCAGTCAGGGCAACCAGCTTCCAGTTCTCGGTGTCCTGAAAAACGTCCAAAGCGACTATGTTCGAAGGAAATGCATAGGAATCTTCATAGTTACCCTGATTTCCCATGATTAGCGTTGCTTCCTCATAGCCCCATGCGATTAGCTCAGGGTATGGCCATTCTGGTTCGGAGATGTTCGGGATGTATTCAAGATTTTGAGCTATAAAATCGGCTTCTTCATTACTCCAGACTGTGATGCCTACTAACAGGTTATCAACCCAGATATCGGGTTCCCAGCCGAAATGGCTGACAGCCAGACATGGTATGGGGGAATCTGAGAGGTCCATCGTGGGGAAGTAACATGCACCGCATCCATAGATTGACTCCCCTGTATAGCCGTCTCTAACGGAAACGCTTCCGCTCATTGCGCTTCCACGGTCGATGGAGAAACCCATCTCAGACCAGCCGTTGCAATTAACATCCACATCGGTAACCTTCATCCATTCGTCCAGTGTGGAAATGGGGTATGGGTCACTCCAGACAGGTTCTCCGTTTTGGCCGTTCAAGCCGTAGAAATAGCACCAGTCGGATCCGTCATTGCCCAGAACGAGCACGATAACATCCCCCGGGTTCGGTCCGTCTGATTTTTCAATATAGGCAACTATGTGCTCCTGAGGTGAAGACCAGATAACGCTGCCATCTGCACCTGAAAACAATGTTATTGAAGGAGTCAAACCTGTCCCCGCTGCGAAATCCTGAATGCCGTCCAGATTTACATCTCCAACCGTTCTAAAGCAATCGGTGAGCCATACACCGGGAATGGTGTCGTTCTGCCAAAGAATATCTCCTGTCAACCCGTCAAGGCAGAATACACCGCTACCGTTGTACTCGGAAGCAGCAGTGAAGCAGTCCTCAGTGCCGTCACCGTTTACATCACCAGCGCACTCAACAGAGATTTGTCCTGTGGGAAGGGCAGTCCATTCAATATCCATTGGACCGAGAAAAAGAATAACAGAGAATAAAGTATTTATCACATGCTACCTCCTCTCAGCACTAATATGCTAACAATCTAATCCATAGCAAAGAGTTTCAACAATCTTGCAGAGGGTGTTTATTTCTGCACAATGTGCGCTGGAGATTTTACTGCAACAGAGCGAGTGGTTGTTCTGAAGTAGAGCCATTTACTGCATTGAAATCTGAAAGCCTCTCTTTACCATTAACAGGAGGGGCTTTCATTTTCGTAAAAGGTAAGGTTCTATTACTCTATGGTATGTATAGTCGAGGTTGGAAATAGAACGCTGTAACAGCATCGTATTTTCATGCCACAGTGCTGATTCCCACGTCTGAGAGCTTTCTTGCCCATTTAAGAAACGGGTTCCAACTAAGAATTATGAGGGATACCATGTTATCAATTAATTATGATGAAGCCCACACCCACCATTAGGCATTGTTGACTCATATGTGATGTTTACATATTTTGCTTTCATAATCCTCTTAGTTGCGCTGGACAGGTAATTGTGCTTGATATTGCAGCACTTTCTTGGTATTAGGATTATTGTAGTGTTACTTCTTCATTGCTGGGAATGGGGGTAGATCATGGTGCTATCAAGGGTATTCTTCCGTGTTATTTCTCTTCTTTTTCTTTTTTCATTTCATTCTTTTGCCAATTCAGCATCTCAAGCAGATTGCTCAATGGTAATTGAAGACTGTGAATTTCTTTCTTCACCGGATATTGAGCGCAAGACAAATAAAGAATCAATTATCAGCTCTTTCAGGAACGCTGATTCCGAGTTGTTAATGGATGACCGCGATTCTCTTAATGTAAGCTTTGTGGGAAGCTGGCCTTTTTGTCACTCGTACGATGTTGAAGTTGATTTGGATAGGAGTATTGCTTTTTGTGCCTCAGGAGCAGGAGTTTACATTCTTGATATCTCAGATCCATCAATTCCGGTAATAGTTTCGGAAGGAATTCGAGCTAGAGGCTTAGTCTGGGATTTATTTTATCAGGAATCCTCAGAAATGCTCTTTCTTGCAGCAGATGAAAGCGGACTCGAGATTTGGGATGTGCAGGATTTGAACAATCCCACTAAGCTGGGATCCTGTAGGGCGGTAAATATAGCCTACGGAGTTGTTGTCTCAGGTAGTTATGCATATGTGGTAGATCATGGAGATGGCTTTAGGGTTATAGATGTTTCCATTGTTTCGGATCCAGTGGAAGTAGGTTACTGCAATACTCCCAGTGCAGCGAAAGCTGTGGTGGTATCCGGTGATTATGCATACATTGCAGATGACTATGATGGTCTTCGTGTTATTGATATTTCCTCTCCTTCGAACCCAGTCGAAGTAGGTTGTGTGAATACACCGGGAGTAGCGAAAGATGTTGATATAGCAGGAGACTACGTCTATGTTGCCGATTCCCAATATGGGCTTCGCGCGGTTGATGTATCTATTCCTTCGAATCCTGTTTTGATGGGTTACTGCCCTGTTACAGGTTTTGCCAGTGGTGTAGTAGTTTCGGGTGGCCTTGCTTACATTGCGAATTCCGGATCAGGACTCTGTATAGCTGATCTTTCTACTCCAGCTTATCCCGTAAAAGTGGGTGATAGTCATTATCCATGCAATGCAGATGGTGTTTCGGTTGGAGACAGTTTTGCATACATTGCTGTTCCTGGTGCAGGTCTGCGAGTTATTGATGTATCCTCTCCTGTGAATCCCATTGTTACTGGTTTATTTGATACTCCAGGTACTGTATCGCAAATATCCGTAATAGGCGATTATGCATACATTATTAATCACGGGGATACTTTTCGTGTGATAGATGTATCCACACCTTCTAATCCAACCGAGGCGGGTGTTTGTGAGATTGCAACTTATGGGTGTGATATGACGATTTCAGGCAATCACGCGTACATTGCAGATGGATATAATGGTTTGGCTGTGATTGATATATCAGATCCATTTAACCCAACTATAGTAGGTTCTTGTGCAGCAGCACATTGGGCATCAGGAGTTGCTGTGCACAACAATTATGCTTATCTTGTTGATCCAATATATGAACAAAGCTCTCTTTTCACTGTTGTTGATGTGTCAACACCTTCGAATCCAACCTGGGAGGGTTTCTGCAGCACCGCTCCCGGAGCATCCGGTGTAGAAGTATCACCCAACTATTATGCATTTGTAGCAACAAATATTGGCCTTCGTGTTATTAGTGTATCATCCCCATCAGGTCCAGACGAGATTGCCTACTGCCTTATTCCTGGAGGTTCAGTTGATCTGGTAAGGAATGGCTCTTGCATCTACATTGCAGCTGGAACCTCGGGTCTTTGTGTGGTTAGTGTATCCGCTCCTCAAAATCCTATAATAATTGGAAACTGTGATGCACCAGCTAGCGCATATTCTGTTGCGAATTCTGGTACTACGACCTGCATTTCGATTGGGTCGCAGGGTTCGCTAGGATTTCGTGTGATAGATGTAAGTGATCCATGCAATCCAACTGAGATCGGTTACCATGATACCTATTCAGCACGAAATCTAGCCATATCTGATGGTTATATTTATGTTGCAGATTGGACTGCAGGCCTACAAATATTTGAGTATCTGCCAAATTCAATCCCAGAGGAAGGTGAGACTGAGAGTGATCTTCTTGAGGTTGTTTCCAATCCATCTCAGTTCTCAACTACTCTTAGATTCGTGTTACCCCGTGAATCGAATATTGAGCTTACTATCTTCGATTTATCAGGGCGGCAGATTGATGCTCCTGCCAGTGGCGTTCACCAAACAGGTCAGCATGAAATAGTTCTGTGTGGTTTATTTCCAGGGGTGTACTTTGCCAAGTTAACAACAGATTCATCCACCATAACTGAGAGTTTTGTTGTGGTCAGGTAGAATAGAGGTGTCTCGCAGGCACTACAATATCAGCATGAACGATATTCTGTATTAGCAATGGTTACTTCCATTCCAATACCCTATGAAGAAAACCTTATGATGTGAAGAGGGCAGTCTGGGATAGGCATCGCATTTTCAAGCTACATTCTTAGATCGCAGCTCATACACCTTTGTAATCCATGGGAGGAAAAGTTTCCAAATGGTAATCAGGTGGGTGGGATACCATCTGTGATTCTTTCTTGTCAAAGAGCCCTAATATGATGAACTCCATTGTTATCTCCGGGTTCTTAACTCGTTTTTGTTACGACCACTCGTGATTCTATTTAGCTCTTTAATCCTATGGACCACTTGCATATTCCCAAAATGGGTGGTATTCTTCCCAATATGGGAAGAAAGAATATGCCTACGAAAACATATAAAGCTGTCTATCCATCACTGGGGATAGCTCAGAGTCTATTCTCAGAAGTGCAGCTAAAAGTACTCGCACTTCTCTTCGGACAGCCGAATAGAAAATTCCAGATGTCAGAGATAATTAGTCTGGCAAATTCAGGTGTAGGAGCTGTACATCGCATAATTATGCGGCTTGTAAAAAGCGGCCTGGTAAATGAGGACATAATAGGAAGAACGAAGTTTTACCATGCAAATACCGAATCCCCTGTATTCCAGGAGTTATACGGTATTGTGATAAAAACTGTTGCTTTAACTATCCCGCTGCAATCAGCATTGACCTCATATATGAACTCAATCTGCTCAGCATTTATCTATGGTTCTATTGCGAGAGGAACCGATAACGCATCCAGCGACATTGATATCATGGTCATCGGGGAAGAACTACGATACACAGATATACTAAATGCAATGCAGCCTGTAGAGAAAGATATTAAAAGGACTATAAGTGTGAAGATTCTATCACTCAAAGAATGGAAGAGTAAGGTTGAGGGACAAAATCCATTTGTAACAAGAGTACTTAATCAGCCAAAGATATTTCTGAAAGGTTCTGAGTATGACATTAGAGAACCTTGAGAGAATAGAACTTCTACTGCCTCTCGAAAGATCCGAGACAGAATTTTCACAATTGATCGAGAAAGCAAAGATGTTTCATACCGATTCCATGAGGAGTGAGTTATCGATTCAAAGCAGGTTTCAATTGGCATACGAAGCCTCGTTTGCTTTGGCGCTTGCGGCACTGCGCTGGCATGGTTATAGGCCATCAAGCAATAGGTATGTAGTCTTTCAGGCTTTAAGTCACACCATAGAACTCGGGAGTGAAGTTGCATTGCTCAGTAAGGCTCATGGAATGAGGAATGAAGTAGAATACGATGCTGAACCGTTTGATGACCTTAAGTTTCTAGAAGAGCTAATCGCTATTAACGAAATCCTGCTTGATCGTGTACCACTTCTGCAAGGCTGAAGGCAATGCCGTTGCCTGAATTCAGATAGACAGCACTTTATATTCTATGTGCTATGGTGAAGATATCCTACAGACAAAAGTAATAGAAATGCCCGTAATTGACTTCGTTTCAACACATCACATCAGGAAATCCTTAGCTGAGCAACATTCCGAATCCAGGTCAAAAACGGGTTCCAACTAAGAATCATAAGGGATACCAGCTTTTAAGATTACATAATGAAAATATTATTCCTACTAAAGTAGACGGTATCTTCAAGTCATTGACTTATATACATCCCTCTCTTATTCTAACTTAAGATAGTTTGATAGTAATCCATGCGGAGCTGGTAGGCTAAACCTGAGGTGTGCTAATTCACTTCTTCTAACGCTCTTCTGTTGTATTCACCTTCAGCTTACTGAATATAAAGGAGGATTCTGATGAGAAAGCATTTATTAACGGTCTTTGTTCTTTCTGCTGCTTCATTCGCTGTAACGGCAACCCAGACAGACTGGTCCGGTGGCAGTGGAGTTCCGGGCCCTGTAACAGACTGGGGCAACAGTTATGATGTTGCCGATCAGATCAATGATAGTGGAAGCTCACTGTGTTTGTTAACAGGTCCTCTTGCCACTCCGCTGAAGCATACGGTAGACGGTAACTTTGACGGTGCTCGCTCAGTCTACGCTACTGATCTGGACGGAGATGGAGACACTGATGTACTGGGAGTTGGCTATTATGCCAATGACATCACCTGGTGGGAGAACAGGGATACAGGTGCAGGAATTTACTGGACGGAGCATACGGTAGACGGTAGCTTTAACGGCGCACATTCAGTCTACGCCACTGATGTGGATGGAGACGGTGACACCGATGTGCTGGGGGCTGCTTATCTTGACGACGACATCATCTGGTGGGAGAACACCGATGGCACCGGCACCGTGTGGACGGAGCATTCGGTAGACGGTAACTTTGACGGTGCTCGCTCAGTCTACGCCACTGATGTGGACGGAGACGGCGACACGGATGTACTGGGGGCTGCTTTGCGTGCTGATGACATCACCTGGTGGGAAAACACCGATGGCACCGGCACCGTGTGGACGGAGCATATAGTAGACGATAACTTTTTCACAGCAGCATCAGTCTACGCCACTGATGTGGATGGAGACGGAGACACCGATGTGCTGGGGGCTGCCAATTATGCCGATGACATTACCTGGTGGGAAAACACGGATGGCACAGGTACCGTGTGGACGGAGCATTTGTTAGACGGTACCTTTGACGGCGCATATTCAATCTACGCCACTGATGTGGACGGAGACGGAAACACCGATGTGCTGGGAGCTGCCGAAAGAGCAGATGACATCGTCTGGTGGTCTATTTTTGGCTATTCCGCAGGAACTCTTGAATCATCTATTCTTGATGCAGGCACAGTTGACTACTGGGATACTTTTGTATCCAGCGGTGATGAACCTGCTGGAACATCACTGGGATTTCAGTTCAGGAGTTCACAGGATTATTCCAGTATGGGGGTATGGTCTGATACTGTTTTTACTTCAGGCACCAGTCTTTCCGGTATTCTTGCAGATTCCACAGATTTCATGCAGTACAGGGCAATACTTCAGACCACAGATCCTCAGTACACACCAGTACTTAATGATGTTTCGTTTTCTTACAGCACATATCTTGGCATTGTTGATAATGATGCTTCATCCTGGGGTCTTGCACCTTACACAAACCCGTCATTCGGAAACTTTGCGGTTCAGGTATCCGCTCCACAGCCGGGAGTGGTTAACCTTATACTGCATGATATTACCGGTCGCGTAATTGCACAGTATTCACAGGAATTACCCGGTGGTGTACATGCTGTCTCTTTCAACAATCTTGCAGAGGGAGTTTACTTCTGCACGATGCACGCCGGAGACTTCACCGCGACAGAGCGGATGGTTGTTCTGAAGTAGTCATTTTACTGCATTGATATCTGAGAGCCTCTCCTGATCATTAACAGGAGGGGCTTTCATCTTCATGAAAAGACAGGTTCTATTATTTTCTGGTATGTATCTTCCCTTAACGAGACAGGGGAGAGAACACCCTTGAAAGCACTGAATATTCATGCCACAGTGCTGATTCCCGCGTCTGAGAGCTTTCTTGCCCATTCAAGAAACGGGTTCCAATTAAGAATTATGAGGGATACCATTATTTGTTAAATTGCCCTTGACATAAGCAATAATCCTGCTGATACTTAACTTGATCAGGTAAAGAAGCGGGAGCCAACAATGAAGTTTTGTTTCTTTGCGGCTTTTATCATTGCGTCCCTTGCCAGCGGGATATCGTTAAATACATACCCCGTATGCGGTTCTGAGAATGTTTTAACAGATACAATTCTTGCAGGTGGAATTGAGTATCATAAGATCGACCTGGCACCATATCCTTTCATGGTAAATAGAGTGCAGCGTGCCGGGCAGCCTTTTCTTCCGTATATCGTGAAAACATTTCTGTTGTCTCCAGGTACGGAAATTTCCGGAATCCACGGATCCACTGAGGAATGTACAGTCCTTCTCCGCAGGTACCGTCCCTATTCCGTTGAAACAGAACTTGGTACGGGTATTAGCCGGATGAGCATTCCGGGGCTGATAAGTCTCTATGAATCAAAGGCTGTTGCAGGCGGGGTTGGAAATTCATCGTCATTGACTGAAGATGACGGAGTTGATGCTGCTTCATACCTTTCCGGATCAGCTTCGATTACGGTGGAACAGAATGCCAACGCATTGCTGTTCCTTGAATCAGCGGATGTTGATGATGATCAATCCGGACCCTCCGAGGGAAGTGATGATGGAGTTATGAACCCCGGTGAAACCATTGAACTCCATATTTCAGCGGAAAATTCAGGATCTTCGATCGCTACTTACGTAACTGCTGAAATGAAGGTTATTTCCGGGAGCGAATACCTGGATAGTATTTTAATTGATCAGATTTCTCTTCCCGACATTCCTTACGGGGAGATAGGAACCGGAAATTCACCATTTATCTTCACTATATCAGAAAATGTGGAGAGCTACAGTACAATACATTTTGAAATCGAGTTTTTATACAACTTCAACCAAAGCTGGCAGTCACCCTATTACTGTATAGTATTCTCAGAGAACTATGCTATTCCTGTTATCGATATTGAGTCTTCCCAGGCTCCGAGACAGGCTATTATCAATATGAGCAATTTGTTTATGGTGAACACAGGTGCCGGGACAGGTCTTGACATAGAGCTGACTGTTACCGGAGTTAATCCACCCGAACCGTTTTCGTGCAATTCGATTTCTACGCTGGGCACACTTGAGCCGGATGGTTTTATCGAGATTGCCGAAGATCTGTATCTGACAGTTTCTCCCCTTGATCCTTCAACTTCTCCATGGACAAGTGATCCCGATTTTACAGACTGTTCTTACCAGATTCAAGTCAGCGGGCTTGGAGGGAAGTTTCAGGCAAGAAAAGTTGATCTTGAACAGGCAGTTAATCCCGGCACTTTCCCTGTACTTTCCAATCTGAATGCGATTGAAACGGGGGAAGACTACATTGATGTTTCCTGGAACAAGACTTCCGGAACGGCAGAGCTGGAGGGTTTCTATCTTTACTATACACCCCGTGATGGTTCGTCTGCTCCACTACGACTTAACTCGCTGCCTCTATCCGCTTCAGCAGCTCAGTTGACTGATCTGGAACCTGGAACTGAATATGATATCTATGTTACCGCCGTGGATGAAACAGGAAGAGAATCTGTATCAGAGCATGGAGTATTTTCAACGAAGTGCGAAATAGCACAGGGATGGCCTGTCCAACTTGATGGCGGTACAGGAACCGGACCGGTAATCATTAACATAGACAGCGATCCGGAGAACGAGATTGTCGCAGTTTCTTCATTCGGGAATCTTTATCTCATTGAATCTGACGGGCAGGCCACTGTCCTTCCACCCCCAGCTTCTCTGGATTATGATCGATTCGTCAGTCTTGCTGTTGGCGACGTAGACAACGACAGCGAGAATGAAATCATAGTTTCCTGCCAGCAGAATCTCTATAATGGAGACGCGGTTGTGCTTCTTTACGATGAAATCAGTACGGGCAACTGGTCAACGAGCATTATCGGCACAGCTGGACCGGACGAGACAGTATGCGGTGCTGAAGCTGCGGGAACTCCTGTTCTGTTTCAGGCTGATGGCTCGGCAACTCTGGAGGTTGCGCTCAGAACACGGGGTAATTCAACAGCCCTGCACATGTGGCATTGGAATTCTGAACACCAGAACTGGATAGAACCAGCAGGTTTCCCGGTTGCCCTTACGGGGGATTTCTTCGCTGAACCAATTGCTGTCGACTTTGATGGTGATGGCTATGATGAGCTTCTGGTTACTCAAATAGTAGACAACTACTCAGCAATTCATGTGGTGGACTTTTACTCAGACGGTTTTACAGAATACGACATTCAACTTACCGAACTGGGTACTTCCGGCAGAGTTTACAGCACTCTCGCGGCAGTTGAATGGAATGGTGAGGTGTATGTAAGCGGTGTTGCCGGATATGAGAATACAGGAAAACGTATTTTTGTTTATAACATCACCTCTTCAGATATCGGAATGGTCTGGTACAACGCTTCACCTCTGGATGATGAAGATTTTATGGGCAACATGGGAGGTCCCGCAATTGGTCACGCGAACTCCGACGGTGTACCGGATATCTTTTATGCTCTTGATGGCATGTCAGCCTGGGAGTTGCTGAGTGAACAATCAATTTGCAACCCTGGTGATATGAGTATCAATACGCATAATGAAGCTCCTTTAAATGCAAAGTCTGCAACAATCGCGGCTGGATCAACGTCACCATCATCAATAGTGACTGTTCCATTTGTCGGGTTTTCATCAAAGTTCTATGGTCATGATCCCCTGAACGGGATGGCCGTTCTCTCTGGATTTCCCGCATTGACAGAAACAGCCTCCTGGACTGCTCCTGTAGTCGGTGATCTGGATAATGATAACAGGCTTGAAGTTCTTACTGCAACTGCTTCCGGTCTTCTTACTCTGTACGAATGGGGTGGATATGAAACAAACAGCGGCTGGCCTGTGTTTCAGCATGATTCCCATCGTACAGGGTTTTTCAACTCAGAAAGAGCTTTATTCGGGTTTGATATTGAAATGATAGAGTCAGAAGTTATCCAGGCTTCAGGGGGAGGTTCTTCAATTCTGCTGCTTACAGTTGAAGTTACAGGAACCAGCCTGGCGCAGATGAATCAGCAGGATGAAGAAGGACATCTGACAGAGATTTGTACAAATGGGGATTCTTCTCGTTTGCCCTGCTGTGTATCAAGCTGTTCCGGAAGAAGTTTCAGCGGAAACAGCATTCAGATTCCTCAAGAATCGTGTCCGAATCCGGCAAGCTCATGTGAACAGATTATTAAGATCAGCGCATACTGCGGCGCACATGAAATGGCATGTGGATATCTCCCGTTAAAAGACGGCGTTCATCAATTGTCCCTGTCCCTTGAGTGCGACTTTCCCAGCGGCAGGGTAACAGCCTATGCTGATTCTGAGAATCGTTATGCGGAAATCAACGAATCGAATAACGCCAATTCAATTCAGGATGTATCTTCTGGCTCTTCATCGGAGCTTTCAGTTTTTCTCCAGAGTCCTTCTGATTGTATTAATGTAAGTCTTTCATTGCAGGAGGGTGTTCCCGAGGGGCTGGAACTATCTGTTTATTCGCTAAATGGAAGGCTTTGTTCCAGAGTGCAAACAAATGAACTTGCTTCAGGAATCCACCAATTCAACTTATCCTCAGTAGAGAATGGCTCCGGTATACCTGCAGGTGTTTATCTTGTACACATCAGCAGAATCAATTGTGATACTATCATCAGAAAGGTTGTGCTGCTATAGGAATCGTCAGGTAGGATTCTTTCACCCTCTTCCTCTTCCTGCGAAGTTGCTGATTCCTGTATCTGCGTTAAAAATTACCAATTGACACAAACACAGGTATTGCTCATGCTAAAGTAACTGGCAGTTGGCATAAGGTGTCAGGGAACCTCCCGACCTTTCTATGTGCTGAGTGCTCTATCTGAACAGGAAGGGAATATAGAAATGAAAAAAGCTCTGTTGATAATCCTGCTTGCATCGGTGTTTGCGGGTATGGCTTTCGCTGAGGACGAAGAGAGAACTCCTACTGTTACAATAACGCTTACAGAGAATCAGGTGGCTATACTGGCGAGGGCACCGGAGGAAGAGGTGACAATCGAGCTTACAGAAGATCAGATTTCTATCATCGTTCATAATTTCCCGAGGGTTGAGATATCTGAGCTTACAATCACAACAGACCATCTGGGCAGAGACGACACGGTTGTGCTGGAAGCGGAAGGACGGACAGGAATCAATCCCGTTCCAACCCCCTGACCATCCGTTAAATCTGCTCTGCGGTATTTGTTATTCAGTATTGGTTTTGTCTGTTAAGGCGGCTGATATGCGGGTATTACGTACATATCAGCCTCGTAGTTGTTTAATGATAAAGTGTTTAGTTTCGGAACACTTCACCTGTTTTGTCCAGGTACTCAGTTCTCAGGAAATTACCGTCCTGATCGTACAGGTAGCGTTCTATATGGAATCCCCGAGTTGATGTGTCCGGCTCATTTGAAGAATTCCAGATCTGACGCTCAAGAAGCCTGCAGTGACGTCCATAGATGTACCTGTACTGGTGAACATCTGCCTGATCACGGGCGGGTTCACCGTTCTGATTAAAATAGGTGACACTTATGTTGTTTCCAATTGAGTCCTTTTCGAAGACCTTTTCAGCGATACCCAGTACATCCATCAGTTCACTGTCGGAACCCAGGGTAGAGGCGGTGGTTATCAGATGCCTGTCATTGAATTCTGTTACGTTTGCCCAGACACCTCCAATGGCAGAGGGATTACCGTTGATGTCGAACCATGCCATAAATGTCATTCTTCCATAATGATCGTATTCGAATTCACTGGAATAAGTACCGTAGCTGTCAGTGAAGGGTTCGCCGTTGGAACCGAGCATTCTGAAGCCTGTTGTCAGGCCGGTTGGCGATCTCTGATAAATCTGCCATCCGGGATTGTTCGGATCTTCGACAACTTCTCCGTTTTCGTCCAGTTTTTTCATTTCGGTTAAATGACCGTCAGCATTGAAAGACCTCTCAATTCGGTAGACTTCTCCGTAAAGTGGAAGTGACTCTCCAGAGTTGTTCGTGTTTTCCGTAGCCAGTTGATTTTGCTGAGAGTCAAGAAGGTAGCGGATTCTAAAGATCGGGGATTGCGGCGAAATAGGTGCGGGAGTGTTTTCCACATCATATTGAGTTCGGATGTACCAGCCTTCACCTTCATTTTCAACCTGAAGTCGTGCAACTCCTGACTGGAGAACCATAGTATTCCCGTATTCATCAAGGTATTCCAATACTGTAGAATTTCCCGCTTCTGATCTTGTTATTCTGTAACCGAAGAAACGGTTTGTTTCATGAGGTTCTCCGTCAGCGCGGTGGAAAGTAATGGTTTCAGTGTTGTCCAGATAGCTGATTCTAATCAGAGGAGCAAGCCCTGCTACATTCACATTATCGCTGGGTCTTCCGCGCCAGAGTCCCGCTGTTTCGGTAATGCGACTGTTCTCGTCAGTGGTGACTGCAATTGCGGGAATATGAAGTGCTGTGTCCCAATCCACCTGGTCTCTGGCAGTTAACTGCCAGTCCACAGAGAATTGTGCCGTTCTGTAAGTGGAGAGTCCGGGGTCATCGGGGGGAATGAATGTGCTGGAAAAGTTCTCCTGTGCTTCGGGAGAGTTGGAGCCGCAGGAAAGAACAGCGAAAAGAAACAGCCAGGCAGTTTCCAGCGAGTATTTCATTATTTCATCCCCTATTTCTTCGTTGTGAGTATTAGTTTCTCTTGAAAAAGCATGCTATCATATTCAGCGTGAGTCAAGGAGAGATGTAACAGGTTATTAACGACAAATTTTGCGGAATACCTCTTTTCCGCATCACAGGTTTGCACTATTATTGATTAGGGGGATGATGGCTAACGGACAGGAGGAAAGGTCATGAAGATAGACCTGGATGTGATGTCAACACAGATGGACACCAGAGAGCGGTTCGGCAGAGTCGCACTTGAGCTGCTTGGATCCGGAATCGCAGTTGATCAGATTGTTCTGATGAGTCTTTCCGGAGGGCTCTTCGGGAAGAAGGGTGAAATTCTTGCGACAGACAGATACCTTTCATTTAAAGCGGACCGTAAGCTCTCAAAGCTGAAGAAATCCAGCAGCGTGTCCTACAATGAAATATCAAG
This sequence comes from Candidatus Sabulitectum sp., assembly GCA_021107435.1. Lineage (GTDB taxonomy): Bacteria > Fermentibacterota > Fermentibacteria > Fermentibacterales > JCC-6 > Sabulitectum. Next base: position 4,924 of record JAIOSV010000047.1, on the reverse strand, counting down.
CCTTGAAGTTGATTCCAGATCAGATTACTCATGCTGGACCTTCAATACGGGAACAGACAAATTTCATCTTACTTTCACCAACCACGGTGGCAGAAACAAGTTGAATGCCCGGGATGTATTCTGGTACGATGTTGATGCATTTCCGGACAGATCCCACAATTTTTACGGTGTTCTTAGCAGGATTCTTTCTGATTCGATACTCTCAACAACAGGGCTGGGAGATCCGGAATACCACAGGAACCTGCTGAATACTGCGCTTAAAGAGTTTGAGGATGCCAGGATACTTGATGCTGATGGCATTACGGGAGTTAACCAGGCTCGTTGCGCTCCCTGGGGTGTGATGCAGGAGGCTTTCGCGATGCTTCTGGCAGGGGCAGCTGTTGCAGGTGAAAGGAAGCCGGAGAAGTTTATGGTGCTGTTCAATGACCTGAATGAAATCTGGGCTCGTATACTTGAAAGATTGCTTATTGAGCTTGAAAGACAGAGCAAAAGAAGCAAATTGGCTGGCTATGCACCGGAAAGTACCGGAGAGCAATTCGACAGGCTTTCATCTCTGTGGTATTTTCATCGAATCATCAGGCTGAACTTTGCCGAGAAACAGATGAACCCCGATGATATTTTGTTTTGGAGTGTAAAAATTCTTCAACCAAGAGCAGTATATTTCAGAAGAGATCACCCGCCTGAATTGCGACCAAAGCCGAATTATGAACTGATAAAATCTCATATCCTCGAGATCAGAAAATATTCAAAGCAGAATTAAGGACATTAAGGAGAGAATATGCGGCATTTATTGACAATTCTGATTATTCTGGCTGCTTTTGCGACTGGTGCTGTTCGTGAGCGGCCTGCTTCTGAGGGTGACATATATGTCGGGCCGGGACAGGACACTTTGTATATTGATGAGGATTTCGTGCAGGACGGAAACATCATTATTCACGGAGATGGAGTTCTGCTTGTTGATAACGCCAAGTTGACCATTTCCGGACATGTATACGCTCAGGATCAGGGTAAGGCGGTGTTCAGAAACAATGCCTGGCTTCACTTCAATCAGTTCTATGTGGGTCAGTACTATGTTTTTCTTATAGATAACTCCGAATTTGAAGCTACTGATGCAACAGTGGATGCGAATGGTGTTATGCACTACGCTCAACTTCATGATGATTGCATCTATACTGCTGTAAACACGGATTTCCCCGACTGGACATTCAGAAAGGTTTTCGACAGGGCATCCCTGATACTGGACGATGTGAATCATGTAGGGGATATAATGGTTGATGATTCCTGTTTTGTTCATTTCACAGCCTGCGATACACTCATGCCGTGGCTGGAAACATGCAACGGCTCAGTGATAAATATCGAATTTCCTGATCCGGACTATGTGGAGCATTTCGAGTTTTCCGAAAACACGCCGGGTGTTGACGGAATAGGTTTTACATTCATTGTTGATCAGTGCAGCAGATGCTGGTGGTCTCTTGAGACGCAGCCCGGAAGTTCGGTTACAATTAACAATTCTGTGATAAGAGGTTCATGCGTCAGAATGCCGGGCTCCAATACTGTCAATATTCAGGATATTGAGAACAACAGCTATTTTACACATCTGGTAGTTTCTCTGGAAGACAGGCTGCTTGAATACAACAACACTTATGTTTACTGGTGGAACTGGTATCCCATGGAGAACACAATACTCAACATAGATTCCAGCGTTTTCGGTGAATTGATAGGCAGGGGAAATTCCGAAACCTATGCCACGAATTGTGTTCATGACGGCGCTACCATCAGCCTGGGGGTGGAGGACAGTGCATTTGTTTCCTTTGCCGGCAGTACATGCCTGGCATATATCTCTTCATGGAACAGAGGAACAATGCTGCTTACGAATTCCTCAGTGACTCCACTCTGGCCATATCAGTCGACAAACATCGCTCACGATCATTCCTCTATGCTGGCTGTCAATTCCTTTTTTGAATATGCCCCCGAAGCGCTTGATACCGCTCTTGTTATAGTGGTCGCAATAGACGGGCCGGTGGCAGGGCAGGTTGATGACAATATTGATATAATCGGTTCAGCATGGATGAACACAGGCGAACACAATGCTGCTGAATTCGACAGGTACAGTATCCACTGGGCTGAAGACGGCGGCTCTGAATGGACTCTTATCACGGAATCAATCAGCCAGGCGTACAACGAAGTTATTGCCACATGGAATACATCAGGAATGGTTGAGGGTGAGTATGATCTTCTGCTTTCGCTTTACAGTACAGGGGAAGACACACTGACAGCTCCCGCGGACATTACACTGTATCCCCTGGGAATTGAACCTTCAGGCCGGAACGATAGCCGTTGCCTGAGTTGTCCGAATCCCTTTACTTCCGGATCAGCATTCAGCTACAGGCTCGCAGAGAATGAATTTGTCGTACTTCGTATTTTTGACGCAAGTGGGCGTCTTGTCGATATGATGGTAAACGAAACCCAGACAGCGGGAGATTATTCCATACCATGGGGAACCCCTGACGATTCCCGCCAGAGTACAGCCACGGGGATCTATTTTTGTGATTTCAGGGCAGGAGATGAATTTTCGCAGACAGAGAAATTCCTTCTTCTGAGGTAGTAGATACAGATGGATGATGTGATACCTGCCGGCTCTTGTGAAAACAACACTGAACGATAATATTAAAGAGTCGAAATTGGTGGGTTTCGGTCTTTAAAAGACGCAGGATATTATGGCTTGAATGTGTATGAACATCAGTTTGTAAAACGAAAAAAGGGGGAATTTATGTCTAGTGTCAGATTCAGTATCTGGTTGATTGTTTTATACGCGGTTTCCTGTTTCGCTATTTCAGGAGACCCCATGATTATTGATCACATTGGATACTCGGCAATACCTGAAATGGCAGAAGAAATACAGACAGCCGGGATTGAGAATGAATCCTTTGATCAGCCTGTCTTCACAATAACCCATACAGAATCGGGTGGAGACATTACTGTTAATGTCTCTTCAACTGAAGAACTGTATGAAGGCTGGGTTGACGAAAAGGAAATCTGGAGCAATCCGGACTGGAACTACTGGTGGCTTAATACCAGGCTCAGCAGTGGTGCTGACAACATGATATACGCCGCAGTCAAGCTGTATCAGTATTCCAACAATTTTGATATGTATGTTCTTGAAAACAATGGTGATGTCAGCGAAGAGAATCTTGAATGGAACGGGCCGGGCAACAACCCTCTTCTCGTAAACAATCCTCTGGAAAACATCTATTTTATGCAGCCAACTCTCGACTCAGAAGGTGTTGTGGACGCGGATAATGTGACATACATATTTTCAGGAAGTTCCAGTATTCAGTTTACGAAAATCGATGCGGACGGCACAATACTGGTAAGCGGAGAAACCATTATTACCGGAGCCAGCGCATGGACTAACGGAATACGAACCGCTGTAACACCAGACGGCAGGGTTTATATCGTCTGGTCCTGCGATATGCATGACATAACCTGTTCCTACAGTGATGACGGCGGAGCAACATGGGCAACTCCGATTTCTCTCTGCTACAATGCCTCAAACCAGATGAACAAACCGCAGATATGCTGTGACAGCAACGGAAACGCACACATCATCTGGCAGCAGTGGACGGGATCCTCCAATCTTCTCTGCTATATGAAACTATACCCTGATGGAAGCATTTGTATTGATGAGAGCTTCCTCACAACATCCAGCAATCAGGTCTGGGCACCGATGATGGATGTTGATGATGAGGATAACATTCATATAGTCTGGGCAAAGAGTTCACAGCAGACCACCTCAGCCTATTACACAAAAATAGACGGTAATCTTGATGGCGCGGGTCAGTCTATGAGTGATGCTGATCTGACACTGATCCAGGAAGCGGCATTCCTGTCGAATCAGAAGATCAGGTATGTAAAATGCGCTGCTGACGGATACATGAATGTTCATGTTCTTTTTGAGCGCGGTAATTACGGTTGTAATGAAGCGAAATCAGTGTTCTACAAAAAGCTGACTTCTATACCAATGCTGAGGGTGCAGTTCCCTGACGCTTCCGTCGCTTTCGTAGAAATGACAGGCAGCGGAACAACATGGGAAGGGACTTTCACAGCCTCCGGAGATGGAACCTATTCCGTAAGGGTATCCGGATCAAATTCCGTTGGAGATACCGGTTTTGAATTCTACGAGTTTGAGTATCCCGGAACCGGAATAGAAACAAGCGGTCCCGGTGACGGTTTCATCAGCTCAGTCAGCAATCACCCGAATCCCTTCAGCTCTCAGACTGCTTTTGTCTATTCTCTGTCAGGTGCCTGCGAAGTATCCATAAGAATATTCGATACAAGCGGAAGACAGGTTGAAGTAATCACACAGGGTAACAGGATGCCGGGAACATATTCTGTGGACTGGAACCCCGGTGTCATTGATTCAGGAATGTACTTCTACAGGATACATGCAGGAAATTCCGTTGCAACCGGAAAGTGCCTGATTATCTAGAGTAGAGTGAGTGGCCAGCGGGAACTTCCCTCGCTGGCCACTCGACTCTCGCTAAGGAGCCGATGATGTGTTCGCTCACTCCAGATCACGCTAATTGTCGGGTATGGAACGCCAATGGTAAAACGGTCTTTGTACCCTTGCATGCCCTAAAATAGCACTGCAGCACAAGATCAGGCTTAAGTTACTTTTAGATGCGGGGTCGCGGAGCGGGCTGTGACGTTAATAAGAAGAGTCCGGGTTTAATGCCCGGGCTCTTTCTTTATATAGCTATTGCGGAATGCTGTCAGTTGAGCAGTACAAACCGTGCCGTTTTTGAGAATCCATTAGAACCAAGTCGAACCATGTATGTACCGGGAGAAAGAGCTGGTAGATTCACAGTATGTTCACCGGCAGGCCAGGTGTCTGAAACTGAATACACCTGTCTGCCTGCAAGGT
>JAIOSV010000095.1 GCA_021107435.1 Candidatus Sabulitectum sp. | reverse complement strand
CTAACGCCCTGAATAACCTGCACAGGTGTCAGCTCAGCCAATTCCCAAGCGTTTGTGGCAGCTTGATTCAGTTGTAAGCAAATTTCTCTTCTCATTGATTTACTGTACCTACTGGATAAATGATAATGAGAGTTACTTCCAAGCGCAATATAATTATTCGCCTGATTTACTATACAAATTAACTCGGCATTATGGGATATCTTCCACTAGCCTTTTGTCATCACCCTTTGTTGTATGCCGAAAGAGCCAGAGATTGCTTCAACTACAATTAGAGTTCCCTGTTTATAGCCAAGTTGAAAAAGCACAGCCAAAGGAAAATATGATTATCCATTGACAGAAGTTAAGGTGCGTACGATATTACGTACGCAATGATTGGAGATTCTTATGACAAACCTTACTGCAACTGAAGCAAGAAAGAAACTGTATACCCTTCTGGATGAAGTAGCCTTATCCCATAAGCCTATCCAGATTGCCGGAAAGCGGAATTCAGCTGTTCTTGTTTCTGAAGAAGACTGGAGAGCCATAAAGGAAACGCTTTTTCTTCTTGGGATTCCTGGAATGAGGGAGTCCATTAGGGAAGGGATGAACACCACGCTTGAGGACTGTGATGAAGGACTCGACTGGTGATATGGCGACTGGTTTACACTAAACAAGCCAGAAAAGACGCAAAGAAGATTGCAAGTTCAGGATTGAAGGAACAGACTGAAACGCTCCTGAATACTATTTTGCTGAATCCTTACCAAACTCCCCCATCATTCGAGAAGCTTGTTGGAGATTTATCTGGTGCAATATCTCGCAGGATCAACATTCAGCACAGGCTTGTATACCAAGTGATTGAGAAGGAGCATACAATTAAGATTCTTCGTATGTGGACTCATTACGAATAAGCAATTTCGTGTTAGCATTTAACCTAAGATTCTTCTTTTGTCGTGGAATGCAGAGGTGGGCAGGATAAGTTACAACGCTTCCAATCAGCAGACAGTGTTATCAGGTTTGTTGGTGATGCAGTTCACAGTTCTACTGCATTTGATGGTTCACTGCTTATTTACTTCTCAGTGTTGACTACAGCAAATTACATCCAGAAATACTCTACCCTTGCTAGATTTCACACAAGCAATAATCTAGTGCAAGACAATACATTTTGTGGTATTAGCCCGATTATCAGCTACCACACCAACCATGTAGATGCCTGTTGCATCGGGAGCATCACCGGAAAGAGGCAGAAGCATCACCGGTGCCGGTAACAACGCCCTTCCAAGACCAACTGTAGAAACGTTTGTCGTCTGTACATCACTCACAGTTGTTCCCTGAGGGATTACATAACACCTGGGAACAGCAGACAGATTAGGGTACCCATTCGAAAAAACAGGCATCCCTTCATCTATACTGATTAAATCCCACTCTCCATATGTATTGATCTGCACATCTGGAGCAGAAATGTTCCAATCGTAATGGATCGTTCCAGCAAGAGTAAAAGTAACAATCAGAAGCAAAAGGGCTGTGGTACTATACGTATTTGACTCCTTCCGAATTCAGATTGCCTCTCATTTTGTAACCTCATACAACGCTCTGCATAACCAGAACAGTATCTACAGGCCAAGAAAGTCGCCGCTGTTTCTGGTTGATGCAGTTGTTCACCGTCCGTTCTATTGATGTACAGCCATATACTCGGTAATCGCTTGAGCCAGTAAACCGGAACGAGTTTCTCCATGATTCCTGGCGTAATGATCAACGGTGTTAAGTAGTCTTTCAGGCATCGTAACATTTATGCGTTTTGCCTTCAGTGAAAGTTTGCTAATATCTATATTTATCAATGCCCATAAGCCATCTTTATAATCTGGATTATCTTGGTGATTCTCGATTGACGATGCCACGGGAATTGGCTCAGAATCTAAAAGCATTCCTTCTATATGGCACTCAGCTGCTTCTTGAGCCATTTCAATAGCTTCTTCAATTGATGCGCCAACAGAGAAACATCCTGGTAGATCAGGAAAGGTTACTCCGTAATCAGAGTTCTCGTCCTTATGAATAACAATTGGATATTTCATTAATTACCTCCACTCCCAACCGGCCTGCCGATAAATACTACGAAGAGTTCCTACAGGAAAATCTCTCTTCGGGTGAGGCACAGTTACTTTTCCTGGTTTCTTTGGATGCTTAAATTGATGATGATCTCCCTTCACATGATGAAGAACCCATCCATCCCTTTTCAGCCTCCTAATAACATCCCTACTGTTCATGGTGTGTACAATACACACTGCATTGAGATCAGTCAAGGTTATAATCGATTTTACTTCTTATCGTAGAGGACTACTGATGTGGCAGCTATTGGCATGTAGTGATCCGATGCATGTAAGCATTTTCTTGATTTCCAAGGTTTTGCAGAGCAGTATTATTTACCGGTCAACACTTGGCATAACTTGCACAGTTATGACAGCAACCTGTTGGCACATAGGCGACTGCGCCAAGTTTATGCCATTGTTAGGTTTTTGTTGTCTTATTCTATGTTCCAGTTTACCTAAGAATGATAATGCCCAATTTAATCTGAGGAGGGTTTAATTCCCCGCCCCAAGGGGCGGGGAGCTTCATTCAATCACAAGGTGTTTGATTGATATCATTCTGAGTTTGCCTTGCTAAATACATCAACCGAGATTCAAGTTTCATTCTTTGTTCGGAATCCAAGCTCCCAAGTATAATTATCTTCACAGTTGGCGATAGGCCACCCAGTAGACAATTGTCGTCATGATTCTTTTTGTTCTGAGAATCAGCATAGGTTCTAAAATTCTTTGTCTGGATTTGACAGGAGAATTAGCTGAGCATCCCGAATTCATTATGTCTAAATATGCCTTCTGGGTTCATGACAATCAAATATCATCGACCCTACTTGAAAGATATCTCCGATGATTTTGTAAATGCTCGACTGGTGTATGCAATCAGTGAGTAGTTCAAGTTTCAATCACTATACTGTCCCGATCTGTCCGGAAAATCAATTGAACTTCTGCGAAGCATCATCAGAGTATTTATCCGGAATAGTTTTAGTTCAGGTAAGCCCGAAGCAAGTTATAAACCTAACTCACAAATCACCGGTAGCAAAAAGCAGAGCGAGGAAAGAGAGACGTTTTTTGCTATCCGAGTGAATCTACCTTGTCAGGTAATTTTATTCCGGAAATACTAACCTGGATGCACTTAACTCCTTGAGATACTCGGTGGTCAGCTTATTTGTTTGTAATTCAATAGTCCCCACATCATACTGCTTTATTGATGGGATAAAATCTAGATTCACTACGGTTTTCGCTAAAAATTGATTCAAGAACTCCTCACTTGATCCACTTGTTAGAGACTGATATTGCTCATTGATTTTCTTAAAATAGGTGCCCTTTATGCTAGCTTGTTCTTTGCTAGTATAAGATGGATCATCAAACAAAAGGGCGCTACCTTCTATCCAAAGCTTCCTAGACTCTACCAGTACTCTCTTTTTCCCTTCTTCTGTGTCTTGAAAAATAATATCGTCCAATTTACTAAGTGCAAGCTGATACTTATCAAACCATTTCGAATTCTCATCAACGCCTTTTAAAGTTTCAAAAGTTATCGAATAGATAATATTTGTGTGTTCTACTCTTTCCCCGTTATACTTGAGACCATCAGCCTCAACCTGTAACTTTTCTGGGTCTAAGTTTTCTAAGTAATCATTATCTTCTTCATTATTTGCAATCATGATAAGATAACCATCTGTGAGCCTTTCTCTCTCTATTGGATCAGAAACCTTAGATTTGCTAATAATTCCAGCAAATGTAGCATCTAATTCGATACTTTCTTCAATTCCTGCAAATATTTTCTTAATCACTTTTGTTACAGCAAGAATTTGGCCAATTGGCAGCGATGACAATTGAAACGGTTCTTGGAATTCTTTATTATTCATAAGATCAATACCGTTTTCAAAGCTATCATCTTTAATAGCTGTCATCACTACTTTTAGCTCTAATCCATCTGCGTTAGCAGGTATTTTCAATGCAACAAGCCTTGCTAGCCCTAAAATGTGCGTTATATCAGACTTTACTTTCCTTTTATCTTGAATAGCTATTGCCTCAATAGTCCTAGCAGTGGATAGATAAGAAATTGAAGATGTCAATGCTATTTTGTCTGAGCCTCCAAACATTCTCTGCCAAAAATTACCTTTAGAATTGTAAAACACAGAATGCAGAACAATACTTATGTAGCCACTATTTTTTAAAATTTGATTATTACCAACATCCGATGCTCCATCAAAAGTTTTATAGAATTTTCTTGTGCCTAAGCTTCCCATGATTATCCTCCTTTATGTGTAAACGCAATTTTCACCGACAATGATTGTACTGACTCAGGTAAACTCCTGAAAAATACGGGTGAGTAGGATGATGATACATTGGTTGGGGTGTGTCAATGATGATAGGCTGCAATAAAAGGTAAACAAATGTATATATAGCATGGTAATTCTCATGGTTTACTTGAGTCAGTTAAAGCAGAGGTTTTCAAACGATGCAATACTTATAGTGCCGTGTTGGCGAGTTAATAGACGAGGCTTGCAGGGCGGAATCAAATTAGTATCCGGTTTGACGGCTCAGATTCTTTCACCGGGATAACCTGAGCAGGTGTTTGGGAGACAAAGGTAAGTAGGGCTGATAAATCAGGCAAACAGCCGAGGTTTTATGCTTTGCTGTTTCGCATATTCTGTTTCCATTGGGAAAAAAGTGTTGCCCAGTTTTTGTTCGATGAATGAATCGCATTCCCTCAATTGCTATGGTATTTGGAAGTGTAGCTAATCAGTAGTAGAGATCCCTCTCGCCGTTGTTAACAGCATCTATCTTTTTCAGCAGGGAGTCTTTAGCCTCACCTTCCGGCATTGCTTTCAGCTCGGATTCTATCTGTCTGAGTATTTTTATTTTCGTCTCCGGGCTGGAATAATCATGGAGGAACTCCAGCAGGGTGAGGATGGCGTTGGGTGTGCAGTAACGCTTCACAAAACCGGGGATGGCGAATTCCATAAAATGCTCGCCCGTTCTTCCAGCCCTGTAACAGGCAGTGCAGAAACTGGGTACATATCCAGCGTCGGCAAGTTCACCGATAACCTGATCGAGGCTTCTTCCGTCCGCCAGAACGAACTGACTTTTCTTGGCGGACTCGGGGTCTGATGTGGCGTAAGCCCCCACCCCGATGTCGGAACCTGCATCAATCTGGCTTACTCCGAAGGCAATTACTTCGTTCCTGATTCTTACGGACTCCCGGCAGGTCAGAATAAGACCGGTGTAGGGTACAGCAAGTCTGAGTATAGCTACGAGTCTTGAGAAATCTTCATCACTGACCTCGTAGGGAATGTGTTTGGTAAGATCGCTGCCCAGAGCCGGTTCAATCCTGGGGAACGATATGGTGTGGGGTCCAACTCCGAAAGTTTCTTCAAAATGTATGGTATGATAAAGAAGACCCATTACTTCGAATTTCCAGTCATAGAGACCGAGCAGCGCGCCTATTCCGATATCGTCAATTCCTGCCCGGAATGCTCTGTCCAGGCCGTGCAGTCTCCACAGGTAATCGGATTTGAGACCGGTAGGATGTACGGCTTTATAGGTTGGTTCATGGTAGGTTTCCATGAATACCTGGTAGGTGCCGATACCTGCCTCTTTTACAAGTCTGTACCCGTCTTCATCCAGAGGAGCTGCGTTTATATTTACCCGGCGAATTTCACCATTTCCCTTGCGGACAGAGTAAGCTTTTTCCACAGTATCGTGTATGAACTGCGCATCGTATTTGGGGTGTTCTCCGTACACCAGTATTAATCGCTTGTGTCCTCTATCCTCCAGAGCTTCAATCTCGGCACCCAGTTCATCCATAGTAAGTGTTTTTCGCAGGGTTTCAGTGTTTGACTTTCTGAATCCGCAGTAAGTGCAGTCGTTCACGCAGTCGTTTCCAATGTACAGAGGGGCGAAGAGCACTATTCTGTTTCCGTAAACATTTGTTTTGAGGTCGCGGGCACCCTGCTTAATTTCCTCCACCAGATCCGGGTCAGTGGTGTTAATCAGAACAGCCATTTCTTCAGGTTCAAGACGCTGTTTGCTCAGAGATTTTGCGATGATTTCCCGAACTCGCTCTTTATCGGGACTTGTTGTTTTTTCCAGGAGAGACTCAATTTTTTCAGCGGGGATGAAGCTTTTCAGCCCGTCAGTGTTGATTTTCGGGAGCGGCATTTTCTCCTCCAGTCAGTTGTCGTTCTCTTGAGAGCATGGATTTTACTGATACACCTTCTATTGACCCGAGCTTGCCGCTCAGTTCTCCAATTTCATCAGTTGTAGCATCCACAACGAGACTGATTACAGCACAACCTCTTCGGGTGTACGGAACACCAGTCCTTGCTATTATGAGCTCGGCATATCGTGAGAGCAGGCTATTTACCTCTGAAGCCTGTTCGCTTCGGTTCTCCACGATTATTCCGATGAACCCCAGTCTCTTCTCCAGAGAAATAACACCTTCCATCAGAAACCCGTGCGCAAAGGCACGGGCAAATTAAACAAAACATTGCTAATTGCCCCGGATCAGGTGTAACACCCTTACCTCAGCTGCCCTAATCTGCAAAAAGCTTGCTCCGCAGGTCAAGACCCGGTTGTCCGGATAAGGATAAATTTGAATTTTGCACGGATGTTCTATATTTACCTGTCAGTCCGGGAGGTGTGATGAAAAGGGCAGTGGTTCCTGTGGTTGTGTTTCTTGTGGTTCTTGCGGCTCCAATTGCTCTTTTGCTGAAGGGTAATGACGGGCATTTTGTGTATACGCTGGATGATCCTTACATTCACCTTGCTCTTTCTGAAAACATTGCTCACGGGCACTACGGGATAAATCAGGATGAATTTACCGCACCATCCTCCTCGGTGTTGTGGCCCTTTCTGCTGGTTCCATTTTCTGTTTTTGCTTCGGGATATCTTGCGCCGCTTTTACTGAATACAATTTTCGCACTGTTCACTGTTTTTCTTCTTGATCGGCTTTATGGTGCGGGGGGACTGTTTCTTGCGATAGCATCCATTTTTGCCTTCAATCTGACAGGTCTTGTTCTTACCGGCATGGAGCACAGTCTTCAACTGTTGCTGGTTATAGTAATTGCACTTGGGGCTTTGGATTTCATGGAGAATCGCAGGATATCCCTCTGGCTGGCGATTTCACTGGTGGTTGCGCCTCTGGTTCGATATGAATGCCTGGCAGTATCACTTCCTGTGCTGGTTTTTTTGTTTGCAGCAGGGCAGAAAAAGAAAGCTTCGCTGCTTTTTGCTGTTACTGTTGTTCTGCTAGGGGCTTTTTCTCTGTTTCTGATTCATCTGGGTCTGAATCCAATGCCTGCTTCGGTTAACGCAAAATCCGCTGTTGTTGGCGCTTCCGGCAGTGTGATTTCAATCCTGGGTAATTTAGCCAATTCTGTGAAAAGCTTTAGAGGCATGATTCAACTGCTGCTGCTTGTTCCCTTCGCTTTTGTGATATTCAGTGGCAGAAGGAGCAGAATTGAGAAGCTTCTCGCCGGTGCTGTCACGGCCTCAGTGGTATTGCACCTTATAGTTGGCAGGTCAGGGTGGTTTCACCGGTACGGAGTGTACATCTGGGCATTTTCCATTCTGATGATTTTTCAGCTTTACCGGGACTTTGCCAGTCGGCATCGTGCATCAGTTGTGCTGCTTCTGCTGCTGTTCAGTGCTGATTATCTCAGCGGCTACACTAAGATTGCCGGCGCCTCCGGTAACATTTATCAGCAGCAGTACCAGATGAGAAGATTTGTTCATCAGTGGCTGGAGGAACCGGTGGCAGTGAATGACCTTGGACTTGTTTCCATGGGTTACGATGAGTATGTGCTTGATCTGTGGGGACTTGCTACCCCTGCAGCCCTTGAAGAAGCCTTCGATCCGATGTGGGTTGATTCGGCAGCCAGGGCTAACGGTGTGAATACTGCCATTGTTTACAGAGATGAGATCTCAGGTATACAACACTGGACCCATGTTGCAAGAATGGAGATTGCTCCTCCGCTTGTGGTGTGTGCCAGTGGAGGTGTAGACTTTCTCGCCGCACCATGGGCATCTCCCGATTCACTAAGAGTTGAACTTTATGATTTTTCCAGTTCGTTACCGGACGGAATAGAATTAGTTATTTTCAGGTAGTGGAATAGAAACCGGATAAACAAATGAAGGAGGAAGACTGTGAAATTTTTCATGACGGCACTGATCGTCGTATTGCTGATTGCTGTAACAGGGTGCTTCGGTGGGGGCGGGGAAGCTTCAGTTCTGATGAACCAGATGCCTGACGGATACGGCATGTACATCATTATAGATCCTGAAGCCATGGATCTGGCGGGGATTCTTGAAACACTCGAGGATAATCTTCCAGAGGATGCTCTGGAGGAAATTGAAGACGCTGATCTTGAAATAGATCCCTTCGACTGGGATGAGTGGAAGGAAGAACTGGGCATTCTGGACGGAGAGATCGGCATCATTTCCCTTACGGAAGATGAGGATCTTGTCGCAATCTTTCTTCCCTGCGGTGACGGATCCAAACTGGAGGAATTTATTGAGGACTCTGATTTCGGCGATACTGAGTTTTTCACTCATGGAGAATACACGGTAATGGTGATAGTCTGGGACGATGATGACTTGCTTGATGATCTTGAGGACGCTCTTGAAGGTGAACTTCTTTCCTCGGATCAGGATTTTATCACTATGAGTAATGCTACCAGTCTGGAAAATTCATGTGTTAACTTCTTTTTCTCCGAAGACGTTGCAGAAGTTCCCATTTACGGTGTCTTCAGCAGCAACAGCGATGAAAGTGTATTGAAGGTTACCGTAATTACTGATAACGACGAAGTTGAGCTCTATATAGGAATGGCTGGTGAAGGGCTCCAGAGCGGCAACATTAAATTCCCTGAGAATACCATGGCTGCCGTAAGATATACTCTGGACATGGACTGGCTTGCAGCTGAGTATGAGAATATGCTGGACGGTACGGCAAGTACCAACCTTGAAGATATTGAGGCGGGTCTTCCATTTATTGGATTTGATTCCCTTGAGGAATTCATTGCAGTGTTTGAGGGTGATTTCTGCGTGACTCTTCAGAGGCTTGAGCTTGACGAATACAGTGAGTTTGAGAGCGCAGAGGGTATTATGGCAATATCACTGAGAGACTCTGAGAAATTTATGTCTTCCCTTGACATGGTTTCGCTTTTTGCGGAGGCGGATCGTGAGGAAATCGGTGATGTAACTGTTTACGAAATCAGAGAGAGTGGAGAGAACTTCTGGTACTTCATTGCCGATGATGTTTTCTATGTATCAATGAATACTCACCCCGAAGATATTCTTGGTGGCATTTCGGCAGGTGATTACTTCGGTGATGGAGTAGCCTCTGAAGGGTTCATGGGAGGAGCAGTCGACCCGGAAGGTATTCTTGAGGGAATTGATGCTGATGATGATGTGGAAGAGATCATTACGACTCTGTTTGAGAACCGCGCAGTGTTTTCCATTACTGTAGACGGGCAGATGTTTACCTCTACTGCTGTTGCCGGTCCAGATGTTCTCAAGTCTTTTGTCTCCCTCGTGGCTGTTCTGGGTGCATTTGAAGATATCTAAGAGCCGGATACGTTCTGATACGCCATAGGAGATAACACATGCACTTCATTGCTCTGTTTATGTTTTTCGCGTCGTTGAGCAGAGATTTTGAAAGTTCTCTGGCATTGAGGGATTTTAACGGGGCAATGAATGCAGCCGGCGACTCCGACTCTTTAAGGGCTGTGGTGTTTCGGGAGTCCGGAAACTACTCCATGGCCGCGACGCTTTTTCAGAGGGCCTTTGAAAGAGAACCCTCTGCGGGTTTATTCAGTGACATCTGGAATGTGGTGGCTGTTTCCGCTGAACATTTCAGCTTCCTTTCATTATCCACCAGTATGAGAGGTGAGCTTGATGAGTGGGGCGATAAGCTGACATGGGAGCCGGAAGATCTGCTTTCTTTGATAGAATCCTCTGCTGCGCTGGAAGACAGTGTACTGACCGACAGCCTTCAGCTTCTTCTGACAGATGAGTTTCCAGGTTCCCTTGAAGCATCTGAGATTATAGGATGGGAGTTTTACAATGACCTCTATCCAGTCTGGAACGATGATTCAGCAAGGGTTGTTGTGCTTGGGGAATTCCTTGCTGAATGGGGAGACAGATCAGATCTCTGGCGCAGCAGGGCATGGCAGTATACAGTTGCCGCGGTTATCGAAACAGCCGACTCACTGTACTGGAAGGACCATTTCAGCCAGTGGCTTGAAGCCTGTCCGGAGGATCCTCACGTGTACCTGACCGGCGCGGCTCTTTGTATCGACAGGGATTCTTCATGGACAGAGGGATTGCTCTTTGCGGAAACCGGTCTTGAGCTTATCCAGGCTGGCTGGACCCCGCGGGAGATGCCCGAGGAGGAATGGCAACTGACCGGTCAGGCGCTTGAGGCAGCTCTTCAATTCAGAAGATTGTTTGCCATGGCAGGGCTGGGTCTGCGGCAGGAAGCTTTCGCAGAACTCCGTGAAGTCATTTCTTCCACAGAGTTTGACGTGAATGACTACCACACGAAATCCTCTCTATTCTGGCTTGAGGGGAAACTGTATCTTGCCTGTTGCGACACACTGAACGCCCTGGGCAGTTTTGCGGAATCAGCAGTGGCAGGTGAAGTAAGAGACCGATGGAGTGGCTACTCGGTTGAGGCTATGGACAGTCTGCTCCCCGCAGAAACAACACCGGTGCAGTGGGCACGGGAATACACAGGGTACTCCGGTCCGGTCTTTACTGACGCAACAGGCCTTCTGGGGCCGGACAGTCTTGTGAAAGGTACAAGAATATCATGGTGCGACTGGAATAGTGACGGATTTCCCGATCTTTTCATCGGTAATTCTCTTTTTCAGAATGTCAACGGATTATCCTTTGCAGATGTTACTTCTCAGGCCGGGCTGAATCCATGCACAGGAAACGGCGGGATCTGGGGTGACATTAATTGTGATGGATCGTTAGATCTTGTAACATCAGGGAATTCTGTACAGGTGTTTGTGAGTTCAGATGGAGTTCTTGAAAATGTTACAGAAACCATTGGTATTGGGGCCACAGGCGCATCAGTTGAAGGAGTGGCACTTCTTGACTGGAACGCTGACGGGTGGCTTGATCTGTACCTGGCCAGTTATGAAAATGATCAGGGATCAGGCACGGCGGATGCCTTCTACCTCGGGAGTGAATATGGTTTTGTTTCTGCAGGGGAAAACCTGGGGATGATACCTTTTCTGGCTGCTTCCCTTTGCGGCAGAGGAGTTAGCCCGTGCGATTTCGACCTTGACGGTGACATTGATATCTTTGTTTCCAACTACAGACTGCAGGAGAATTTCCTCTGGGAGAATGAAGAAGGTTCAGCTGCTAATACTGCCCTTGTCAGGGGAATTGCAGGGGTAGAGGTTGATGGATGGTGGGGACACACAATTGGCAGTGCCTGGGGCGATTATGACAATGACGGAGACTGGGATCTGTTCTCTGCCAATCTGGCTCACCCGAGATACATTGGTTTTTCGGACAGGAGCATGCTTCTTGAGAACAGCGACAACAGTTTTACTGATGTAAGAGCTGGCTCCGGAATCTGTTTTGAGGAGACACACTCAAATCCGGTATGGGGAGATTTCAACAATGATGGTTTCCTGGATCTGTTTGTCACCTCGATTTATCCTGACAGAAGAAGCTTCCTTTACCTTAACCTGGGTGATGGAAGATTCGAGGATGTAACCTGGCTGTCCGGAACAAGAGTTTTTAACGGGTGGGGTGCTGCGGCGGGAGATTTTGATCTTGATGGCAGACTTGATCTGGCTGTGGGTTCTGGAGATGATCCTGTTCTTCTCAGGAATACAACATCAGGCGGCAACTGGCTTCTTGTTCAGGTTAATCCCCCGGAGAGTGTAAATCCATCAGCCATTGGTTGTATTGTCAGAGTTGAACAGGATGATTTAATCTTCATGCGTCAGATTGAAGGCGGTAGCGGTACCACCAGCCAGAACAGCAGCACACTGCACTTCGGATTGCCTTCAGATAATCCATTTACACTGAGACTGTTTACTCCCGGAGAGGCAGAACCGTTCGAAGAGTTTTCAGGCTTGCCGGGATTGATAATGCTGATCGGCACTTAGGCTGCTCACTTCTTTGCCTTTTTGATTGCGTTTGACATTCTACTGTTGCGAGAATATCATCTGTAAGTACTGTGTTCATGGTGAGCACTTTCTGGAATGGAGGGATATTATGCGACTTTTCATGTGCGTGCTTCTTATTATTGCCGTCTCAGTATCTGCCGGTGTCAAGACAGGCGGAAGTGGAATGCCCAATCCATGGTCCTGCAAAGGTACATACGAAGTTATTGATGTACTGGCCGGTGACCTTACCTCTACTTACGGCATGGCAATCAAAGACAATGTGGCCAACAGCATCTGGATACTCGACTATACCGAAATGGTGAACATGGAGTTTGACATGGTCGGAGGATCTGCCACAGGAAACACCTGGGATATTAGTGGTGGTGTTGATCCTGATGACCAGGCTTACTGCGAGTACAGTTCAGGCTACCAGTGGTTTATGACAAACTATGACCCAAGCTTCTTTGCCGTTTTTGCTGAAGATGGCTCCTTCATCCGTAACATTGATGGTCCTGCCGCATGGGGAAAAGTGTTTGGTGTTGGTGCTGGTCACGGTATGATGTATCTTGGTGGTAACGGCGAACTCGCCTGGGGCGTCTACACTGGCACTGAGACAACCATCTCCTGGTCACTAATGGATTACGAGTCTGTTTACGGTCTTGCTGTCTGGGGCGATTACCTCTTTGTGGCATGCGGTATAGACACTGGAGACAATTTATTCATCCATGACATAGCTGCTGACGGAACTCCCAGTGCTGCACCGGTTTGGTCCTGCCAGTTTGTAGAGAATACCGAAGCCAATGGTGGAATTGACTACGACGGTACTTATCTCTGGCTTTATCCCCAGCAGGATTATCTTTACAAGCTCAGCATTGACTGGGAGCCGGGGGCTCTTGACTCTGACACCTGGGCTGGCGTTAAGACTTCTTTCTAAGAGAGTAGAATTACAGAAAGGGCGGAGCTGACCGGCTCCGCCCTTTCACATTGTGAACTCTCAGCCCCTTATGGCAATCCAGATTGTTTTCAGAAGACTGCGGGAATCCATGATGATGTTTGAGTAGGCCTGGTTTGCCAGAGGACAGGCACACTCACCGGCCTTGATGTTCTTCCTGACCTGAGCGGCCTTTTTTGAATTCCATACGTCCAGGAACCCGGTATCACCGCCAATTCTGCCCATCTGTCCCTTGTAGGCAAGAACGGCGCAGGGCCAGATTTCACCGTCTGAGTTGATGTGTACATTAAGTATGCCTGCATAGCATGGAATAACCTGTTTGTTTTCCCGGAGAATATCTGTGGCCAGATCGTAATAGATCAGTCTCATGGCTGTGGTGATTCTCGAAAGAAGCTTCATGTCCCTCATACTTCTTCGTACATTTTCCTTGAAGGTAAGCATTATTTTTCTGTAGCTGTCCTCGTCGGGGGTGATACCGCTGCCGAGATTGAAGAATTCCTCTCTCTCTTCAGCAATTTCATTGATGTATGTGTTCACTTTCAGAGTGTCCGCATAGGCAATTATGTCCTTGAGGCTGTTCTGGTTGAATCTGGATACAACAGTGCCTACACCTACATGAAGGTACTCGTACTGTTCTCTGAGAGCCTTGAGTCTTTCCAGGGTATTGAGGAGTTTCTCAAAATTACCGGGAATGCCGCGGATCTCGTCATGCTGATTCCCGATTCCGTCAAAGGATGGTTTGATGGTAAGAACAGTGCCAGGAGCTTCCTCTCGTATTACTTCAAGTATTTTCCGGGAGGTTTCTTCAATTCGCTCCGGCATCAGTGCATTGGTGGGAATGTGTACTACCGCAGGTCTCAAATGTCTGCATGCAAGACGAACAATCTCAGTAAGATCGTTTCTGAGGAATGGTTCTCCACCTGAAACATTAAAAAAGTATGTCCACCCGATGGATCTGAACAGTCTTTCGATTGTGGCCAGCCCAAGATCCGGGCCGGATTTCTCGTGACAGCTTTCTTTCCATATGAAGCAGGTCTTACATCTGGATTGACATTTTGATGTTACGGAGAATGTGACATTTATCGGGTGTGGCGGTTTCGAAAGAGCGTGTCTGCATAACCAGCCTTTCATAGCGCTCCAGCTGAGATGAGAAAGCTGATTCAGGTGATTCATTTGCACGGGGTAATGCTTGCAGAGGAACTGATAGACTACTGCTTGAGAGGCGAATAGTATTTCAACCAGGATGACAGTAGCTCTCTGGGCAAGTGCGATAGTGGTTGCCACTGCCATGCCGCCTACTACAAAGGGAGCCAGGAAAAGACCCCGGATTGACTCTCTTACGCCGATTCCACCGGGGATAAACACCATAACAAGGGCGATAAGCCAGGAAGCCGGTGCAGCCAGAAGACACACTGCGACCATGGCATAAGGTGGTGTTGATGCCGGTACACCGAACCCGCGGAACCATACATAAAGGGCAAGGCTCCGGAGGAACCATGAAAGTATGTGAGCACCGATGAATTTGAACTGATCCATGTGACTGATGTGAGGGAGTTCCTCCAGGTCAACGTCGAATTTCCGAGCAAGTTTTCTGGCAAAAAGCTTCTGCAATCCTGGAGCAAAGAGCATAAGAAAGGCAAGTCCTGCCGATACCCAAAGTGCTACTGTAACCGCGCCGGGAAGATCTGAGCCCAGAAATGGCAGTGCTACAAGAGCGAGTATTCCAAGAGCTACCAGCATGTAGATGTTTTCCAGAACAAGAGCAGTAACACCTTTGAAGGTGCTGGTACCGTTTACCCGAAGAAAAGTTAATCGTCCCAGCACCATCCAGAGTTTACCTGGCATGTAGCTGCCCATCTGTGTGATGTACCAGTTTCTTCGCAGTTCACCCCGGTCAATTCTTGGAATCTTCAGGGCCTCAAGGATTTTCTGCCACGGGAGAGGGGCAAAGTAATAACCAAGCCACGCCAGAGCAAAGGAAATAAGCATGAGCGGTCTGCTCGCGTTCTGCCCGGAGGTGTTCCAGAATTCTTCCAGCTTGGGTTGCCAGTTCGGAAGAAGCTCTGAGTAGAAATAGTATCCTGCGCCCAGGAGCAGGATGAGACCAGCCCAGTTCTGGATTTTGTAAAATCGTGATTTTTTATGCATTCAGCCTTTTTTTCTTTATTTTGGAGAACAGAATAGACATCATAATCAGCAGCAGAGCTGCTCCGCTTATTATACCTCCCAGTATCACGTCACTGTTGCTGTATGTAAATTCCACTGTATGCTCACCGCCGGGTACCTGAACAGCGCGCATCCAGCCGTTGGCTCTGTAAAGTGTGGCATTATTGCCGTCAACGGAGACTTTCCAGTTGGGGTACCATGAATCTGCAAGTATCAGGTATCCGCTTCCAGAGGTCTCAGTTCTTACACGAACCAGTTCAGGCAGGTCAATCAGGATTTCAGCATGTCCAACGACACCATCATACACAGATGGTGTTTCCACAACAAATGAGCGGATCTGAGGATTCACTCCGCCTGCAATTGCATCGAAACCTTCATCAACTGAGCCGACAGCAACTGATCTCGGAATGAAGGCTCTGGGCATGGGATCTGCCGGGTAACCTGGGATTCCTTCTGCGAGTACTGGACGGAATTGTTCCCAGCCGGCAGCTTCTTCACTGGACGCATAAGTAGTCATGGCGGTTTGACGAAGTATCCAGGGAGATGAAGTACCCACCAGTGTCAGAAGTCTGTCTGTAGCTGCCGGCTTAGCGGCATGGTAGCCGTAGACAGACCTGATACCAAGGGGAACCAGATGGTTGCCGCCGGGGAATACACGGCCTTCTCCTGCCATTTCTCTCAGCAGTGGAGTGTCAGGATACATTGATTCAATGGTTGTAGCGGGAAGATAAACCTGGAAACTCCTGTTGAACGGGATCAATTCAGCTGATGAAACCGCAAGTATGGATAGTGCGAAAAGCCACACTGATCCCTTGCCTTTTCTTAACACGAATACCATTGCCGCTATAAGTCCCGTGATTGTGAATACTCTCAGGAAGTCTTTGAAAAGAAGGGATGCCCTTCTTGTGATGATCGCGCTGAAGGGGGATGGATCAGCGATGCCGTTTTTGGTCCACCAGGATGCCTGAAGAGCTCTGGAAATCGGGTCAGCAGCAAGCATCATTATAAGGAAAAGCCCGGAAGCGCCAGCAAGAACCGTCATGATCTTTTTCAGCTTTACAGTGTTTAATTCCCCGGCGAACAGAGCATCAAAACCCATTCCGGCTGCCAGAGCAAGTGAGGATGTTGTAACAAAAGCAGCCATATGCGGTGCCCGGAGTTTTCTGAACACCGGGATAATTTTGTAGAGCACAGCGAATACCGGAGTGTAACCACCCCATGAAACCACTGCGCCGGTGATAGCAAGAGCTGAAAGAGCAAATCTGGCTTTCTTGCTTTTTCCGAAAATCAGACCAAGAAGACCCAGAATGAAAAAGCCAACCCCCATGAATTCACTGGATAGTCGCAGACCCAGTCTGCCAAAGTAGACAGGAACACCGCCAATCATGCTGTCGCTGAATCCGTGTCTCATACCGAACATGCCCGGAAGAACCATAGTGAGAGTTTCCTCGGGAGCGAGAGAGTAACTTGATGCAGCTTCCAGAGACAGGTCTTCTCCTCTTGAAGTGTGAGTGCTGAACAGGTAACCGGGGTAGAGCTGAACGGCAGCAAGTGCTCCGCCAAGAAGTAGAATTGCAGAAAGACCGCCAAGGTTTTGGAAAATGGATCTTGCGAGTGGTTTTTTTATCATGAACACAGCCAGTACAAGGGCGCAACCCGCCGAGTACAGGATCATCTGAGGGTGGCTGGATAATCCCTGCATTCCAATTGCAATAGCTCCAATCCCAATGTACCGGGAATCTGAGGATTTTGCCCACTTAATCACAGCCCAGAGAAGCAGAGGAAGCCACGCCCAGCAGATAATTTTACTGCCGTGACCCGCATAGAAAAGGGTATTTGCCCAGGCTCCGGAGGCGTAGGAAAAGGCTCCCACAAGGGATCCCCACCGGGAAACTCCTATTGATTTGAGGAAGAGCCAGGCAAAGAGGCCTGCAAGCATAAGGTGCATTGGGAAGAGGAAACGGATTGCAGCTTCCGGACCGAAAAGTACCATGGGAAGACCGCGGAGTGGATAGAAAACCGGAGAGCTGAAGGATGCGTAAAAAGGGACACCACAGAAGATGTAGGGATTCCACAGGGGAAGCTCGCCCCGTGAAAGCCGGCTTTCGGTATACGAAAAGAACGGATAGCCCTGACTGACTGTATCGCTCATCTCGCCGCCCGGTAATCTGGAAGAAGAAAATATTGTCCAGTATGTAAGGACAGCCAGAAGAATCAGCGCAATTCCCAGAACGGTTTTCTCACCCTTTAATGACATCTATTCCTCCTGATCGAATTTCACGTTGCCCGTATTTAACAGGGCCAGAAGCACTTCCACCATTGCCATGAAAAGCCTCTGTCCAACTATAACCACGGCGGCGGGCGCAATAAACTCCGGTGCGGCAATGGCTGCTGCGGCTGCTTCTCTGATACCGACACCTCCGGGAACGAAGAACACAATATAGCCAGCCAGCCATGACAGTGGCGCCGCTGCCAGTGAATGAGAAAAACTCAAGCCTGTTAATCCCGCGCCCTTGAGAAGAAGAAAAAGAGACAGCCCACGCACCAGCCATAAAAATGCGTAGATCAGCGTTGCTGTTACCGATGTTCTTACTGACGGAAGTCTACCGGGATCAATCCCTTTTTTTCTGCATAGAAAACTCTGTACAGGATGGAGAAGGGGAAGAAGAAGAATTGCTGATGCCGCTGCCATCGCAGCTGTTTTTCCGCCTGTGTGCTGGAATACCTCGGGGCTGATAGCTGCAAGCACTATGACAAACAGGCCGATTGAAGCAACTGTGAAGAACAGTTCATAAGCAGTGGTTGCCGCTGCCCGTCCTGCTTTCATTCCACGGGCTTTCAGAAAACCTGCCCTGCCAGCAAAGAGCCATATTTTCCCCGGTATGTATCTTCCCAGCTGGCTGGCATACCAGGCTGCAAACATTTCTCCAGCAGGAATTTCTGAGCCCATGGATCTGCATATAAGAACCCAGCCTGAAGGGGCAAGACTGAGAGAGGCCGCCAGAAGCACCGCTGAAAGCACAAGCTCACCGGTATTGAGATTCCAGCTGTACCTGTCTATTTCCTCAAGCCAGCTGCCTCCGTTTTTCCAGATAATTATCGCTGCTGTCCCTGCAAGAATGAACAGAGCGATTCTTGACATCAGGGCAAGTTTTTTCCCTGTCACAGAAACCCCTGCTCTCTGTACCAGTTGACTGCATCAATAGCTGTGAGACTGAAGGAGCGTGATGGAACGAATCCTTTTTTTCGTGCCTTGTTTGTGTTGCTGAATCTGTCCATTCCAAAGAGGTGATACCTGCTTCTGGAAAGGGCTTTCGGGCAGAGGGGGCCAAACATAAGTGCTGTTCTGAAGACAAAACGGGGTATGGGAAGAAATCTTACGGATTTGCCCATTGCCACTGAAATGCATTCTACCACTTCTTTTATTGATAGAACATCCGGTCCTCCGATATTGTAAATGCCCTTTGACAAGGGTTTTCCAGGAAAGCTTTTTAGAACAGCATCTGCTACATCCCTGACATCTGTTGGTCTTGTTCTTGCAGAGCCGTATCCCACGGTGGGAAACCACCCCTTGCTTACCTGACGGAAAAGAGGAAATTTGTGCATGTCTCCGGGGCCGAAGACAAAGTCCGGCCTCAGAATCGTTACTCCCGGACAGTTTGAGATCAACTGTTTTTCAGCCTCCACTTTGGTGGATTCGTAGTCTCCCATGGGATTGTACCGGGAGTTTTCAGCTGCGTTGGCGGAAAGGCCTGTCACTCCGGGAGTACTTAGGTGAATCAGCGGTATTCCAGCTTTCCTGCATTCGTTGCCGAGGGTGATGGGAAGCAGTACATTGGCAGCTCTGAGTTCTTCGGAAGTCGCGCCTTGTCCGCCAAGCTTTCCTGCGCTGTTTACCACAAGGTCAATTCCCGGAGGCAGTTTTAAAAAAGTTCCCAGCTTAGAGAAGTTGTGTACGGTGACAGCATGACCAGCCCGCTTAACGGCCTGTTTAATGTATCCACCGATGAAACCTGATGCACCTGCTAGAAATACATTCAAGAGACTGCCTCCAGAAGCTGTTTTACATAGGATTCCCAGGAGAATTCTGAAGCTTTGGATGAGATTCTCTCAGTGGTGATTTCTTTTCCCAAAAGTGCTGAGCATTCCATAATAGCTTCTGCGAGGCTCTCCGGTGTTGCCTGGTCTGCAACAATACCTGTTTTGCCACAGTCAACCGTTTCAGCCAGCCCACCCTTGTCCGTAACCACCATGGGTTTACGGAATGCGAGCGCTATTTGAGCTATAGCGCTCTGGGTGGCTCTTCTATAGGGAAGAACGACAATATCCGCTGCGTTGAACCAGATTCCCACGTCACAATCCGGAATGAAGGAGTTCTCCCAAAGCAATCTTGGAGATATAAAAGCACGTTTTGTGTAATTCTCTCCAGCAGCAATTACCCTGAATTCTTCAGGCAGAAGCTCACATGCATCAAGAAGGATGTCCAACCCTTTGTAGTCTCTTACAAGACCGAAGAAAAGAAGAGCTTTTTGATCAGGTTTCAAACCAAGCTTTTTTCTGGCCTCTTTCCGGTTAAGACCTGCGCCAAGGTACTGGTTATACAGGGGAAGGAACAGCCGGATAACCTTTTTCCCTGTAGAAACTGCCTCATCTTCGGCTACTTGAGAATGAACAGTGAGAAAATCCTGCTGTCTGAAAAAATGACGGGTAAGAGTACCTGCCATGGGAAAGGACTCGTGAGGTAGAATGTTGTGACAGATGGCTGCTGACCTGATGCCTCCAGGGTTTACCGCAGTCAGGCACGGGGCGAAGAAGGGGTGCCACCATTGGGAGATGATGAGATCCGGGTGAAGGTTTTTAACAGCTTGCCTGGCCCCCGGCCAGGAGAAGGGTTGGTAAGAGTGTAGAAGCCCTTTGGTATGAATATGTCCTTCTTCGAATTGCGTTTTTCCGGGAAAGAGAAAATCAGGGTACAGGTGGGAGTAGTTTATACCTGTAACATCACAGTTCTCTTTCCTGAGGGCAGAGAGAAGCATGTTTCCGAACTGTGCTATCCCCCCTCTGTAAGGAGGCAGAGGGCTTATCAGGACAATTTTCATTCTGTGCGCGAGGTTATCGTATACGGCTTGCGAGGGTTGAAGCGGAGAATCATTTCACCCAGCAATCCCATTGATATGAGTTGAAACCCTACCAGTATAAGAAGCACGCCCATAAGAAGAAGAGGCCTTCCCCCGATGGATTCCCCTCCCAGCCAGAGTACTGACAGGTAGATGTTTATCACAAAACCGGCGAGAGACAGGAGAGTGCCTATACCGCCGAAGAAATGAAGAGGACGGTAGGAGTAGCGCCCCAGAAACAGGACTGTTATCAAATCTGTATAGCCTCTGAAGAACCGGGCAAGCCCGTATTTGCTGTACCCGTGTTTTCTGGCGCGGTGATTAACAGCTTTTTCGCCCACCTTAAAACCGTTTCTAAAAGCCAGAACAGGTGTATAACGATGCATTTCCCCGTACAATTCAAGAGTTTTGGCCGCGGCGCTTCTGTAAACCTTCAGCCCGCAGTTGAAATCGTGCAGATGAATTCCTGTTGTCAGTCCGACAACTCCATTGAATATCTTTGAAGGTAACCGCTTTCCAGCGGGATCGTGACGGATTCTTTTCCATCCGCTGATCAGATCCAGCCCATCTTTTTCCATTACCTCTATCATGGGAAGGATCTCTGCGGGGTCGTCCTGGAGATCGGCATCAAGGGTGGCGATGAATTGGCCATCGGCTTGATCAAATCCTGCCGCCAGAGCTGCCGCTTTCCCCCGGTTTGCCCCGAATCTGAGACCCTTAAGAGGGTACTCTCCGGAAAGGTCAGAAATAGTTTTCCATGTACTGTCATTGCTTCCGTCATCAATGACGACAGCATTCCAATTGTACTTTTCCAGAGCTTCAGTAATTTCGCCGAGTAATTCCGGGAGGCTGTCGGCCTCATTGAATGCAGGAATGACAACGGTAATTAATGTTTCATTCTTGGTATTCATGTAGATTTATCTCCCCTCCGCCTACCCTTAAGTATGTAAAGTGGGAAATCCAGTCGCCAAGTGATGCATGAATGAGATTTCCATGTTTCACCAGAGAAGGACAATGTGTGTGACCTGTTATCACAAGATCGGTTCCTTTGTCAGACTGGCTTACAATCCAGCGGGTCAGGTACTCAGGGATGGAATCAACCTGTTTGCGGAATATTCTTTTGCTTGTATTTGAGAAGATGCCGGCAAAACCGGTGGCCAGGGTAGGGTGCAGCATTGAAAAAAGAAATCTGATAGCAGTTGATCGAAGTACAGGCTTCATTATCCGGTAGCCGGTGTCGCCGCTCCCCAGGCCGTCGCCATGAGCCATAACGGTTTTCCTGTCATCAATAACTTCACAATGGGTAGTTTTTAAAATTATCTGCATTCCAGTTTCAGTCGCCAGCTTGTTACCGCACCACCAGTCGTGGTTGCCGGGCATGAAGAATACCTGCCAGCCTTTGTCTGACAAATTCTTCAACAGTGAAAGAATATCCGAGAAACCGGCGGGTATCACAGTATTGTACTCAAACCAGTAATCAAAAAGATCACCCAGAATCCACAGCTTTCCTGGCGCATTTCCTGCAAGTTTTCGGAGGAAGCTCTTCAAAGGTTCCCGACCGGGGTGCTGTTTTCCAGAGGGATAGAGATGTGCATCACTGATGAAGTAGTGATTCACTGGATTCTCCGCAATGTTCTTTCAGCACAGCCAAATCCGTAAGCTCTTACAACGGTTCCATCTGCCCTGACAAGAGCAGCAGCGGGGAGATTGTCTTCTACAAGAAAGTCTTTAAGGGCATTATCTCCCAGAGCGACACTGATGGATATACCCAGAGTGTTCAATTGAGTCTGGGATGCATTGCGCACTTCAGTGCTGAATTGGACAGGAACAGGAATTATGCCTCTTTCATTCACAGTTGCCAGAAATTCCAGATCACGTTCACTTTCCGGGTATTCGCCTAAAGGCAGCCAGCAGTAGAGAAGGATGGCATCATGGTTGCTTTCTTCCATCTCAATAAAACCGTCAGTGTCAGGAAGAAGAATTGTTCCAGGTACAGAAAGTACCGGAATCGTTTCCTCTGTGGTGACTGCATCCGGAGTGTTGTTCTCGTCCATACAGCCTGAGGTGATAAACAGAAGAAAGATCAAAGGGAAGAAATGTATTTTAAACATGCTTAAGGAACCTCACTGAAAACAATGAATACTGTGTTACCTGTCTGCGTGTAGTCAAGGGGAAAAGGAATATGTTCCGGCAATCTCAAGTTCGGGGGGACAGTTTTCCCACAGTTTTCGATTCGGGTAAGGGTGACCAGTTCTTTGATTTCCACGGTGATGATCATGGGATAAAGTTCCCATCTGCCTTCCCCTCTGCTTTCAGCAAGTGTCCAGGAAAGAGTTGATAGCTCATTTCCTGATCTCACAGTGTTTGCGGGAGATCTGAAGAGGAGCAAAGGTACAAGTGCAATCAGAGTACAGGTTGCTGTGAGAGTTCCGGGTTGGATTTTCAAATTTTATCAAACAGGCTGAATATTGAATTCCGGAGAGCCCGGGGAGCAGGTATCTGGAGCAACCCTACAGTACGTCCGTGGATTCTGGAGGCTTTACCAAGAAAGAGTTCACAATTGGGACAGGTCTTAAGGTGATCCTCAACACGGCTGACTTTCTCGGTGGTTAGTTCTCCGGAGATGTAATCATTGTAATGATCCAAAACAAAAATGCATTCAGGACTCATTGGCCCCCAATCCTTCATTGAACCATTGGCTCAGCATCTTTTGCATTGAGGCTCTGGCCCTGTGTAACCTTGATCTAACCGTTCCCACTGGAATCTCAAGTATCTCTGCTGTTTCAGCATAAGAAAACCCCTCAACATCACACAACAGCACAACGCTGCGAAAATCAATACTGAGCCCGGCCATTGCCTTATCAATGTCTTCACGCATCATGTCGCGAAGGAACATCTCAAATGGTTGAGGCCACACACTTCCAGTGAACCTCTGATCTCCGGACTCTACCTCATCTGTCCAGTCACTGGGAATCTCACCTCTGCTTTTGGCTCTGTGCTGGTTGAAAAATATGTTCCTCATAATGGCAAACAACCATGCCCTTGCATTGGTTCCATGCTTGAACTTATCTGCGGCTTTCAACGATCTGGCGCAGGTTTCCTGTACAAGATCAGTGGCATCTTCCTGGTTTCTGGCCAGATGTAACGCATACCTGTACATACTGTCCAGATTTGACATGACCTCGTTCTCGAAAGTTAATTGATTTTCAGACTTTGTACTCATCAGTCCTCCATGAGTGGAACATTAGCAAAAGGTACCCTCAACGGCAAGTGCCATGAATTTTGGGGAACGAAGAAAACTGTTGCCTTTTATTGCATTCGTATGTGTTGACTAAACAGGCACATCCACAACCTGTAGTAGTTCGGGCTTGCTTTAGGCACTAAATATTGATACTTTTAACGAAATGTAACTTTGAGAGGAGATATTGTGTCAGGGAGGAATACCGGTCTGTTTGAAGACTTTTTTAATATAGAAGAAAAGAAAGAAGAGCGGGAGCAGCCTCTGGTAGAAAATCTTGTAATTCCATCCTTTACTCCAAATGCTGAAATGGTTTTAAAGAAGCGTTATCTCACGAGGAGCGGCGATGGTGAGATTCTGGAAACACCATCCGAGATGCTGTGGAGGGTGGCTTCCTGCGTTGCTGATGCCGAGATGGAGTGGGATGGAGATACAGGCCAGTGGTCTACTGTATTTTATAACATGATGGCACGTAAAGAATTTCTTCCAAATTCACCGACACTAATGAACGCAGGGAAAGAACTTGGTCAGCTTTCTGCCTGCTTTGTGCTCCCGGTTGAGGACAGTATGGACAGTATCTTCAGCGCTGTTAAAAACACTGCTCTAATCCATAAAAGCGGCGGTGGAACGGGTTTTTCATTCTCGAGAATCAGGCCCGCCAACGACTACGTTCATTCCACCAAAGGTGTTTCCAGCGGACCAATCTCGTTCATGACAGTGTTTGATCACGCGACTGAAACAGTTAAACAGGGAGGAGTTCGGCGGGGAGCCAACATGGCTGTTCTTCGGGTGGATCATCCGGATATTGAGCAGTTCATTACTGTGAAGCAGGATATGGGTCTTCTGAACAACTTCAACCTTTCCATTGGAGCTACTGACGCTTTTATGAACGCAGTTGACAGAGGTGAGAAATTCTCACTTGTGAATCCTCGTACAGGGGAGAGTGTGGTTAGTCTCAGCGCCAAATCCATTTTCTCAAAAATCGTAGAATGTGCCTGGGCAAGCGGAGAGCCAGGTCTTATCTTTATAGACAAGATGAATGAGGCCAATCCCACACCCCATATTGGAGAAATAGAAGCTACAAACCCTTGCGGTGAGCAGCCGCTTTTACCCTTCGAGGCATGTAATCTGGGTTCAGTGAATCTTTCTCTTATGGTCAGACGGGGATCTAATGGACATCCTGAGGTAGCCTGGAGCCGCCTGGAAAGAACTGTTCGGAATGCGGTGCGGTTCCTTGATGATGTTATTGAAGTAAACAAGTATCCACTTCCGGAGATTGCGGAGATGGTTAAGGGCAACAGGAAGATCGGTCTGGGCCTGATGGGCTTTGCCGATCTCCTGTTCAGATTGTCCATTCCATACAACAGTGAGAAAGCTCTTGTTCTTGCCGAGGAGATAATGAGCTTCATTGCAGATAAATCAAGGCAGACCAGCTCTGATCTGGCCAGGGAAAGAGGCGCCTTTCCCAATTTCAAAGGCAGTCTCTTCGATACGAGAAATTTACCTGCGATGAGAAATGCCACGGTGACCACCATAGCACCCACGGGATCTATCAGTATTCTTGCCGGTTGCTCCAGCGGTATTGAGCCTGTTTTTGCTCTGGCGTATACACGGAGAAACCTGCTGGATGACGGTGACGAGCTTCATGAGGTAGTTCCAGAGTTTGCAAGGGTCGCGATGGAAAGACATTTTCACTCGGCGGAACTTATAAGGAAAATCGCGGAAAAGGGAACCTGTAAAGATATGGAAGAAGTCCCCGAGGATGTACGCGGGGTGTTCGTAACCTCACACGATATAAGTCCTGCATATCACGTTAGGATGCAGGCTGCTTTTCAGAAGTACACGGATAACGCTGTTTCCAAAACTGTGAATCTTCCAGCAGACGCTTCACGGGAGGATGTTGCTCAGGTATTCCGGCTCGCCAGGCAGCTTGGCTGCAAGGGAGTAACTGTTTACAGGGATGGAAGTAGAGATAAGCAGGTGCTGAACCTGAATTCTGAAGAGCCGGAAACAGAAGAAGAGCCAGTTAAGGTTGGCCCCAGACCCAGGCCCGAACTGACAAGAGGAGTAACAAGAAGAGTGCGGACTGGATGCGGTAATCTCTATGTGACCATCAATGAGGATGAGCATGGTCCGGTGGAGATATTCAGTCAGATGGGGAAAGCCGGTGGATGCGCTGCCAGTCAGAGTGAGGCCATCAGTAGAATGGTGTCCCTTGCTTTGCGAAGTCATGTTCATCCCTCAGAGATTGCCAGTGAGCTCAAGGGTATCAGCTGTCACAGGCTTGCATGGCAGAATGGAACCAGAATACTGTCCTGTGCGGATGCTATGGGTAAAGCTCTTGAATGGCACATAAAGAGCGGAGGCAATGATCCGGATAAGACGCTTGAAAGCGAACCTGATTTGGCGGTTATTGTAAAAGAAAACCCCGGTTCTTCGGCCTCAGTCAATAATCTTGCCGGGGCATGTCCTTTTTGCGGAGGTCCTCTGAAATATGAATCAGGTTGTGTCTCGTGCGCTCTTGAGTGTGGGTACTCGGAATGCGGATAGCCCGGTCTTTTCACTTCATCTGGATGAGGCAGACAGTTACAATGGCCACGATCATATAATTGATGACGTGGCCAGTTGGCAGCAGAGGTTACTCTGTATCCGTATCCTCTGTGTTTTCAATTTGCTTGAGGGCTTCTCCCAGAGCCTGATGCACTTCTTTCATCAGGTCAGGATTGAGTGTTATACCTTTTCGTGTGGGTTTCCACTCACCGTCATCTGCCATGTAGTAAGTGCGAATCTCTATGTACTGACGTTTACGGAACTCTGTAAGAGCAACTCTTACAATGTCCTCACCTTTTTCTATCTGAGCTATCTGTTTGTCCATTCAGTCCTCTCCCTGTTCAATTTAAGAGGCTACTGTACATTCTGGATAACCACACTGTCAAGTGTCTGCTGTCTGGCAGACTGGTCATTGGTATATTAAGGGGCACAAACCGGGGGCTTTATGAGAGATGAGCTTGATACATGCAAACAGAGATTCCGCCAGGTGCTGGGGGCTTTGCCCTGCGGTTATGTATACGGAGAGGTGATTGTAAACAGAGACGGTGAACCGGAGGACTACTCTGTTCTTGACGTCAACCATGCTTTCTCGGAGATCACAGCTACTACAAAGGACAAAATTCTTGGCAGGCGAATATCAGGCCTCTTTTCTCTTTCCTCGGTGAAGGATGATATAGCCATCTTTGCGAATGTAGCTCTCACAGGTGATCCAGTGGAAAAGGAGTTCTTTTCTCCGCACTTCGGTATTCATTTCAGGGTGTTCTGTTTTTCTCCTGAGGGGGGATTCTTTATCGCTCTGCTTACCGATCTTTCCCGTGAGAAGAAACTCGAAAGCCGTCTTGATTTCATCAGGCAGTTCGGCAACTCTACTGCGGATGAATTCTTTATTCTCGACTCAACAGGAAGATTTATCCTGGGGAACGAGTCGGTTGCCAGAAGGCTGGGGACAACTCAGGCAAGTATCTGCGGTCATCACCTCTCTGAACTTAACACAATGGTGCAGGATGAATGGTGGGATACCCTGTGGAAATCTCTTCTTCAGCGGAGTTCTCTGCAATTCGAGACAGACCATAGAGGAAAAGACAATGTGGTGTATCCTGTTGAACTTTCGGTTGATCTTATGGAATTTGAAGGCAGAAAGTACGCAGCTTTTGTGGCAAAGAATGTTTCCAGCAAACGAATTCTCAGCAAAGCTCTCAGGCAGGATAGACGGTTCGCGGAGCAGGCTGCCTCCATGGCAGGATACTTCGTATGGATGATTGACTCTGCGGGAGTGTTTCGCCCTCTCCTGGGAGGTAACAGCTGTCTTGTTTCCGGACCTGTTAATGATGTGTTCTTTTCTCTTGTCCACCGTGATGACCGTGATCAGCTTTCAAGGTCGGTTAAGACTGAAGCAGAAGGAAGCATAGAGTTAAGGCTTAAAACAGAATGTGGTGCTGCTTATCACAGTTTTAAATGGTCCCGGGTTGAAGATAACTGTGTGGTGGGTATCTGTTACCCTCTGAGTGGTGCCGGGCTCTCCGGTCTGGGAAGTGAATCTGCGGTGATGGATGCTGTTTGCCTGATGACTGAGTCTGTGCTTGAAAGGATGAGCAAGCTGGAGAACGCTCTATGCGATGAAAATTATGGCGCAGCTGGTAGAATGCTCCAATCACTTACTGCGGATTTTTCCAATATTGCAGGAAAGTCTGACTGTCCCGAAAAAGTGAGATTTGATACTTTCCTCGCTGGTAATGAAGGTATGCTGAAACAGTTGCTTCAACCTGCAATACCACTGACAATAGACACATCCAGAAGAGCCGTGGGGCTTGTAGATCCCACCACACTGGAGAACATCCTTGTCAGGCTGCTTCTTGTGATCCAGAATACAGATCTGGTTACGGCTGTTTCAATACGTTCATTCAGTGACGCTCTCAGTGCAGGTATCAGTGTGACCTTAGCAGGTAAGGACGGAATTCAAACAGCACTCGAAAAGCTGTTTATTCCCATTAAGCATGCAGCGCCCGGGCTGGCATCTGTTTACGCGATGGCCAGGTCCGGAGGCGGCAGGGTTTACTATGAGACTTTGAATGACCGGGTGGAATTCAATCTGAGCTTCACAAAGGCGGGAATGGATGATGATTCGGCCTATATTCTCATAGCTCTTCCGGATAGTGTGGATGCTGCCAGATCCTGTGCGGCCTTGAGAAGCGCAGGTTATTCGGTAGCAATTGAAAACAGTTTTTCAGAGATACTTCGAAGGATAAATTGTGAAGGTGCCGGCGTGCTTGTAATGTCTGCGTCCATGCCTGATTTTTCACCTGAGGAAATCATATCCAGTGTATCCAGAGTATTTCTGGTTCAGATTGGCGGGGAGCAGAGCAATCTTGATACTATCTGTCTTCCCGAAGGTTTTCGTACAAGCGATCTGGTTGCCTGTATAAATGAAATTGTGTCTATAACTGAAACGCCTCGGGCAGAAGATCTCCAAGGAGGAAGTCTCTGGGAGGTACCCCATTTGAAGCCACTGTTATCCTGAAGCCCTCATCACAGAATTCCCACAGCACTTGCCTGCACGCCCCGCATGGTACTGGCGGCCCGTCCGGAGAATAGATCACAATTCTATTGAACCTTCTGGCTCCGGTAGCAACTGCGGCAAACACAGCCGATCGCTCGGCACACATGGTCATACCGTAGGATGAGTTCTCAACATTTACACCACCGTGTATGTTCCCGTCTGAGTCCTCGAGAACTGCCGCCACCCTGAAATGTGAGTACGGGGAGTAGCTTCTTGCAACAAGCAGTTTCGCCTCATTTATCATCTCATTTGATGTCACAACGCACCTCCTTCAGAAATGACCTGCCTGGGAAATCTCCGCCAGTCTGGAAGAACTCTGCCAGTGTACAGGCAATATCACTGAATGCAGAGCGAACCTCAAGGGATACTCCGGAGCAGCCGGGAGAATACACCAGAAGGGGAACAAATTCCCTTGAGTGGTCTGTGCTTGGGGTAGTGGGGTCATTACCGTGATCTGCGGTGATAATAAGTATGTCCTCCCTGTCAAGGGATTCCAGTAACTCCGGCATCCAAATGTCCACATCTGCAAGACCCTGCGCGAATCCGAGATAATTGTTTCGGTGTCCCCACTTTGAATCAAAGTCGCATAAGTTCGCGAAAATCAAACCGCCCGAAGATTTCCGGATTTTGTCAAGAACCAGATTCATTCCCTCCGCATTATCAGCGGTGTGTTCCGTCTCAATATTCCGGTGGTTAAAGAGGTCATCTATCTTTCCAACACCTGTAACAGCGATACCTTTCTCTACCAGTGTGTCCAACAGTGTCTCACCAGGTGGAGGAACTGAAAAATCTTTTCGGCGGGGAGTGCGGAAGTATTCTCCAGCTTTCCCTGTGAACGGTCTTGCAATAACTCTGCTAACTCCTAAATCGGGGGGAAGCAGCATTTGTCTTGCGATTTCGCAGCACCGGTAAAGTTCATTAACCGGCACGACAGACTCATGGGCCGCTATCTGAAAAACGCTGTCTGCGGAAGTGTATACGATTAATCCTGCTGTGCGCACCTGTTCTTTTCCCAGCCGCTGAATGATTTCGGTGCCCGAGGCTACCTCATTACCCAGAATGACATGCCCGGTAGCTGTCGAAAACTCATCAATAAATAATTGCGGAAACCCTGACGGGAAGGTGGGCATTGCAACCGGGGACACAAGCCCCATTATTTCCCAGTGTCCTGTGGTGGAATCTTTCCCTTTGGACATTTCGTGCATTTTCCCCCACGAAGCCACCGGTGAACTGACAGGTTTTACCCCCGGTATGGGATGAATATTCCCCAGACCCATTTTACGCATGTTTGGCAAACAGAGACCGCCGACAGCCCTGGCTGTATTCCCAAGGGTATCACTGCCGCAGTCACCGTAATCTCCCGCATCGGGCATTTCCCCGATGCCCACACCATCCAGCACAAGCACAACTGCCTTTTTCAAATTGACCTCCTCTTCCTGCTGAACATAAGAATCTTTTTCCTGAAGAGGAATTCAGCTCTGTTATTTTCAGTGTTTTGCTGGAGAGCAACGGAGCCTATACCCAAGCGCGTCCCGAGCGTTAGCACGGAGAGCAACGGAGCCTATACCCAAGCGCGTCCCGAGCGTTAGCACGG
>JAIOSV010000003.1 GCA_021107435.1 Candidatus Sabulitectum sp. | reverse complement strand
CTTGAGAGTGACGAGTTCTCCACTATTTTTCACGCTTCTTTTTTTCTAAATTCATTTTCAGTGTTGAATGTAATATAGCCAGCTCAATCCATCTATTGGTCAAGGCTTTGAAATCTTTATAAGTAGCAATCTGCTCCTTAATCTCATCAACAAACTGCAAGCGTACATATTTTGTATGGCTTTTCTTTTTGTGTGCGTAATTAAGTTGATAGAATGCTCCTTTCTTTTCTTTCGGTACTCTGTACTGCTTATTTAGCGAGCCAGGACGCATCTCTCCAATATGCTGAAGATTATTCTTAATCAATTCGATTTCATCTTCTATTTCTTTGATTAATATATCACTCATGTGTTCTCCAATCGCTTGCTATGGTAGCTATTTTATGCTATATTACTATTGTAACGTAAAACACTTTACACAAGTAATATAAGGAGATGTTATGAGGCTGTGGAAAATCTGGTTTGGAGTGGTTCAGCAGTTAGGACCTGCCTGTTCAAGATCCAGGACATTTCTGTGGATGAGTGCTGCTCTGGCTGCTATAACTGTCAGAGGTGACTTGATCGGAATTACCAGTCTTGTCAGGGCACTGGGACTGAAAGCAGACTGTTACGAGAGAATGCTGGCACTTTTCCATTCATCAGCACTGGATCTGAAGAAGCTTACACAGTTGTGGGTTAAAATTGTTCTGAATACTCAACCAGGTATTCTTCGGGTGAATGGAAGAATAGTAATTGTAGGTGACGGGATCAAAGTGCCTAAATCCGGTAAAAAGATGCCAGCCGTCAAACGCCTGCATCAGCAGTCTGACTCCAACACAAAACCCAGCTATATCATGGGTCACTCATGTCAAGCTGTTGCCATTCTGGCAGGCACCATGAACACAACCTTTGCTATTCCGCTGGCTGGGCGGATACATGAAGGGGTACTTTTCAACAACAACGACAAACGCACACTGCTTGACAAAATGATACTGCTGATCAACTCCCTGGGAATAACTGAACCGTTTTACTTTGTAGCCGATGCCTACTACACAGCCGGAAAGGTTATTCGGGGATTGATCGATAAAGGCAATCACCTGATCTCCCGTGCAAAGAAGAACGCAGTTGCATATAGGCAGCTACCCGAAGTCGATGGACCGCGAAGACGGGGACGCCCCCGCAAGTATGGTGAAAAAGTACAACTGCGTTCTATGTTCAAGGAGCCGGACACCATGCAGGAGGCACCCAGTCCGGTATATGGAGAGAAGAAAGTAACCATCAGATTCCGCTGTCTGGATCTGATCTGGCGTCCGGCTGGTATTGTGGTTCGTTTTGTTGCGGTCAATCATCCCATCCGTGGCATGATCCTGCTGATGTGTACCGATGTTAATCTTAATCCGCTGGAGATAATCAGAATCTACAGTCTTCGCTTCAAGATTGAGTTGTCTTTCAAGCAGGCCCTCCGTGTGCTGGGCACTTACGGTTATCGTTTCTGGATGTCCACAATGACCCCTGTTGGCAGAGTAAGCGGCAATCAGCACCTGCACAGAAAATCCAAAGAGTATCGTGATGCTGTGGTACGCAAGATAGATGCCTATCATTCTCACATTCAGTTGGGCATCATCGCACAGGGACTGCTGCAATATCTTTCCTCTCAATACCCCAGCCTGGTTTGGACATCTTTCGGTTCGTGGATTCGCACAGTTCGTCCTGGCGTCTGTCCTTCAGAGCAGGTTACTGCCATTGCCATGAGGCATACGCTACCAGCTTTCCTTACTGACTCTTCCGGGAATATGGAGCTCAGAGACTTCTTGCGGGAACGGATTGATATAAGCAGAGCCGAGGGATTGCGCCTGACTCTCGCTGCATAGCCCTACTTTTCCGATTCTGTCAGAGCCCTTTCTCACATGTAATCACCCTGTGCCTTGAGAAATAATCTCTTATGATTATGCACTTCAGCATATACTGATTGCAACTATTCGTAGCCTGTTTAATGCCATATCAGACTAATACATACCTCCAACATTCTATCACATTACTAACATCACCATTTCAGTGCAGATATTTATTTACAGTTACCATATCAGAGCCAATCCGTACATAAATAATGAAGTCAATCGGAGCCTGCTTACATCATTGGCAGCACATACTGCATACGATCCAACTGAAATGCGTTGAGAAACGTATGCGCTAAAAGAATGCTTGCGATTAGAAACTCAAGCGAATAGAATTGATTCTTGAGATGGAAAAATCAGAAAGAGGTAAAACTCGGCACTCTCAAGTGAAAGACATCTTTCTCTTTATGAGCCTTGCAAAAGGGTTACCTGAAAAGTAGGATTCACTTTAGAATACAGATGCGGGAAGGGTACTGGAACAGGTCTTAAAAGCAATGGGTGTTTGTGAAAAATGTCAGCATTAAAAGTTTCCGATAAGCACAGCAGTGTTTTGATCATAGCTGTGCTGGTTATCTGGTTTGCTCTGGATGTTTTCACAGCACTGTGCGTCTCGCCGGAGAATCTTGTGTGTCGCCTTGAGGACGATGCCTTTTTTTATGCTGCAATTGCCAGGAGGATAACAGAACAAGGCTTCGTTTCATTTGACGGTGTTTCCGCCACCAATGGTTTTCATCCTCTCT
Organism: Candidatus Sabulitectum sp.; assembly: GCA_021107435.1. GTDB lineage: Bacteria > Fermentibacterota > Fermentibacteria > Fermentibacterales > JCC-6 > Sabulitectum. The sequence continues at coordinate 10,701 of JAIOSV010000003.1, read as the reverse complement.
GGATGGGAATGGTTACAACGACCCGTTTCATTGTTTCAGATCAGATTGACTTTCTTCGAGCAATAAGTGTTCTCTCTTCCTTTCTGTTGCTTGCAGCAGGGATTGTCGCAGCTAAAACGCTAAGCAGGCAGTACTCTCCGATTGTGGTTCTGATGGTTTTCGTTCTTCTATTGAGGTATATGCGGGATTTTGCTCATCTGGCCATGGAGACATCCATTCTTCTTCCTGTTGCCTTTCTGGCGTTGGTAATGCTTGATCGAGTTACATCTGCTACTTCAGCACGATCTCTCCTCGGGCTGGGAGGGGTGCTTGCTCTTATTGGGCTTGCCCGGCTTGATGCGGCTCTTCTTGCTGCGTTGATTGGTTTCTGGGCAGTTAAGGAGAAGAAGAGGTTCTCAGCCTTTGTGGTATTTCTTCCCGGGGTTGTGACCGGGGTCTCATACCTTGCAGCCAACAGAATATTTTTTGGCACCTGGCTGTCTGTGTCCGGAGGTATTAAAGCATCCGGATTGGGTCTGAACACATTGTTTGCAAAGCAGTTGTTTCTGCTTTCGGATCCTCTGGGTTTTAGAAGTCCCTGGGGTCTTTTCCTGCTGTTTTTCGTCCTGTCTTTTGTTATTCTGTTTATGCGCGGCAGCAGACCCTCTGCAAAAGCTTCAAGTGTGTTTCTTGTTCTGTTCACAGTATCACAACTGTTCCTGTCCGGATGGAGATTGTGGTACTGGTATGCCTATCCCGCTGTGTTTTTCTGCGTGTTCTCCCTTCCCTTTCTTCTGCAGAAACTGTTTGACAGCTTGAGGATTCCGAGAAAGCAGGCGAATATTGCTTTTGTTCTTCTTTTTGCTCTTACTATTCCTCTTGTCGTGTTGTGGGGATGGTATTACGGAGGGGAGAACTCTGACGATTTCAGAGTGCGGAACATGCACATCGCTGAAGAGCTTAACGAGATAATGGAGGATTCAACACTGATAGCAATGGGTGACAGAGCAGGCAGTTTTGCTTACTTCTTCAATGGTGGAGTAGTGCAGATGGAGGGTCTTGCCGGAAACAGAGATTTGTTTGAATCAATCCAGCAGGGAAGGCTTCAGGAGTATTTGTCAGATATGGGAGTAGACTTTGTGGTGAGCTGGACAGGTCCTGAGAACGCCGGGGAGTATCGTTCCTGGGATCTGTTGGTACCAGACAGGGCTCAGAGCCTATCTTCTCCAAACAGGGTTACAGTATACAGTGAAGATGAAATTGGACGATGGATCGGGAATACCGGAACAGTGATTCTCTGGAGTTTCAAGGAGAGAGATGTTATCAGATAAGCAGTGTTATGTCCTGGCTGCTCCGGTTCTTCTTATTACGGCAGTTTTGTGTTTTTCCGGGACACTGGGTGCAGGGTTTGTTTCTGATGATTTTGTCCTTGTGAACAGGGTGGCCAGTGAGGGTTATTATTCGAGCTGGGGAGGAGAAAGCGGGTCGGTGTTTTTTCGTCCTGTTACCTCGTTTTCTTATCTTTGTGATTTTCATGTATGGGGGATTAATCCGATTGGTTTTCACCTGACGAATATCCTCTGGCATTTCTTTGCAGGTTTTGCTGTGTTTTTACTTTTTAAAGCGATAATGAACCGATCTGGAGTTCAAGAACCCTGTACTTTTTCCATACTTGCCGGTGTACTTTTTCTCTCTCTGGCCTCTCACTCCGAGTCGGTGGCATGGGTTTCCGGAAGAACAGATGTTATCGCAACAGCTCTGTGTCTGGCTTCTACCATTTTCTATTACCGTCAGTTGAATAAACCTTCCACGCTCCATGCTGTTCTGGCGTTTGTTCTTTTTTCTGTCGGGTTGCTGGCGAAAGAAAGCATCATAATAACACCGCTGCTCTGGGGACTTCTTCTTGTATACAGTCTGGTTGCAAGCAAAGAGAACCTCCGCAGGAATTATATACTACTGGGGATTTCCGCTTTAATTGCAGCATGTTATCTTATTCTTAGAATAGCTTTTAATACAGAACTCGTTTCAAACATGAGGTCAGGAGGGTTTCTCAGCCTCTCCCCCGTAGAACTGGCTGAAAACACAGTTCGATACACCTTTCGGGTGCTGATTCCTTCTCTTCCAGTTAGCTTGAGAATGGTTGTTACTGACAGCCCTGTTCTTGTTCCGCTTGTTCTTCTTGTGTTAATGCTATTTCTGTTTGTTTTTCTACACAAAAGAGCCTCTGATGTTCAGAAAAGGCTTCTCTTTCTTCTGGCGGGCTGTTTTTTTGTGTCTCTTCTTCCCGTATTGAGCATGAAGGTATCGCTATTTAACACCCAGTCAGAAAGATTCCTCTACCTGCCGGGAGTGTTCGCTGCCGGTTTTCTTACGGTTGCTGTTGTTTCTCTATTCAAGAAAAGCAGAACCATTCTGGGTATTCTTGTTCTTGTTATTCTTTTTCAGGGATTTTTCCTGCAAAGATCCAATAAGAACTGGAAGCAGGCAGGCAGGCTCTGTTCCAGTATTGCTCAATCTGTTTCTGCATACGATGCTGACAGTGTAATCATTCTCAGTATCCCGGACAGTTACAGGGGAGCCTATGTATTCAGAAACGGATTGAATGAAGCTGTTACCATGCTTACAGGAGAGGAATCCAATTACATTGTGATTTGCATGCTTGGACCTTACGGAGATTCCCTCTATTCAGACAGGGAAAATCAGATCATTCTTGAATATACATCACAAACAGTACTCGCTTTTGTGAATGGTAAAATGGAACGGATGCAGTCTAATTGATTTCATGGCTCTGTAGGTTATATCCAGCGTTTCTGCAAGTCCTGAATACTCATATACTCCTCCAGCGCGCAATCATATACAGAAGGAAGCACAAAAAAAGAGCCCTCGCTATTAGCGGAACTCTTATGTAATTGAATGGCGGAGAAGGAGGGATTCGAACCCTCGGTAGAGTTTCCCCTACATACGCTTAGCAGGCGTACGCCTTAAACCAGCTCGGCCACCTCTCCGCATCATTCAATCGGGGGTCAATTATCTGAAGATTTTCCTTCACGGTCAACCCCGAACCGGTGATGCCACTGGAAGATTCTGGTTTTATACTATACCAAGCAGAATGAAAGGATTTATCATGGCCAGAGTGGACAGACTGGTGATAGGAATTTTTGGCAGGATCAATGCAGGCAAGAGCACTCTCATGAACCTGCTTACGCAGCAGGAGACTTCTATAGTTGATTCTCAACCGGGGACCACTGCGGATATAAAAAGCTCAGTTATGGAGATACATTCCCTGGGGCCAGTGCGAATTCTTGATACCGCAGGTCTTGACGAAGCTTCAGATCTTGGCGGTAAGAAAAGAAAGAAAGCTCTTGCTGCACTCGGGGAAGTGGACATTGCACTGATGGTTATAGATCCGGTGCAGGCTTTCATCTCCATGCAGCTTAAAGTGGAAGAACTGATCAGTTCTATGGCTGCCAGAAAAGGAAAACGACTGGCAGTGGTGTTTAACATTCGCTCTGATGCCAGATCTCTGCTATTAAATACAGGCGCTACAGTTTCCGAGGCAAAAGAGTTTTGTCGATCAGTGCTTCCGGACAGAAAGAATACACCGGAGTTTGCGGCAGATATTTCTCTTCAGGAAGATTACCTTTCTTTGATAGAATTTGTAGTTGACTCAAAGCCGGAGGGAATGGTTTCCGTTCCCCTCCTTCCATTTCTCAATCCAAGAAGTCCTGTGCTGATGCATATCCCGCTGGACGCTGAATCCCCAACAGGCAGACTTCTCCGTCCTCAGGAAATGAGTATGGAGTACTTACTGCGAATGATGGTTCCAGTGGGTCTCTACAGAACAGATCTTGCCCTTGCGCGAAGCGGATCCAGCCTTCTTTCCGGTCGGGAAAAGGATAAGTTCCTTAAATTTCTTGGGGCATTGGAGCAGGGCAGTGGAGGGGTGCAGCTTGTTATAACGGATTCCCAGGCTATTGATGTGATGAGTAAGTGGGTTCCGGGGTGGATTCCTCTTACAACTTTCTCTATTATGATGATAAATCAGACGGCAGGCGGAGACATGAGCCTTTTTGCTGAAGGAGTAAGGGCCATGGATACCCTTACTTCAGCAAGCAGTGTACTTATTGCCGAGGCCTGCAACCATGACAGGATTGCGGAAGACATTGGAACTGTGCAGATTCCGTCGAAACTGAAGGAACGGTATCCCGGAATAACTGTGGACCATTCCTTCGGGAGAGAATTTCCAGAAGCTTGTCAACTGAGAGAATATGATCTTGTTATACACTGCGGTGGTTGTATGATAAGCAGACAGAAGCTCTCTGCTCGAATAGATCATCTTGCGGAGGCTGCAGTTTCCCTAACAAACTATGGCTTTGCTCTTTCCTGGTTTGAAGGCCCCGAGGTGTTGAGCAGAGTTCTTGAACCCTGGAAGGTAAAATGACATTATTCCTTATTGCTTCAGTATTTGCAGCGGGTCTCCCCTTCGGAGAAGGCGCGATAGTTATGCTTCCAGGAATCCCTGTTCATCCCTGGGAATCCCTTTCTGACCAACAGCTTGAGGAAATGTGGACGTACGGTATTCAGGGTTATCAGGTTACCCGTTCCGGGTGGTCCGGTTACATCCTGAATGGCCCGGACGGATCATCGCAAATTCTGGAAGGAATCGCAGAAACCCTTGAAGCAGACAGCATAATGGTTGACAGTTCGCTCTGGGCAAGAACTCTTCAGCTGGTCTGGAACACCAATGCCCTTGCCGATTCCTGGATACTGGGAGATTCTGCGGGAGAGCACCCGGTTGTTCCTGTAAGAACCAGCCGATGGCTTGAAGCTGGAGCAGATACCCTGTTTCTCTCCCTTCCCATAGACAATTCGGTGTTTCTCTGGGCTGGTGAGCGGAAGGGAGATTTCCACCTTTCAGCGTGGAGAGGTATAGGAACAGAAGTGATACCGGGTGGATCCTCAGGCGTGAATGCCCTGGTTGCCTTTTCCGTTCAAGGGTCGCCTGGTGACCTTTTTTCTCTTGAATACATACCCTCGGAGATTGATGATTTCTGGGCAGAGAGGTGGGCTCCTCTTCTCAGTGCCGCAGACAGTATGGTCTTGTGGCAGATTCCCGAAGGTCTTGCTGTGGAGAATTCTCTTGTCTGGATAAGAGGAACAGGAGGCCAGTCTTTCTGTCCGTGGATAATGATTCCCTCTCCTTCTCCCCCGGCTGTGGCCTGTTCCGAAGTTGAGCGCTTTCCGGGTGTTATACCTGACGTGAGCAGAGCCCCGGTACCGGGGGATACTGTTGTGACCATGCCCGGCAACGCAGGAAGCGGGGCAAGGGCCGCGTATGCCGCAGCTCTCCTTGAACGTATTGTTAGCAGAATGGTTCTTCCCGATGGTTCTTTTTGTCAGGGTGCTTCGCTTGAGGATGGCTCAGTTCTTCTGTACATATCGGGTGTTGACTGGAATGAGCGGACGGCTCTTGCGATGATTAGAGATGAACTTACCCCTATTATTTTCACCTCTCCTGAATATAAGCTCCTTAACAATGCGGCAATCAGGGCCGGAATACCAGAGATGAATCAACAGGATACTATCACACTGCTTGCCACAGTAACAGGCTTTATGGACTGATACAGGAGTCCGGGAAGCTCTTTAAGTCAGTCCTCTCCCGCGATCTCCATCCACTGCTCTTCAAGATCTGTGATTTCATCAGAGAGGTAGGAATGCTCCTTCTGGAGTTCAACCAGCAGCTGGGAGTTGTTTATGACTTCCGGCCGGGCGAAAAGAGATTCGATTTCTTTTCGCCTTGTTTCATAAGGTTGCATTTTTTTCTCTATACGCTCAATTCTTTTTTCTTTCTTTCGGCGTTCCTTGTAAGCCTTGTTTCTTTCAGCAGCTTCTTTTCTCTTTCTTTCCTTCTCCGCTTCTCTACCGGATTCCTGGTTAGTCTTTTCATCCGGTTTTTTGAATTGCTGATCTGCAAGGACTCTGAGTTTTTCCACATACTCGGAGAAATTTCCCGCGAAAGCCTTTATTCTGCCGTCTTTCACAACGAAAAGTGTTTCTGCCAGGGCAGAAAGAAGCCGTTCATCGTGACTAATGAGTACCAGTGTGCCGGTGTAGTTACTAAGAGCTTCCTGAAGAACATCCCGGCTGAATATATCCAGGTGGTTGGTAGGTTCATCAAGTATAAGAAAGTTGGTTGGTTTGATAAGTATTCCTGCCAGAGCCAGCCTGCTGGTTTCACCTCCTGAAAGCACAGAGATGGGCTTCATGACATCATCTCCGGTGAACAGATACCTGCCCAGATAGCTTCTTATTTCCCTTTCGCTTCTTGCGGGAGAAATGTTATGAACATGCTGCAGGACAGTGTTTTTTTCGTTTAGCTGGAGATCAATCTCCTGAGAGTAGTAGCCAATTTTAACTCCAGTTCCTTTTATGACTTTCCCGCCGGTGGGATCTTCAATGCCGGCAAAGAGCCTGGAAAGGGTAGACTTGCCCCCTCCGTTCCTGCCCACAATACCAATTCGATCTCCACGGTGTATTTCAAGATTAACTTCGGAGAAGACTGTTTTGTCGTAAGCCCTGGAGACATTCTGCATCTCCAGGACTTTTGTTCCGCTTCGCGGGACATCCGGCGGTCTGATAATCATTCTCTTCGGGCTTCTGTAGGTTGCAACCGCTTCAAGCTTTTCCAGCATTTTCTCGCGGCTTCGAACCTGAAAACGCTTACTTTCAGTAGCCTTGAATTTTCTGACGAATCTTTCCAGTTTTTCCCGTTCATCCTCAACCTTGCGAGCCTGCTTCTGCAAATACTCAGCCTGTACGAGTTTTTCCTTAACATAAAAAGAGTAGTTGCCCCCCCATGTTTTCATATCGCCGAACTCGATTTCAACCACTCTGTTTGTTACCCTGTCAAGAAAAGCAGGATCATGAGAGATTATCCAGGCTGCTCCTTTGAAGCGCCTGAGAAATTCCTCCAGCCAGAGACGGGCATCCAGATCAAGATGGTTGGTGGGCTCATCAAGAAGAATAAGGTCGGGATTGTTCAGAAGAATTGCTCCGAGCATGGCTCTCATTTTCCATCCGCCGGAAAAGGAGGAGAGATCCATCTTCAGTTCCTCTTTTGAAAAGCCAAGCCCGGACAGAACAGCCTGGGCTTTTGACTCCAGGTTGTATGCTTCCGTTGAATGGATTTTGTCTTGCACTTTTGCCAGTTCAGCCAGGATTGATGCGTCGCCAGACCCTTCTTTCTCCAGAATAGCATGGAGTTCCTCTTCTCTGGAGAGAGCTTCAGCACCGTCTCCGGAGCCAGCGCATACAGCTTCCAGCAGGACTCCTCCGGGAAACTCGCTGATCTGTTGAGGCAGGTAGCCCACTCTTAGATTTCCCGACTTGCTCACCTTGCCCGAAGAGGGTTCCAGCTCTCCTGAGAGGATACGGAGAAGAGAGGTCTTACCGGCGCCATTCACACCAACAAGAGCTACTCGCTCACCTGGGTTTATATTGAATGTCATATTGCTGAATATCTCGTCTGAGCCAAATTCCAGGCCAAGACCATTTACAGAAAGGAGCATTGGCTTGTTACCTCCGAGGTTATATCCATTGGCTTGAATTTCAGGTAGTCAGCGGAGGCAATGCGGTATAAAACCCCCCTGTATTCCATATTTGCTCTTTCGGGCCAGTTTCCGTGAAGGTGACCGTAAAGACACAGCGCAACTCCGCAGTCCGAAAGATACTCCGCGAACTTACTGGGTTTTCCATCTACAACAGGAGGAAAGTGCATCATGTACACCAGCTTCTGTTCCGGCTTTTTCAACTGCTCTGCCTTTTTCAGGGCGATCAGCATTCTTCCCAGCTCTCTCTCGTAAAGCTTCTGATCCTCAGTGGGTTTGTAACCCTCCCACAGCGGAGTATTCCAGCCCTTGCTTGCCGCGAGAACAAATTCACCGCAATCTACTGCATTTCGCTGCAGTACAGTAATAGAAGGGCCAACGAATTTCTGAACCCTGCTCAGAGAGTTCCACCAGTAGTCGTGATTGCCCCTGCAGATGAATTTCCTTCCGGGAAGAGAGTCAAGGAAATCAAGATCGGGCTTGGCCTCCTCAAAATTTATTCCCCATGAGATGTCTCCCGGTACAAGAACAATATCAGAATCTTCCACAATCTTTTTCCAGTTAGCTTCTATTTTTCGGGGATGGTTTTTCCACATGCTTCCGAATTTATCCATGGGCTTGTCCACAGCAAAGCCAAGATGGAGATCTGAAAGGGCAAATACTTTCATGTTAACACCGTCAGCCAGGTATTCACGGCAGTTGCTACAGCATTATGCTGGTTTGAGGGCACATTCTCGAACTCTTTCAACAGTTCCTTTGGAGCATTGCTTGAAACAAATGATCGATTTGCCCAGCGCAGCATCTGAATGTCATTCCAGTCATTGCCCACTGCGGCAGTGAGGGTCAATGGAATTTCAAGTTCTTTCCTGATCGTATCGCAGGCAGATGCTTTATTCACTCCTTGTGAAAAAACCTCAATCCAGACGGTATTGTGATCTATGGGACTGGTGGCGCGGATTATTGAGTATTTCTCTCCGATGATTTCATTAAGAGCTGAAATGATTTTTTCTGCCCGATCCGGGTGGACAAATCCGATAACCTCTGTTGAAGGAATTTCCGGATTATCAATCTTCTTTGAAAAGTCACGGTAGTATGCCAGTCTTTTCCTGAAATCGGAACAGCGTTTTCCTTCCATCCAGTGAAGAATATGAGCATTCGGGAAGATTCCCTGTATGGAAGTGTCGGTAATTCCAAGTTCAACAAAGACGTTGTGAATTTTTAAAGTATCATCCGGAGAAAGAGTTCGCGACAGAGTTACTTTTCCCTCTGAGTTTAAAATTCCAGCACCGGAGGAGAGCACATACCAATCCACCGGAAGCGTCCTTTCTCCCAGACATCGTCGAAGAGAGAATGGGCTTCTTCCTGTAGCAAGCACAACAGCGCAGCCCCTGTGTCTGAGATTTTCAAGGGCTGCAAGATCTCTCGCGCTGAATGTACCGTCCCTGCGGAGCAACGTTCCGTCAAGATCAGAGGCAAAGAGTGAGGTCTTTTTCATAAGGAGTAATATATTCCTCCTTCAACATTTATGGAGGAAGAATGAAAAGGCTTGCGGTATTCGATCTGGACGGTACTCTGCACCACACGGAATTCGCTCTGGCTCCTGCAATAGCAAGAGCTGCCTCGGACATCACCGGGGAAGCAGAACCACCCTACAGTCTTGTTAACTCTCTTTACGGAGAGCCGCTTGAGGTGTTCTGCAAGGTTCTTGCGGGAAGCGACGAACCGGCAGTATGCAAAAGGTTTTTTGAAAGCGTACAGTTTCATCAGGCCGTGACTCTTCCGACTAAAGGAAAGCTTTACCCGGGAGTGAAACAGATGCTTTGCGATCTGCAGGCTCTTGGATTTGATCTGGCTATACTGTCAAATGCTCATATGGATTACATAGTTCTTGTCACTGAAACCCTTGGCATTGTAGACAACTTCACCATGCTCACCGGCAGAACTGATGAGGCTTCAAAAACCGCAAGGTTGTTTGAAATGAGCAGAGGTTATGATTTTACCGTGATGGTAGGAGACAGATATCACGATATACAGGCGGGTTTGGAGAACACTCTTCCAGTAATAGCCTGTTCTTACGGTTATGGTACAGACAGTGAGTACCAGGGGGCAATCAGAGTTGATTCAGTAAAAAAGATTGTTCCCGTGATTGAGGAGATGATTACCCGGTAAACCTGAATACTGCCGCAACTTTGCCGGCAATGCGGATACTTGCACAGGCAGATCCGTGGAATTCCATTACTTTGTAGAGATCATTGGCAGGCGCCAGTCTGATGGTATCCCCTCTGTGATAGAATCGCTTAACTGTAGCTTCATCATCTACAAACACTACAGCAACGGTGCCTTCTTCAACGAATGGAACAGGTCTTACAAGAACAAAGTCGCCATCGAAGATGCCCGCATCAATCATGCTGTCACCGTGCACTTCCAGCCAGAACATTCCCTCAATGCCGTAAAACCGGTCAGGTATAGGCATGTGCCCTTCTTCATTTTCTTCTGCCAGTATAGGCAGGCCTGCCGCAACCCGACCAATGATGGGTGCCCGGTTGTCAGCAGAGCGTCTTCCATGGCCTGATCGAAATGACGGGAGGGAGAGGGTTCGAGCGGATCCGTCTTTCCTGTTCAGATAACCTTTTTCCACCAGTCTGTCTATGTGGCCTTTGACTCCCTTGGTGCTTTTCAGGCTGAAAGCTTTCTGGATCTCTCTTATTGAAGGGGGATATCCTTCGTCAACGATAAATGATTTTATGAAATCCAGAAACTGCCTCTGCCTTGCGGTAAGATCTCCGTGCATGTAAACCCTCCTTTCAGGAAACATGCGTTTACTATAAGAGGTAAAGCAAGAGCCGTCAAGAAGACGACTGTTGCGCGTTATTTGCATCAGGTTGCTGTAAGTAGTTCAGGTCTGGTTGGCAGTAGAGGCTACTCCAGCAGGTTGCTGTAAGTAGTTCAGGGCTGGTTGGCAGTAAAGGCTACTCCAGCAGGTTGCTGAAAGTAGTTCGGAGAAAGTGTTTCAGAGGCTACTCCAGCAGATTGCTGTAAGTAGTACAGAGAGAGTGATTCAGAGGCTACTCCAGCAGATTGCTGTAAGTAGTTCGGAGAAAGTGTTTCAGAGGCT